>JBKPSV010000257.1:0-6900 GCA_046735215.1 Pseudomonadota bacterium | reverse complement strand
CACCGCGCGCATGGGCACCGATCCGGAACGCTCGGTGGTGAACGAATGGGGCCGCAGCCACGACGTAAAGAACCTGTTCGTCGTCGACGGCAGCATTTTCGTCACCTCGGCCGGCGTCAACCCGACGCGAACCATCCAGGCATTGGCGCTCTATGTTGCCGACAACATCAAGAGCCGCCTTGCCACCCTGTTCGATTGAGGTCTGCCATGTTGTCAGACGACCAGCGCCGCACGTTGGGCTGCCTTGCCGAGATGATGATCCCCGCGAGCGTCGAATACCGTGTGCCGAGTGCTGCCGACGATGCGATTTTCGCCGAAATTCTGCGCAGCTTCGGCCGCGACGAGCGTCATGTGATGACGGTGCTTCGCGAGCTGGAAGGCTTTGCCGATCTTGATCCGTCGGCACGCCAGGCGAAGGTGGCGCAACTGCGCGAGCACCACAGTGAGGCATTGAAGGGACTGAGCAGCGTCATCCTGCAATGCTACTATCGCGATGACCGCGTCATGCGCTCGCTCGGCATGGAGCCGCGTCCGCCGTTTCCCAAAGGCCATGAGGTGGAGGGGGGCGATTGGTCGCTGCTGGATCCGGTGCGCAAGCGGCCGAAGCTCTATCGCGAGGCATCGTAGAACTGCGCATGGATGTTCGCTGATCGATAAGTAAATTGAAGGAGGCGACATGCCGCGGCACGAGGAGCAAAAGACGCTTGCCTATCCGGTCGATGAGCTTTTCGCTGTGGTCGCAGACGTGAAGCAGTACCCGTCGTTCGTGCCGTGGTGCAGCGGCGCGCGTCTCCGCCGAGAGGATCCGCGGGAGATCATCGCCGATCTCGACATCGGGTTTGGCCCGTTTCAGGAGAGCTTTACCAGCCAGGTTACTCTGGACCGACCGCGGCAGGTCATGGTCCGCGCGATAGAGGGTCCGTTGGAGCACTTGACAAACTCCTGGACCTTCACGCCGATCGGCCAACAGACCCAAGTGGACTTCGTCATCGATTTCCAGTTCAAGAGTCACCTGCTAGACCACGTGGCTAACAGCATGTTCCACGAGGCGGCGACGCGCATGATGCTTGCCTTTGAACAGCGCGTGCACCTGGTATCTTTGATCCAGCAGCGCCACAGGCAGCATCCGTCTTCCTGAAGCGACAGGTCCCAAGCGCTGGTTCACCCGCAGCGGTCGAGCGCTGAGCGAGAAACGCCTTGCAGGCAGTCGGGATTGCACGCTCTGCCCTTCCATGTCGCCGCGTGTTTTGCTGATGATCACGAATTGCAGACGTCAGGCTGAATCAGAAAGGCACGCAGCATGCCTCAGTCCCAAACCGACATCACTCGCACAACCCTGGCGGTGCTGTTCATAGGCGGGCTTATCACCGCCAGTTTGTGGGTGATGCAGCCGTTTCTGCCGGCAATCGTATGGGCCACGACCCTGGTGATCGCAACCTGGCCTCTGATGACATGGGTTCAGCGCCATGTCGTACGCCGCCGCGGACCCGCTGTGCTGATCATGTGCCTGCTGTTGCTGCTGGTTCTGATCGTGCCGTTCTGGCTGGCTGTCTCGACCGTTCTGGCAAATGTGGATGAAATCGCAGAACTGGTCCGGACCGTCCTGTCCTTGCGAATTCCACCACCGCCAGACTGGTTGGCGCAGGTGCCGCTGGTCGGAGCGCCACTCATTCAGGCCTGGGCCCGACTTACCTCGGCAGGCGCACATGAGCTGGCGCCGCTGCTGACGCCCTATGCGGGCGAAGTGACGAGATGGTTCGCCTCTGCCGCCGGCAGCCTGGGCTCCGTGATCCTTCAGCTTCTGCTGATCGTGGCGATTGCCGCTGTGCTGTACATGAACGGCGAGAAGGCCGCGGTCCTCGCCCTGCGCTTCGGCCGCAGACTTAGCGGCGATCGGGGGGAAATGGTGATCCGGCTCGCCGGGCAGGCCATCCGGGCTGTGGCTCTCGGCGTCGTGGTGACCGCGATTGCCCAAAGCGTGCTGGGCGGGATCGGCCTTGCCGTCGCCGGTGTGCCCTTCGCGCCGCTGCTGTCGGCACTGATGTTCTTACTATGCCTGGCTCAGGTCGGACCTGCCCTTGTGCTGATCCCGGCCGTGGTCTGGATGTACTTCGTCGGCGACACCGTTTGGGCCACCGTCCTGCTGGCCTTCACTGTCCCGGCTATGACACTGGACAACATCCTGCGGCCGATTCTTATTCGCAAGGGCGCCGATCTGCCGCTCCTGCTTATCCTTGCCGGCGTCATCGGCGGCCTAATTGCAACGGGCCTTCTGGGCATTTTTCTTGGTCCGACAGTGCTCGCCGTCTCATACACACTGCTCAATGCCTGGATATCCGAGGCCGAGGACCAAGAACTGCCCGCGGTTGTCCCTGACAGTTTGTCAACACAAGCCGGCGCCAGTGGCCCCCTGCTGCCGGACCGCGCTGCGCTGAACAGTTGATGCTGGTGCGGGTGGCGGCGACGATCAGTCGCAGAACAACACGTCGAGCACGGTGTAGCACTTCTTGCTGCCGGTCTCGGCGATGGCTGCGGTGGCGAAGGATGTGCGCTCCGCCGGTGCGATGCCATACCCGTTGACCACCCAGGGACCCGGCTGGACGCCGTGGGCGACCAGGTGCTGCGCCTCGGCGGGAGAGGCGGCGCGGACAATGTAGCGGCCGGCGAAGCTTGATGAGCTGAGGAAGCCAACACCCAGTCCGAGGGCGGCGGTGATGAGGGTCTGCTTCCTGGCCTGCTCCGATCGCTTCAGCGGTTGCTGACGCGGGCGACAAGGCCGACCCGATAGAGGAAACGCGCTGAAGCGCTCCGCTGAATGTTTCACACCGGCTGAGTGGACGGTGCGGCTGGTCCGAAACGTTTCAGTGCGCCGGTTGCCGGTTGCTTGCCATCTGTCCGTGCCCCGCACGGGCCGGAGGAAGCACCAATGGACACTCTGTTCCTGATCGTAGGCGTGTTGCTCATCGCGGTTGTCGGCCGCGCACTTCTCGATCCTTGGCCAGCCGCGCGCGAGGGATCCGAAGAGCGACGCGACCACGTCATGGAAGACATTGCTCGATCATTCTTTTGATTGCTGCGCCACCAGTACCCAGACGACCAACGGAACGCTGCTTATCCGGCGGGATCAGACGGTACTGGCATCGCCGGGTTCGTGCTCTGGGCCGTCGCGCAACGTCCGACATCGGGCCGCACTGAGCCCGGCACACATGCCAGAAATCCATACGCCCGCCCCGTCTGCAAGCGCTTTCTGCGATCCGATCTGGCCAGTCTGCGTCAATGTATCCGTGTTGATGGCATCCTGTCTTGCAAGAAGAATCTGACGCTGAGCAGTGGTGGTGGCCTGCAGTCGTATGTCCGGCCTATCGACGCGGCCCTGCGACCGCTGGCCCAGATGGGTGTCCGCGGGCTGGGCCTCATCGGCCTCTCGGGTTCGTAGACCCTGGATACGTTTCAGGCTACTCCAGCTCGTCGGCACGGCCGCTCACTCCATCTCGCCTGTTCTCTCGCAAGTTGCTTCGACGACATCGTCGGACACTGCTGCGATGCCTGGAACGCACTCATCAATCAGCCCGGGAAGATCATGTCTCTCGCCGGACGCTCATGGGCTCGCATCGGTCAGGCAATCTGAGGATTGGTATAAGCTGGCGCCAAGCAGCACCGATCCGTGCCAGATGACATTATTGAAGGGTGCACGACCTCGGGCATGGACGAAGGCACCACACGAATAGGCTACCCCGCCGCCGAACAACAGCAACAACGCAATGTTTGGGAGATTGCCGGCGTAGGCCCAGCCCATGCCGAACATCGTCCACCCCAAGACGAGATACAGTGCAAGCAGCAGTCGCTCGAAACCGCATGGAAAAGCCAGCTTCACTACCACTCCAATTGCGGCGATGATCCATGCAAACGCGCAGAGCAACAGATTGACGTTAGCTGGGAACGCGGAGCGCAAACGGCGTACAGGTTCCAGCTATCATAACGAAGATCATGGCGGGATCGACACACGGCGAAGCAGTTCTCTCGCGAGGCTTGGGTAGCACGCGTTATAGGCGGCAGAGGCTACGAACATGCCGATCAGCCCGACGCCATAGAGCGTTAACCCGATAAGCTGACCGAGCCCTGCAGCCGGCAGCGCTGCCTCGAACAGCCAGGCGACCCCGCCGACCGCCAACAAAATGGCGAACGCGTGCAGTACCCGGTCGAGCGCCAGTTCCGTTCCTGTGTAGTGCGGAATGCTGGCTGCGGGCCTCATGTTCAGTTATGCCCGCCGCCGGTATGCCATGCGCTTACTGTGCCTCATGCTTAGCCAAGCAAACCTCACCAAGTGGGGTAAGACTGAAGGTGCTACCCTGAGGGTTGCGACGGCTGGCCACTTTACTCGGATCGACATCCCAGCGCACTAGGTTGGCTCTGATCAGCGGCCCTATGACGCTCGCGTCCTGTGCCGCAGTGGCGCGGCAGGTCCCGTTTTGTAGATCGATCAGGAAAGTTATTTGCTCTCGTGTCAGATGCATTTTGCCCAGCTATTTCCCCACCTTAATGCGGCACGAAATCTGTCACGGCGCCGCTGTGTTGGGCAGCATATAACCTATCTTCGTACAAATTGTCGTCGCCGCCTGCTTTAATCCTGTAGCTCTGGTCCAGGCACGACGATCGTCGCTCCTCGTATCATAGCTTCTAAAGGCAGTAGCATTGATGCGGAATTCGGCCCAGCGCTTTCCATCCATCTCCGCCGCGTTCGGCACATCCTTAAGGTTATCCCGCTTCGGGTGTCGCTCCACCCACATGCGACCGATGAGGTTTGCCAACTCATCAACGCGTGACACTCCCCCCTCGACCGAACTGATGGCTTGATATTCGTGAAGGAAGGGATTCCACACCTCGACGCAAAATTGATTCGCCTCCGTCTGATCACCCGACCGTGTGATTTTCAATGAAGGGCGGCATAGACCACGTCGGTTCATATGTACTCCTGAGGCGATTCAGCCGGACGGGCGATCTTGCCGCGAAACTTCGGCTCTCAACAAAAAGTGGCCTCTATGTCATATGGGGAGCGATGGCCACATTGCAGCCACTTCGGGGAACAATACGAGTACAGAGGTTGTTTTTCTCGTCGCCCGCGGTATCGACGTGACGGGTATTTTCCATCTCATCAACTTCGGTCTTCCCGCACAATCGGAGGACCAGGTGCATCGCATCGGCCGGGACGGCGCGAGCGGCGTGGCCATACCGTTCTGCAGTACGGGGCAACACGGCGAATAGCGGACATCGAGCGGGTGACTGGCACACGGTCGCAGATCGTCGGCGGTTCTCCACCCGTCGTTCAGTTCCAGGGCAGGCCGGCAGATACTGAGCACCGTCATCCCGCCGGCGTCGGCGATGGCGTTCCACGCCAGGGCGGTAGGCTCCGAGAGATTGCACCAGGCGCAAGTACGCGAGGAGATCACGCTGACATCACCTATCCTTCCAGCATTGGTTTCCTGCTGATTCATCTCGGGTTTTTGCCGCCGCCCGGACAGGCGTGACATGGCGTGCCGCGGCGCTGGCCTTGATGCTCTATGTGCAGCGCATCTTCGCGGTCGGTGCAGGATTTCATCGGTATTTCGCGCATCGTGCTTTCAGTAGCAGTCGAGCCCGCCAGTCCGCGTTCGCATTCCTCGCACAAACCTCGGCGCAGCGCGGGATTCCGTGGTGGGCCTCCAAGCACCGCCGGCACCATCGAAGCTGCGCGTGAGTGGCATCCAAGAGGGTCTCCATCAGCTATCCTCTCGCGCCAGGCCGACTAGCGTGACTGTAACTTTGGCGGCCCCAAGCCCGCCGACCGATTTGACAGCGGCCGTCGGCGCAGCTTCGGGGATCGGGAGGAATATCGTGCCCGCAGGCGCCAGACGAAGACCTGAGGCACCAAGCACTGACCTACCTCAAATCGAGAGATCTCCGCGGTCACTATCCTTTTGGAGCGGATAGTGAGCCGCTCCGCCACAAGGCAGAATGCAGTATCAAGCCTCGGTGTGCGCCCGGGCGGTCCTATGGTGTCGGGCTGCGAACGGTGTTATTTCGTCATATGGCCATATACGAAATTTCCTCCGCTTCGGATCGTGGATTTGACGTTAAAGTGGTCGGCGATGACGGTGCCCGGCAGACTGTATTGGGGTTCCCAACCTGGGAGATCGCTGAGGCTTGGATACTCGAGGATCAGCAGCGGTCACAGCCATGGACAACAATGCGAACTCCGACGACTTGACCTTGCGACTGCCTAACTCCGCGCCCCGACTGCCGGAAATTGAGCACAAGTGCGAGGGGAGAGCATAACGCTACGTGCCCTGCGTTGACGAGGCTTCCGATCCAGAACGGGCTTGCCAGAGCGGCGGAATGCCAACGCCAAAGCGTCCCCCATGATTGCGTTGGAAATCACGTTTAGCTCCGAGCCAAGGTGTACAAGCGCCGGTGCGATCTGTGGGCGGATGACCCCAAGCGGCCCTTCGCGGCGCGCCATCTTTTTGGCCCGCTCGTCCAAAGCGCCGCTAACTGCTATCTTCCGTTTCCTAAAGGCGACATTGGAGTGGATCGGCACGCCAATGGGGCTCTCCTGCACTCTTGATGGTGCGTCTCGTTGGCGTGGAATGGACACTTAGACCATGGCCCAGTCGGGCAACGATCGGACGGCGATACCTGATGCTACCAGCCTGCGCGAAGTCTTGGCGCACTTCCAGGACCCGTTGCCGCACATCGCCACGTGGCAGATCGTCACCACAATCTTGCCGCTGCTGGGTCTGCTGGTGGCGATGCATGCTGGGCTAGCCTTCGGCTGGTGGCCGCTGCTCGCGCTAGGCGTTCCAGCGGCTGCGCTGACAGTGCGGACCTTCATCATTCAACACGATTGCGGCCATGGATCCTTCT
>JBKPSV010000256.1:0-7309 GCA_046735215.1 Pseudomonadota bacterium | reverse complement strand
CCGCGCTCAAGCAGGCGATTCAGCGCAAGTTCAGACGCGACAGCGGGCTGGACTTCGCGCTCGACGAGATCTGCGTCAGCAACGGCGGCAAGCAGGCGATCTTCAACGCACTGGGAGCAACGTTGAACCCGGGCGACGAGTCGGTGATCCCGGTGCCGTCGTGGAGCGCCTATGCGCTGATGACCAAGCTGTTCGACGGCGAACCAGTGTATGTCACCTGCCCGCAGAACAACGGCTTCAAGCCCCGCGCCGAGGACATCGACGCGGCGATCACACCATCGACCAAGTGGCTGATCCTGAACAACCCGAACAATCCGTCGGGCGCCTGCTGCTCGGCTGCTGACCTGCGCGCGATCGCCGATGTCATGGCGAAGCATCCGCATGTCTGGATCATGTCGGACGACATGTACGAACATCTGGTGTTCGACGGCTTCAAACACGCCACGATCGCCGCGGTGGCGCCCGAGCTGCGCGATCGCACGGTGACGATCAGCGGCGCGTCGAAGGCCTATGCGATGACCGGCTGGCGCATCGGCTTCGCCGGCGGCCCTAAGAACCTGATCAAGGCTATGGTGAACATGCAGGGCCAGGCGACAGCCGGTGTTTCCACTGTCGGCCAGGCCGCTGCCGCTGCCGCGTTGGACGGGCCACAGGACGGCGTGGCCGAGCAGATCGTCGCGTATCGCAATCGGCGCGATATGGCGGTGGAAATGCTGAACGCCTGCAAGGGCATCAACTGCCACAAGCCCGAAGGCGCATTCTATGTGTTCCCCAACGTCGCAGGCTGTCTCGGCAAGACGACGGCTCGTGGGCGGGCGCTGGCAACCGATCAGGACGTGTGCATGGCGCTTCTTGAGGAAGCGCATGTGGCGACGGTGCATGGCGCGGCATATGGCATGAGCCCGTATCTTCGCGTCAGCACTGCGACGGACGATGCCTCGCTGGCGGAAGGCTGCCGACGCATCGCGACGTTCTGCGAAGGTCTGCACTGACTAGCGCCATCCGGCCCGGACGCGATGACGATGCCGCAGGCTTCATCGCACTGATCGGAGCGTGCTGGTCGCAGTATCCGGGGATCGTGCTCGACGTCGACGGCGAGATGCCGGAGCTGCGGGCGCTGGCCAGCCACTATGCCGATAAAGGCGGTGCGCTCTGGGTCGCCGAGGCGGGCGGGCAGATCATCGGCATGGTCGCGACGGCGCCGCACGATGCGGACACCTGGGAGATCTGCCGCGTCTATACAATGCCATCGACGCATGGCGGCGGCCTCGGCGAATGCCTGCTGACTACCGCCGAGGCACACGCTCGCGACGCCGGTGCCAGGCGCCTCGTACTATGGAGCGACACACGCTTCGATCGGGCTCACCGCTTCTACGAGAAGCACGGCTACGTCAGACACGGGCCAATCCGCGTGTTGCGCGATGTGTCCAATTCGCTGGAGTTCGGCTACGCCAAGCCGGTCGCAGGCATCGAAATGCTGGACGCCGCCGCGGCCGCATCAGCGGAACGGCGTCTCGCGGAAATCCTGTGCGCCTGCGTCGATGACGGCGCTTCGGTTTCGTATCTCCCACCGCTGGCCGCCGAGACTGCACGCGGCTTTTGGAAGCGGGCGTCTGCCGACGTCGCCGCCGGCACGCGCATCCTCCTGGCGGCGTGGCACGACGCGATACTCGTCGGCACCGCAATGCTGGAGTTCGCCTCGGCGCCCAATCAACCGCATCGGGCCGAGGTGCAGAAGCTGCTGGTGCATCCGGACGCGCGCCGGCGTGGCGTGGCGCGCGCTTTGATGACGCGGCTGGAGCAGGAAGCGCACCGGGCAGGCAAGAGCTTGCTCACGCTGGATACAAGAGCCGGCGACACAGCCGAACGACTGTATCGGGACATGGACTGGCACGAGGCCGGGCGCATTCCCGGCTTTGCGCTCGACGCCGACCTGATGCCGTGCGCGACGGTGTTTTTTTGGAAGCAGGCTCCCTCAGGTTAGGCCAGCGCCAGCTCGCGATAATCTGCGGCTGCAACAGCGTCGCAGCGTTCGCGATAGGCAGGCGCGCTGCCGCTGTAGCGTGCAATGATACGGGTCTGCTTACCTTCAACATTGCGGTTGATACCGGTCATCCAGGAATCAACTTCATTCGACAGCAACCCGACACCCAGTGACTTGACGTGGTCGGTCCATGACTGCACGCCCGCTTCCGTCGCCTCTACGCGCGTCAGATCGTGCGCTTTTGCGAACCGCAGCAGACCGGTCACCCAGTCCACATTGTATTCGATGCTGCGCGGGATATTGCCCAGTGCGGTGTGAGGCCCCATCAGCATCAGCATGTTAGGGAAAGCCTGCACCAGCACGCCGAGATAGGTCTGCGGACCACCGGACCACCTGTCCTTCAGCCGCGCGCCAGCCACGCCGCGAATGTCGATGCGGTCGAAGCTCCCGGTGATCGCGTCGAAGCCCGTCGCATAGATGATGATGTCGAACGCATATTCCGTATCGCGGGTCTTGATGCCGGTCGGTGTGATCCGCTCGAGCGGCGTTTCGCTAAGATCCACCAGCTGGACGTTGGGTTGGTTGTAGACCTCGTAGTAGCGTGTCTCCAGCGGCACTCGGCGCGTGCCGAAGCCGTGGTTCTTCGGGATCAGCTTCTCCGCGAGATTCGGATCCTTCACCCGCCCACGGATCTTGTTGGCGACAAACTCGGACAACTGCGCGTTCGCCTCCCGATCGATCAGTATGTCGCGAAAATTGCCTTGCCAGATGCCGAACCCCGGCGAGGCGTACAGCTTTTCCCAGAAAGCCTCGCGTTCCTCCGGCGCGACCTCGAACGTGTTGCGGGGATCAGGCGTATGCAGGAAGCAGGCGAAGGTCTCCTGGCAACGACGGAACATCTCCGGATAGCCGGCTCTGATCTTCGCCATCGTCTCGGCGTCGATCTTGCTGTTGTGCAGCGGCGCGCACCAGTTCGGCGTGCGTTGAAACACCGTCAGATGCCCAGCCGTCTTCGCAACCTCCTGAATCGTCTGCACGCCGGTCGCGCCGGTACCGATCACCGCAACGCGCTTGCCCTCGAAGCGCACCGGCTGCTTCGGCCAACGCGCGGTATGGAAGGACTGGCCGGCGAACGTCTCCACCCCTTCGATCCGCGGCATGGTCGGCGCCGACAGCGGTCCAATCGCCGTGATGAGAAACCGAGTGCTATGGCGGCTGCCATCCTCCAGCGCCACGTCCCAGGTGCGCGTCTCCTCCTGCCAGTGCGCCGTCGTCACCCGGCTGCTGAACTGGATGTCGCGTCGCAGGTCGAACTTGTCGGCGACGTGGTTGATATAGCGCTCGGTTTCGGGCTGGCCGGCGAAATGCTCGGACCAGTCCCACTCGTCCAGCAGCTCCTGGGAGAATGAATAGCTATAGGAATAGCTTTCGGAATCGAACCGCGCGCCGGGATAGCGGTTCCAGTACCAGGTGCCGCCGACGCCAGTGCCAGCCTCGAACACCCGCACGCGCATCCCCAGCTCGCGCAACCGGTACAGCTGATACAGCCCCGACATCCCGGCCCCGATGATGATTGCGTCGTAGTCAGTCATATACCGTCGCTCCTGCAACGACTGGGTTATCCACCACTGCCGAAGCCCTGCAAAGGCCGTGGCCGCACTGGCTTGAGTGCCGCGCCCGCAGCCCGCAAAGTCGCAGTATGTATCGTATCGGCTTCGACGTCGGAGGCACGTTCACCGACTTCACCCTCCACGACACCGCGACCGGCGAATTGCGACATTTCAAGGTCCCGTCCACGCCGGCGGACCCCTCCGAGGCGATCGAGACCGGTCTGCGGTCCTTGATGGCCGACCTGCCCTTGCGCCCATCCGAGGTCAGCTTCATCGGCCATGGCACCACCGTGGCCACCAACATGGTGATCGAACGCCGCGGCGCGCGCACCGGACTGATCACAACGCGCGGCTTTCGCGATGTCCTGGAGATCGGACGGCAGGTTCGCCCGCATCTTTACGACTATACCGTACGCACACCGCCACCGTTGGTGCCGCGGGAATCCCGGATTGAGGTATCCGAGCGGATCGATGCCGCAGGCAACGTGCTGACCCATTTGGATGAAGCTGCGGTCGCGGCCGCCGCCGATGCGTTGGGAGCGCAGGGCGTGGAGGCAATCGCCATCTGCTTTTTGCACAGCTATCTGAACGACACCCACGAGCGCCGCGCGGCCGCGATCGTTCGGGCGCGCCTGCCAGGTGTGTATCTCGCGAGTTCGTCCGGGGTGCTGCCGGAATTCCGCGAATTCGAGCGCTTCTCTACCACGGCGATCAACGCCACCATCGGCCCGCGCATGGAGCGCTATCTGGACCGTTTCCTCGGCCGACTAGCCGGGCTTGGCCTTACCGTGCAGCCCTACACCGTGCATTCCAACGGCGGCCTGCTGCCAGTCGAAACCGTCCGCGCGTTCCCCGTCCGCTGCTGCCTGTCAGGTCCGGCGGCCGGTGTCGTCGGTGCGGCCGAGGTTGCGCGCGAGGCTGGACACAGCAACCTGATCGCCTTCGACGCCGGCGGGACGTCCACCGATGTGTCGCTGATCGAGCAAGGAGTGCCGGCCTTCGCTTCCAGCAGGACGATCGCCGGCTATCCGGTGCGTTTGCCGATGGTGGACGTGCATGTGATCGGCGCCGGCGGCGGCTCTATCGCCTGGCTGGACGATGCGGGCGCGCTGAAGGTCGGCCCACGCAGCGCGGGCGCCGACCCGGGCCCAGTGGCCTATGGCAAGGGCGGCAGCGAGCCGACCCTGACGGATGCCAACATCGTGCTGCAGCGGCTTGATCCGACGGCGCTGCTAGGCGGTCGCATGCCGGTCGATGCCGACGCGGCGCGTCACGCACTCACCCATAGAATTGCGAAGCCGATGGGGCTCTCCGTCGAGCAGGCCGCGCTCGGCATCATTCGCATCGCGGCCGCGAATATGAGCCGCGCGATCCGCTCTGTATCAACCGAGAAGGGTCACGATGCACGCGAGTTCGTGCTGTTCCCGTATGGTGGCGCCGGCCCATTGCATGCCGTCGCCGTGGCCGCGGAGTGCGGCATTCGCCGCGTGCTGGTACCGGTTGAGCCCGGCACGATGTGCGCGCGCGGCATCCTGCTGTCCGATCTCAGCCTGGACCTCGTGCGCAGCGAGATCACCGCCGCGACCGAGCAGGCCTGGCCCGGTATTGTGCAGCGCTTCGATGAAATGCAGATCGACGGCAGCGCGTGGTTGGACAGTGAACACGTCACGGCTGACGTGCGGCGCTTCTCCCGTGTGATTGAGGCCCGCTACAAAGGACAAAACCACGAGGTGCAGGTGCCGGTTGTCGCCGTCGGGTATGCCGATTTTCTGCGGACATTCGCCGAGGCGCACCGTCGTGAGTATGGCTACGATATTCCCGGCCGGGCGATCGAGGTGGTGAACTGTCGATTGAAGGCAATCGGATTGATCGATCGTCCTGGACCGTCGTTCATTGCTGCCATCGACGCTGCACAGCCCAAGGCGGAACGCCAGGTCCGCTTCGATGGCGGGTGGGCGGCCACGCCGATCTTCGACCGCGCCGGTCTCGCCGTCGGCACGCAACTCGCCGGCCCTGCCGTGATCGACGAGATGAGTGCGACCACGCTTGTGCCGCCCGATTGGCGTCTGACTGTAGACCACTGCGGCAACCTGCTGATGGAACGCACGCAATGAATCGTCTCGTCGATCCCATCGCCATGGAGGTGTTCAGCAACCGCCTGCTCTCGATCACCGAGGAGATGGGCACTACTCTGATCCGCTCGTCGTTCTCCACCAACATCAAGGAGCGCAAGGACTGTTCGGTCGGTCTGTTCGACGCGCGCGGTCGGCTGATCGCTCAGGCGTCGCACATCCCCCTGCATCTCGGCTCCTTGCTGGGCAGCGTGCAGGCAGTGCTCGCGCGCTACGACATCGACCGAATGCACGACGGGGACGCGTTCGTGCTGAACGACCCATATCTGGCCGGCGGCACGCACATGCCGGACATATCGATTGTCACGCCGGTGTTCATCGACGGCGCAGTGCGCGCGTTTGCCGCCAATGTCGGGCATCACTCGGACGTCGGCGGCCCAGTGCCCGGATCGATTTCCGGGCGTGCCCGGTCGGTGTTCGAGGAAGGCCTGCGTCTGCCGGTCATCCGCCTGGTGCGCGGCGGTGAACTGGACGAGGATCTACTGGCGCTGATCGCTAATAACTCGCGCGATCCGGATGAACGCTCCCTCGATCTCAAGGTTCAGGTCGCCGCAAACGCGCGCGGTGTCTCGTTGATGCAAGACCTTGTGGGCCGCATGGGGCTCGCCGCGGTCACCGAGGCGATCGATGATCTGCTCGCCTACACCGCGCGCAGATTGCGCAACCGTCTGCACGCCATGGCCGATGGTCGGTCGAGCTTCACCGCTTATCTCGATGATGACGGGATCGACGGCGACCCGGTGCCGATCCACGCCACCGTGACCGTACACGGCGACACACTGATCACCGATTTCACCGGCACCGCTCCCGAGGCACGCGGCGCCTTCAACGTCCCCGAAAGTGCCCTGCGTGCCACCGTCTATTACACGGTCAAGACGCTGCTCGATCCCGAGCTGCCACCGAACAGCGGCATGTTCGACTGCATCGAGATTCGCACCGAGCCGGGGACGCTGGTCGATCCGCGCTTCCCTGCCGCCGTCGGCGCGCGCAGTATCACCTGCAACAAGATCGCCCGTGCACTGTTCGGAGCATTCGCGCGCCTGCTGCCGCCGGACCGCGTCATGGCGGCCTCACACGACAGCGTGCCGGCCATCATCTTCTCGGGGCCACGCCGGGCCGGGGACGGCAGTTTCGTTTATCTTGAAACCATCGGCGGCGGTATGGGCGCGCGCTCGGACGCCGATGGCATGGAAGCTATCCACGTGCATTTGACCAACACCTCGAACCTGCCAACCGAGGCGCTGGAGAACGAGTACGCGCTGCTGGTGGACGACTACGCCCTGGTACCGGATTCCGGCGGCGCCGGCCATCGCCGTGGGGGCCTTGGCATCGCGCGGCAGATCCGCGCAATGCGCGACGGCGTCGTCTTCTCGGTTCGTTCTGACGGCCACGTCCTGGGCGCCCCAGGCCTGGCCGGCGGGCAATCGGGGGGAACCGCGCGCCTGATACGCAATTTCGGCACCGACCGCGAGGAGGAGCTCTCCTCCAAGACCGCCAGCATCGTCCTGGCCGCCGGCGAGACGGTGCGGATCGAGACCGGTGGTGGCGGAGGGTACGGCGACCCGGCCGACCGCGACCCCGCT
>JBKPSV010000255.1:0-3984 GCA_046735215.1 Pseudomonadota bacterium | reverse complement strand
GCGTGCAGCAGGCCAGGAACCATGCCGCCCATCTTGTCGCTCCAGCGCTTCGACCAGGCGCGTGTCTTGTCGGTCATGTCCCAGTAGAATGAGTCGGTGTAGACCAGACCCTCGCAGGTCTTCTGGCCGAGCGAGTGCACATCGTTGATCGCCATCAGCAGTGTCGCCATGCGTGTGCCGCCCTGCGACAGGCCGAATTCTGCGGCTTGCTTGATGCAATTCTGCAGGTCGGTTCCGGCGTTGGCGAAGCCGAATACCTTGGCGCCCGACGCCTTTGCCTGCACCAGGAAGGAGGAGAAATCGGCTGTCCCCAGCGGCGCCCGGACGGTGCCCAGCACCTTGCCCCCGGCTGCCTGAACGGCAGCCATGGTGTCACGCTCCAGCGCATAGCCGAACGCATAATCTGCGGTGATGAAGAACCACGTATCCCCGCCGGCCTTGGTAAGCGATGTGCCGGTACCGTGCGACAGCGCGTAGGTGTCGTATGCGAAGTGCACACCGTAAGGCGAGCATTGCTTGCCGGTCATATCGGATGTGGCTGGACCGGTGATCAGATACACGCGCTTCTTCTCGCGGCATACCTGTTGGATCGCGAGACCGGCGGATGACGCTGCGCCGTCCATCAGAGCATCGACACCCTGACTGTCGATCCATTCGCGCGCCAGCGAACTCGAGACGTCGGGCTTGTTCTGGTCGTCGCCCTGCAGGACCTCGATGGGTCGATCGAGTACCGAGCCGCCAAAATCTGCCACCGCCATTTCAACGGCGAGGCGGTTGCCGGGGCCGCCGACGTCGCGATACGGGCCGCCCATGTCACTGAGCAGGCCCATGCGCACCGGCTTCGACGTTGACTGGGCGCGAACGATGGCTGGCAGCGCAAGAGGCGTTGCCGATAGCGCGGCCAATGCCGCGCGGCGTGTTATGTTTTTCATGAAGTCTCCCAGAGGCGAGGCAGAGGCAAGGCTTAGCGCAATGTCGCGTTGACCTTTTCTAGTACGGTTGAGCCGGGGCACAGCGCCGTTTCGTCCAGTTCGTTGAACGGCGTATCTAGCGTATTCATGTGATGGTGCAGATCATCCGGTTCCGGATCGACGTACAGCAGTCCGGTAACGATCTCACCCGCCGCGTGGCGTTGCTGCAGGTAGGTCATCGCGGCAATGCGATCATGGACATCGTAGTCATTGGCCAGCTTGCGCAGCCTGAGAGTCGAGCCGTCGTGCTGCTTCACCATCTCGACCGTGCCGGGTGCGTACTCCACCTTGATCTGCTCGCGGCCGGTGATGACATCGAGGTAGTTCACCGCAAGATTATGCTCGCGCACGTAGTCGAAACTGGTGTGGGAGCCTTCGTGGTTGTTGAACGCGACGCAGGGCGAAATGCAGTCGATGAATGCAGCGCCCTGATGTTTCAGCGCCGCCTCGATCAGCGGGATGAGCTGGTCCTTGTCGCCGGAGAAGCTGCGTGCGACGAAGGTGGCGCCGAGCTGTAGCGCCATTCCGACAAGGTCGATTGCTTCATCTTTGTTCTCGACGCCTCGCCGGCTCTTGGCGCCGCGATCAGAGGTGGCGGAGAACTGACCCTTGGTCAGGCCGTACACGCCGTTGTTCTCGACGATGTAGGTCATGTTGACGCCGCGGCGCATGATGTGCGCGAATTGGCCGATACCGATCGAGGCACTGTCACCGTCGCCGGACACGCCGAGATAGATCAGGTCGCGATTTGCCAGATTGGCGCCGGTCAGCACCGACGGCATGCGGCCGTGCACCGAGTTGAAGCCGTGCGACGCGCCCAGGAAATAGGTTGGCGTCTTGGACGAGCAACCGATGCCGGACAGCTTGGCGATGCGGTGCGGCGGCAGCTCGAGATTGAAGCAGGCACGCACGATCGCACCACTGATCGAATCATGGCCGCATCCGGCGCACAGCGTGGAGACCGCGCCTTCGTAGTCGCGCTTGGTGAAGCCCAGAGCGTTCTTCGGCAGTTCCGGGTGGTGCAGCTTTGGTTTGGGGATGAAGGTCATTTATGTGTCCGGGCGTCAGCCCGGCCCTCCCTCGTCATGGCCCGCCCCCGACTTGATCGGGGGGATCGGGCCATCATGGCACAGCCTTGCGGAATGGAATGATCTTGTTCGCGTCGACCTTGTCGCCGATCGCATCGGCGATGAAACGCGCAGTGATCGGCGTGCCGTCGAAGTGCAGGACGCGCGTGAGTTTCGCCGGATCGATTTCAAGTTCGTTGACCAGCAGCGTGCGCAACTGGGCGTCGCGGTTTTGCTCGACCACAAACACCTGATCGTGCTCGGCGATAAAGCTCTTCACGTCGTTATGGAACGGGAAGGCGCGCACTCGCAGCAGATCTACGTGCACACCGCGCTCGGCCAGGATCTCGTCGGCTTCATCCATCGCCGGACTGGTAGAGCCGAAATAGATTGCTCCCATCTTGGTCGCCTCTCTGGCCTGCCGTGCGACCGGACGGGGTACGAGCTGCTTCGCCGTGTCGAACTTCTTCAAGAGGCGCAGCATGTTCTCTTCGTAGTCCGGACCCTCTTCGCTGTAACGAGCGCGTCGGTCCTTCGAGGTGCCACGGGTGAAGAAGGCGCCGCGTGTAGGATGCGTGCCAGGATAAGTGCGATAGGGAATGCCATCGCCATCGACGTCGAGGTAGCGACCGAAATCCTTGCCGGCCTCCAGTTCCTCAGCGGTCATGACCTTGCCGCGATCCATCCTGCGGCTGTCATCCCAGACAAAAGGTTTGCACAGCCGCTCGTTCATGCCGATTTCGAGATCGAGCAGCATGAAGATCGGCGTCTGCAGGCGGTCCGCCAGGTCAAATGCCAGCGCGCCAAATTCGAAGCACTCGAAGGGATCCTCCGGAAACAGCAGCACGTGCTTGGTATCGCCGTGCGAGGCATAGGCGCAGCTCAATATGTCGGTCTGCTGCGTGCGGGTCGGCATGCCGGTGGACGGGCCCGCGCGCTGCACGTCGAAGATCACCGCGGGAATTTCGGCAAAATAGGCGAGGCCGACAAATTCCTGCATCAGCGAGATGCCTGGACCGGACGTTGCGGTGAAGGCTCGTGCGCCGTTCCACGCTGCGCCGATCACGATGCCGATCGAGGCCAATTCGTCTTCGGCCTGTACAATCGCAAACTTGTTCTTCTTGGTCTCCGGATCGACGCGATAGCGGCCACACCAGCGGGTGAACGCTTCGGCCAGCGACGAAGAGGGCGTGATCGGATACCAGGCGCACACCGTCGCGCCGCCATACACCGCGCCAAGCGCCGCGGCTGCGTTGCCTTCCACGAAGATCCGATCACCGACGGCATCGGCGCGGCGCAGGGTCAGGCCTATCGGGCATTCAAGATTGGCGAGCGCCCAGTCGCGGCCCATATGCAGCGCCTGCACATTGGCCGTGATCAGCTTATCTCGACCACGAAACTGCTCGGCGAGCAATTTCTCGATCTCGGTCACGTCCATCTGCAGCAGCGCGCACAGTGCGCCGAGATAAACAATGTTCTTGAACAGCTGCCGCTGGCGCGATTCGGTATACGCCTTGTTGACGATCTCGGTTAGCGGCACGCCGATGATGACGATATCCTTGCGGAACTTGGACGGCGGCATCGGCTTGGTGTTGTCGTAGAACAGATAGCCGCCCGGCACGATCTCGGCGATGTCCTGCGCCCAGGTCTGCGGATTCATTGCCACCATCAGGTCAACGCCGCCGCCACGCGCGCCAAGATACCCGGCCTCCGACACCCGCACCTGGTACCAAGTCGGCAGTCCCTGAATGTTGGAGGGAAAGATGTTGCGCGGCGTCATCGGGATGCCCATGCGCAGGATCGCCTTGCCGAACAGCGCATTGGCGCTTGCGGAACCCGATCCGTTGACGTTGGCGAACTTGACGACGAAGTCGTTGACGCGCTGGAGACCAGTTACGCGTTCTGCAAACTGCAACATGCGTTCTCCGCCTGTGCCACATCGATCA
>JBKPSV010000254.1:0-9467 GCA_046735215.1 Pseudomonadota bacterium | reverse complement strand
GGGTTGATCGTAGCCCACGGGTGGCGTTGTTACCAGTGATTCTACCCGTAACGGCTTGGGTAACCCTGGGACAGACTGGAACAACCGTGGACTATCGGTAGGCAGAACTTGGTGAGGCAGCAGAAGAATAGCAAGCTATGTCAGTCATCTATGGACGCCTTGGCACAGCCTGGGACATTTGCTCGATCTGCTTCGTCCAGCGGATGACAGCCCAATCTGCTGGCGCTGAATGCGACGATTGAGGCGGCACGGGCGGGTGCGGCCGGCAAGGGATTTGCCGTGGTTGCCTCGGAGGTGAAGGCATTGGCCAATCAGACGGGGACAGCCACCGAAGAGATCAGCAGGCAGGTCGTGAATATCCAAGAGGCGACACAACACACGGTGCTGACCATCCGTGGGATCACCGCCAGGATCGCGGAAATCAACGACATCGCTCGTGCCGTTGCCAGCGCGGTGGAGGAGCAGAGTTCCACCACCCAGGAAATTGCCAGCAACGTTCAGCAGGCTGCGTCCGGCACTCGGGACGTCTCGGATACCATCGCCGGGGTGAAGACGCAGGCGACCACCACCGGCGCCGCAGCCAACCAGGTGCAGGCTGCGGCGCAGCAACTGTCATCGGAGGCGCGGGCGCTGACCGGTGAGGTCGCTCAGTTCATTGCAGCGGTAAAGGCAGCGTAGCCGAGGTTCACTCCGACGCGCCGGTCCCTCAGTTCAGCAACCCCGCCTCAGTCATTGCCGCGCGGACTTTGGCCCGCGTGCTGTCCATCAGTGGCGCGAGCGGAAGCCGACAGCGCTCCGAGGTCTTCCCAAGCAGCGATGCGGCGAACTTCACCGGCGCCGGACTGGTCTCGGTGAACAGCGCATCGTGCAGCGGCACGAGCCGGTTCTGGATCGTCATCGCCTCGCCCAGACGCCCGTCCGCCCAGGCATCCTGCATCGCAGCGACCAGCCGCGGCGCCACATTGGCCGTAACACTGATGCACCCGACACCGCCCGCGGCATTGAACGAGAGTGCGGTATGGTCCTCGCCGGAAAGCTGGCAAAAATCTTCGCCGCAAGCACGCCGCGTGTGCAGCGGCCGGGTCAGGTTCGCCGTTGCGTCCTTCACTCCGACGATATTCTTGTGCTTCGCCAGCCGCGCCATCGTATCCACACTCATATCGACGACCGAGCGTGGTGGGATGTTATAGATGATCATCGGCAGATCGACCGCGTCGGCGATCGCCTTGAAGTGCAGGTACATTCCTTCCTGGGTAGGCTTGTTGTAGTAAGGGGTCACCACCAGCGTTGCATCGGCGCCCGCCTGCTTGGCATGGCGCGCGAGATCGATCGCCTCCTCGGTGCTGTTCGATCCGGCGCCGGCGATCACTGGCACCCGCCCCTTCGCGACTTCGACTGCAATCTCCACCACCCGCTTGTGTTCGTCGTGTGACAGTGTCGGTGATTCGCCGGTGGTGCCCACCGGAACGACCGCGTCAGTGCCTTCCTTGATCTGCCAGTCCACGAACTCGGCGTAGGCCTTCTCGTCGATCGACCCGTCCGCGCGCATCGGCGTGATCAGTGCGACGAGAGATCCTTTGAACATTGCGCTCTCCCCTGGATTTGGTGGATCGGGGAGGCTAGGCGCGCGGAAGGTGTGCCGCAAGGGTCGGCTGCGCTACAAGGAGCCGTCATGCTCGCTTCGATTCGCCTGCGTTTCGCCCTGCTTGCCGCGTTGGCGGTGACGCCAGCGGCGGCGCAGCCGGCCAACCCGATCGCAGCCATCCGTGCCGACCGCTGGGCAGACGCGCAGCGTGAAGCGGTCGCCTATGCTGATCCGGTCGCCGCGAAACTGGTCACCTACTACCGGCTGCTGGCTCCGGGCGGGGCTACGGCTGACGAAATTACCGAGTTCATGGCGCAGAGCACTGACTGGCCAAACCAGGCGCTGCTGGAGCGCCGGCGGCAGGAGGCGATCGCCGCCGATCCCGATCTTGCGTCGACGCTTGCGCAGTGCGACCGCAACAAGCTGACCCTCCCGGCCACTCTCCTGCACTGCGCCGAAGCACTGGCCAACGCCGGTCGCCATGCCGAAGCGGCCGAGGATGCGCGCAGCGCCTGGGTCGCCGGCATCGGTGATGACGTGGAATTCCTGCGCCGGTGGTCCGGCGCAGTGCGGCCGGAGGATAACTGGGAGCGGTTCCAGAACCTGGTGCGACCGGACGCAGCAGCAGCGACGCGGCTGCTGCCGCGCCTGGATGCGCCGCACCGTCTGGCGGCGGAGGCACGGCTGGCATTGCAGCGCGATGCATCCAGTGCGGAGGCACTGCTGGGCTCCGTGCCAGCCGCTTTGCGCCGCGAGCCTGGAGTGGTGCTGGACCATGCCCGCTGGTTGCGACGCGCCGACCGCATAACCGACGCGGTGGCGTTGTGGCAGCGCGCCGGCGAAGCTGCCCAGCGCGCATCTCCCGCGGATGAACTTGCTGGCTTCTGGACGGAACGCAACTTGTTGGCGCGCCGCCTGCTGCGCGACGGTAGCGCCGCGAAGGCTTACGCGTTGGCCAACCACCATGGCGAAGTCGCGGCCGAGCAACTGCTGGATGCAGAGTTCCTTGCGGGGTTCATCGCGCTGCGCCGCCTCAAAGAGCCAACCGCCGCACGACGGCATTTCGGTGCGCTGGCCGAATCATCTAAGGCGGCGATCACCCAGGCGCGCGCGCATTACTGGCTGGCACGCGCCGTCGCGGCGGCAGGCGGCGACCCGAAACCTGATTATAAGCGCGCCGCAGCCTGGCCGACCACATTCTATGGCCAACTCGCCGCGCTGCCGCTGGGCGAGGATGCCGAGCAGCTCGCCGCGCGCATCACCGCGCTGCACGACCCTCCATACACGCGCGACCAGGTCTTCGCATTCACCGAGCGCGAGTTGCTGCGCGCCGCGGCTATGCTGGTCGCGTGGAACGACCCACGCCGGGCGCGCGCCTTTCTGCTGCGTATAGACGAACTGGCTCCGGATCCGGCCGATCGTGCCTTGACGGCGCGGTTCGCACTGCGCGTTGGCCTGCCGGATACGGCGGTGTTCATTGCCCGCCGCATGGGCCGCGACGGTCTGGCTTTGCCGGAGGCCGGCTGGCCAATCGCGGCCGAACCGCCGGATGCACCTGTCGACACTTCGGTGACCCTTGGCTTGATCCGGCAGGAGAGCAGCTTCGACATCGGGGCGATCAGCCCGTCTGGCGCTCGGGGGCTGATGCAGCTCATGCCATTTACCGCCCAGGCGGTGGCGAAGGAGATCGGCACTGCCACCTCACTTGTCTCGCTCACCTCGGACCCGGCGCACAACATGCGGCTCGGCTCGGAATATCTACGCCAGATGCTGGACCGGTTCGGCAACTCCCTGCCGCTCGCGATCGCGGCCTACAACGCTGGGCCACATCGTGTGGACCAGTGGCTGGTCGAGAATGGCGATCCGCGGGTCGGGCCGATCGATATGCTCGACTGGATCGAGCTGATCCCGATCAATGAGACGCGCAACTATGTACAGCGCGTGCTGGAGAATGTGGTGATCTACCGCGCGCGGCGCGGCGAGAGCACACCGACGCTACTGGCGCAGTGGACTCAATAGTCCGTTCAACAGGTGTGCAATCCGCATGTCCCAGAGCGTCGCAGCGCGGAAATTCTTCTCCCCGTCGTGTCTGACCGCGCATCGTCGTGGGGCACGCCGCTGTGACACTGCAGCGCTTCATCGCGAGCGGCTGCGGCTGCGGTTTCGTGCCGATCGCGCCAGGCACTGTGGCGTCGGCGTTGACGCTGTTGCCTGGTGCGCTGCTGCTGGGTACGTCCCCTGCCCTGCTTCCGCTGGCCGTAGCCCTCGTAAGTCTCGCCGGCCTATGGGCGATACACACGGCACACGTCGACGGTGATCCCGGCTGGGTCGTGATAGACGAGGTCGCCGGACAACTACTCGCGCTTTATGGGCTCGCGCATCTCTCGCTGCTCGGAATGCTGTCAGCCTTTCTGATCTTCCGTGTGCTCGATGTGGTGAAACCTGGCCCGATCGGCTGGGCGGACCGGCAAGGTGGTGCCGCCGGGATCATGGCCGACGATGTCATCGCCGGCGCCGTGACGGCCGGCATCTTGTGGGCTATCGGCTCGCGCTGGCCGACGCTGCTGACATCGATCTAGGGTGATACTCGAAATAGTATCGATTGCACAACATGGCCCCGGCGCCAGCTTGCGGTCCCCGTGCGGCTGCGGTGTTATCGGCAGAGCCGCCATAGCATTTCATGGCTGCTGCCCATCAGACATGGCCGCATGCAAGCCTCGCCATTTGCCTACCTTCGTGGCTCGGCTGCAGTTATGGCGGCAGATCTCGCCACCACGCCCACGAGCGGCATCTGCGTGCAATCCTGCGGCGACTGCCACCTTGCAAACTTCGGCATCTATTCCGCACCGGATGGCAGCCCGGTTTTCGATCTCATCGACTTCGACGAGACGCTGCCAGCGCCATTCGAATGGGACGTCAAGCGTCTTGCGGCGAGCTGCGCTGTTGCTGCGCGATGCAGCAAACTGCCAGAGCGCGCATGTCCGCGATCTGGCGATACCGCAGCCATATGACGAAGCTGATGCGGCTCGATCCGCAGGTCGCTTGGCACTCCCGCGTGGACGTGGTCCGCGTCGATGACCCAAAACTGCGCCAGCGCGAGATCAAGCGCCTTCAAATTGCATCAGAGGCGCATCGCAAGGGCTATCGCAAGTTGCTGGAGCGCCGCAGATCCGGCTGGCGCATCTGCGTGCAGCCACCGCTTGCTCCGCCATCCGTCTCGCAGCAGGACGATACCCTCGAAGTCGTGGCGCGCACTGCTTTTGAGGCCTACAAGGCAAGCCAACCGGAAGAGCGCGGTGTACTACTCGACCGCTATCGGCTGGCCGACGTCGCCTTCAAGGTCGTTGGCATCGGCAGTGTCGGAACATTCTGTGCGCTTGGCCTTTTTGCCGACCAGGACGGCGCAACTCTGCTGCTGCGATTGAAGGAGGCACAGCAATCGGTGCTGGCGCCCTATGCCGCCCCAAGCCGTTACGCAAACCAAGGAAAACGCGTGGTGACCGGACAGCGCATCATGCAGGGCGAGCACGACGCCTTCCTCGGCTGGGCCAGTGAGCACGGCAGCGACCAATGCTGCTATGTCCGCTCCCTGAAGGACTCACGACTATCCGCAGTTGGCGAAGCGATTGCCGACGACGCCCTGCCGCTGCATGTCACCCTGGGCGGGACGGCTCTTGCCCGCGCACACGCGCGCTCCGGCGACGCAGCGCGGTTGGCAGAATACATGGGATCTGGCGCGTCGTTCGACGCGGCGGTGGTCGAATTCGCCCTGAGCTATGCCGATCAGGTCGACAGCGACTGACGTCGTTTCGTGGAAGCCATCAAATCCGGCGCGCTCGAAGCCAGGAGCCAATGATCACCCAGGCCTTGCTCGATGAGGCAGCGATGGCCAGTGAGCGTCGCGTCTCCCGGTGACCGTAGCGCTATCCGCACAGTCCGCGTAGCGACTGCATCCACTCGCGGTCCGGAGGCGATGCGAACGCGACAGATCAGTGGCAGGCACACCCGTCCGTAGGGCCGCGGTCGCCGAGCACAATGTGGTGGTCGATCCACTCGGCGACCAGCCGACGGGCCTCGTTCAGTGAGGCCTCTGGGTGATGGAGACGATACAGCGTCGTGCAGGCCTGGAACGCCGCCAGGTCGTCCGAACCCAATTGCCGCAAGTCGCGATAGGCAGTGACAATGGCGCGTTCACATCGTCGCGCGATCTGGCTGACGTCGGAACCCATCGGCGGACACACCCTCCTAGATGCGAATTATTCGCAATTGCTCGGGTAGGATACGTGGCCAATGAGGGCTCGGCAATACGCTGGTGGTCAGCTAAGGAATCCGCCCGCCTGAGCCAGTTCTACCTCGGTCGCACCGATGCCCCACGCCGCGAAGACCGTCCGCAGGTCGGTCGCACCCGGGGCCTCCGGAGGTGTCGGTGGGCCGAGTGGTGTTCCGCCGAACCGCGGCGCCGGTGCCGGTTGGGACACGCCATCCAGATCGACAAAGAGGTTGCGTGCGCGATTGTGCGGATGGTGCGGCGCCTCCTCCATTGACAGCACAGGCGCAAAGCAGGCGTCGGTACCTTCGAGCAGTGCACACCACTCATCGCGTGTTCGGGTCTTGAAGCGCTCCGCTAGCCGCTGCTTCGCCTGCGGCCAATGTGATCGATCCATCTGCGGAGGCATCGTGTTCGGATCAATATCAAGCAAGCGCAGCAATTCCGCGTGGAATTTGGCCTCTATGGCCGCGACCGAAACATACTGGCCGTCGGCGCATTCGTAGACGTCATAGAAATAGGCGCCAGAATCGGTGATGTTGGTGCCGCGCGGTCCGCTTAGCCGGCCCGATGCCTTGCCGCCATAGATCGAGGTCATGAGCGACGAGGCGCCGTCCACCATGGCAACATCAACCACTTGGCCGCGCCCGGACTGTTGGGCCGCGATAATCGCCGCGAGCACGCCGGCAATCAGATAAAGCGCACCGCCGCCGAAATCGCCGACCAGATTCAATGGTGGTGTTGGAGGACCGCCGGCGCGGCCGATCGCATGCAGAGCCCCGGTGAGCGCGATGTAATTCAGGTCGTGTCCCGCAGCATGCGCCAGCGGACCGTCCTGACCCCAGCCCGTCACCCGGCCGAACACGAGTCGCGGATTACGCGCGAGGCAGACATCCGGACCCAGGCCGAGCCGCTCCATAACCTTGGGCCGAAAGCCTTCGATCAGTGCATCCGCTTGCTCGATCAGCTGCAATGTCAGTGCAACGGCTTCTGGGCGCTTGAGGTCGAGGCGGACGATGTGTCTGCTGCGCTTCAGCACCTCGAACTTTGCAGGCATGGGAATGCCCAGGTCGCTGTCGGCGATACGGTCGATGCGTAGGACCGTAGCGCCCATCTCAGCCAGCATCATCGCAGCCATAGGGGCCGGGCCGATGCCAGCAAACTCGATGATTTTGACGCCTGTGAGAGGTCCCATCGGGGAAAGCTAGGCGGCAACGAAGCTTTCGGCAACACGCGAACGCCACGTCCGCGCCATCGGCTACTTGCCTGCCCTGCGGCACGTGACAACAATGCTCCCCATGGATTCGCGTTCATGGGGATGATGTGTTGGCACCAGATTTGAACGGGCCGCCTGATGTGGCCCGATGAAGCTTACCGTCGTTATTCCATGCTATAATGAGGTCAAGACGATCGATCGGATCCTTGAGGCGGTCCGCCAGTCTCCTTATCCGAATAAGGAAATTATTGTCGTTGACGATTACTCGATCGATGGGACGCGGGAAAGGCTCGAATCCGAGATCGAACCATCAGGGCACGTTGACCGGGTCATCTATCACGATCGGAATCAGGGCAAAGGCGCAGCGCTACGTACCGGCTTCCGCTACGCCAGCGGCGATATCGTGGTCGTCCAGGACGCGGATCTTGAGTACGACCCCAACGAGTACCCGCGCCTGGTGGAACCTATCGTCAGCGGCAAAGCAGATGTTGTGTTCGGCTCGCGCTTTGTCGGCAGCGAGGCGCACCGCGTGCTATATTTCTGGCACCGCGTGGGCAATAACGTTCTTACGCTGTTTTCTAATATGCTGACCGGCCTGGACCTGACGGACATGGAAACCTGTTATAAGGCATTCCGCCGAGAGGTTATTCAATCCATCGAGATCGAGGAGTCCCGTTTTGGGTTCGAGCCGGAAATTACCGCAAAGGTTGCGAAGCGCCGAACCCTGCGGGTATACGAGGTCGGCATCTCCTATTATGGACGAACCTATGAGGAAGGCAAGAAAATCGGCTGGAAAGACGGTTTGCGAGCGATCTATTGCATCTTCAAATATAATTGGTTCCGATGAAGTTCATTAGGTACTTCTTTGTCGGCGGGATTGCCGCTGCCGTTGACATCGGGCTCTTCTATCTCGGCGCCGGCGTGGCGATGTGGAACTACATGGTCGTTGGCACCGTGTCGTTCACGCTGGCGACGCTCGTGAACTACTTTATCAGTGTGCGCGTTGTCTTCCGCAGCGGCACGCGCTTCTCACGCTACCATGAGTTGCTGTTGGTTTTTTTGGTGAGCTGCGCCGGACTAGTGGTCAACCAAGCTATTCTCTATGCGTGCATCTCACGTCTGGGAATAGGCTTGCTGCTGGCCAAGTTGTTGGCCACTGCCGGCGTATTCCTGTGGAATTACCAACTTAGAAGTCGCTTTGTCTTTGCCAGCCCGCGCCATGTTGCGTAATTGCGAGGAATCCAGTGTTGATCCGCGCAGGTACCAGACAATTTGTTCCAAAGCGGCCATGCCAGTATTAAGCGGACGCTGGACTCTTCGGACGTGGCGGGATGCATACGAGATTGTCCCTCCTCACACCACTTGCTCAGCATGCCAGATCTCAAGCGCAAGATAGTAAGCGATATGGATGAGTCGAGAAGGGACGTTAGAGTCTCTATCGCGACAATCACATGTATTTCAGCATATTTTCTCATATCGAAATTCCAATATCTGACTGGGGATGAGACACGGTATTTTATGTACTCATACAGTATCATTAAATACGGTGCTCCTGTTCCTTCCCTGGAGGTGTGGAGAGATTTATACTTCAAGGCCACTCATATGGAGACCGGCGAGCTACCGCTCATCGTTGGCGGGATAGGGCACCCCGTATACCTTGCTACGGTTCTGTCGCCAGTGACACTAACGTTGGGACTGGCTGGGTTGCGATGGATCGCCACCATCGCAGGGGCCTTCGGCCTGCTGTCCTTGTACGGACTTACGCGCTACGCCATTCCAATTAGCAGCGCTCCTCTTCGTATTACATCTGTCCTCCTGACAACTTTTTCCATTCCGCTTCTGCCATATTTGCATTTGTTCTACATGGAGGTATTCCTTTTTCTATTCATAAGCTGGAGCTGGCTACGCATAAACCAGGAGAAGGTCGACAGTGCTAGCGGATTTACTACCGCACTCGTAACTTTGATTATCCCGTTCATTCATCTGCGGGGATCTGTCGTGAGTGCGGCACTTTTCCTGCTTTTTATTTGCCGGCTTTGGAACAGGCGCACACCCGGTCGTTTGCTTCGCTGCCTATTGTACATTGGTTTTGCTGCTGCGGCCATGATCTTTCTCATGTTGCTGAACACGTTAATATATGGAGCGATTACAGGCTCAGTGACCTCCGCGCGCCCGCCGACTCCATTGGAGCTGCCAGATGTCCTATCCATGCAGCTCTTCAATGTCCGGCATGGGCTGCTAGCGTACGCGCCAATGTGGGTATTGGGCTATGCTGGCCTTATAGCCGGAGCGCTGAAAGGTCGGCGTATTTGCATCGAAGGTTTGCTTCTCGCTATTGTAGCCGCCGCGACCTCGGTTGGTATTAATCCTGGAGAGTGCTGGCCCGCCCGATTTTGGGT
>JBKPSV010000253.1:0-15822 GCA_046735215.1 Pseudomonadota bacterium | reverse complement strand
GATGCGTGCGGTGGTGCCCGTGTCAAATGTCGATCACGCCTTCATCTGTGGACCGCAGCCGATGATCGAGGGCCTGGGGACGGCGCTGATCGAACTCGGCCTGCCGCGCCAGTGTGTACATGTCGAGCGCTTTACCCCCGGCGCTGGCGGACGGCCGCAACCGGTGGCGTTACCGCCAAGTGCGCCAACGAGGGCGATCGCGACAGTGATCAGCGAAGGCGCGCGGTTCGACTTCCCGGTGGCCGATGGTGAGGCGATCATCGATGCGGCGATCCGCGCCGGTCGCAGCCTGCCATACTCGTGCAAGGGCGGAATGTGCTGCACGTGTCGCGCGCGGCTGGTGGAGGGCCGAGTGGAGATGGCGGTCAACTATTCGCTGGAGGCTTGGGAATTGCAGGCGGGGTACGTGTTGACCTGCCAGTCGAGGCCGATCACCGAACGCGTGGTGCTCGATTACGATCAGGTGTGACACGACGCGGCGGGAACCGGTAGATCACGCGACGCGCTCAGCTGTACAAATCGGCACTCGAACTGTCTGACAGTGTCAGGTGCACGAGCGTCAATCGGCGATCATGATGGTCCGGCGCTGCATGGCCGACCTCAAGCCCGGCGTCTTCGACGCCCCGCTCCGCGGCTGCGGGGCTTGACCTCGCCCACGCACCGCCAGTCTGGCATTGATGCCGTTGTCGCCAAGACTGCTTGCCCATCGGAGGGGAAGTATCGAGCGCGTTCGACGCTGTCTGGTGAATCCAGTCCAGACTTTCTCAGCTCAGCCACGCCTTTGCCGCACGCATGCTGGCAAAGTCGTAGTACTGGCCCTCGCAGCCTGTCTCAGCAACTGGCATCGCATGACCACGTGCCTTGAACGGCTGTTGTTGCTGAACACTCTTAATGAGACGCTTTCGACAAGGATTTTTTCATCAAATAGATACGATAGAGGGATGGGGTGTGTAGCAGTTTCAACATGAGGGTTGTGCGGACCGTCGGTGCTGGTCCGATCCCGTGGGTGAGCATACTTCGCAACCATGCATCGTCAGGGGGTCCATCGGGATCGTCCAACCCATTTCGGTGAGTCACTGGTGCATCAGACAGCACCGATTGGTAAATACTGATGGCTTTCCTGCTTATGACATCGACACTGAACCGACTGGCGACCCAGTCATTGCCGCCTTTCCTAACGGCATCTCGCAGAGGTTTGCCGTTGATGAGCTGCTTCATTGCTGCCGGCACCGCTTCCACCGTCAAGGCTACCAGTCCCCCCTTTTCGTGCCCGACTACCTCTAGCTGACTATTGTCCCTTAATGGAGTGCTGAGAGTTACAACCGGCACACCGCCAAGCATGGCTTCACAGAGCACCATACCGAAGCTCTCACCAATCGCCGAGAGATGCAGAAAACCATCCATAGCGCCGATCAGCGAAGACAGGCGCTCATCCGATGTTGTTACCGGAACAACGACGATCCGTGCTCTGACATCCTCGGGAAGCGAAGCCAAGCCCTGCAGCATTTCCGGAGGCGCGCCGACGAGCAGCAGGCCGACGTCATACTGGCGGAGAACATCTTGGAAAGCATCGAACATGGCAGGCGACCATTTATCCATCATCGGCTGGCCGACACGGCCAAAGACAAAGCGCCCAGCGGGTATATCGAGCTCCGCTCGCACACTCTGCCGTTGCGCATCGCTTAGAGGCCGTATCGACCCAGTATCGACGGCGTTGGGCAGAATGAATGATCGCTTCAGCCGTGCTGCCCGCCCGCCCCACGCGTTCCACTTGAAGGCGCACCATTTGCTGAGGAGACAATGCGCGTCGATTAAGCTTCCACCTTCGGTCCAGTCGAACCGCGCGAATACATTTGTCTCAACTATCTTTGCTCCACCTGAACGCAACTGACGGAGCAGACGCGTTTCGTTTGGCTTTGGATAACCTGTCCGATGCATATGAACGATATCCGGAGCCCATTTCACGGCGGCCTCGACCGCCGTGCCGGCATGGGCATCGTCACCCGATGGCGCAAATATGGGGACACCTGCAGCACGATATGCGGCTTCCCGAGGGCCACGTCCCCTATGTGCTAATACTGCGACTTCAACGCCAAGAGCGGACAGGCCCAGTGATAGGTTCTGCCCGACGCGCTGCGTACCCCCGATGCCCATATCGGGCACTACGGTCAGGACCTTCATGACCTCGGCTCCGCGCGCTCACCAAGCAATGCGCCATCACGAGATCCCTGGGCATCTATTGAAAAAGACCTGTGGAAGCGCATCGCGTTCCAGAACAGGACAAGTATCATGGATATTCCCGCGGCCAGCGCGTAGATGTTGACTGCGCTTAGCGGGTCTATGACGAAACTGGCAGCAACACCGAGCGCTACCGCCGTGCTCACCGCCACGGTCGTCCATGTTGCGAGATGTGAGGTCTCTTCAAGTACCACGTACGCCACAGACGAATAACTCTTATAAGCCACGATTGCACCAAACAACAGGAAAATCGCCAACTCCCGCGGCACCGGCAGCTGAAGCAACCAGCCCACATAGAGCTGTGATGCCAAAAACAGCGCCACGGCAACGATCGCGCCGTAGGCAAGGCCGATCAGCAGTGTCAGCTTGGTGTACGTCTGCCGCTGGCTAACCGATTTTCTGTTCCAGAGAATGCGGATATAACTAGAAAGTGGGATTAGCAGTAAGTAGACAGGCACAAGCAAGGTCTGAAATAGCCGTACGTTGGTAGCAAACCAGGCTGAGGTTGTCGCGCTGGTGGAGGCTTGCACCCAAACCACCGATAGGCTCAGCGTTGTCATCAGGAAGCCATCCGCTACCCCCAGTACCATCCCTTCTCGTATCAAGCGCCATACGCCAACCGGCCGCCCCTTGATCAGGTACGGTTTGTCGCGCAGCAGCAGCACCAACGTGGTCAGGCTGGAGACCCAATAGGGGCCGCTGAGCACCACCGCTCCGAGCAGAATATGCTGGCGTGTGGCCGGCACAAGGAAGCCAACCAAATAGGCGGTGGACTGAAAAATGATGATAAGGGTCGCCGTAATATAGTGTTCGTTATAGGCCAAGCGAGCGTTGTCAAAAATCATGAGGTAAAGCCCGGTCGCGGTGAGTGCCGACACAATGAGGAAATCAACACTCGTCCCACTTACCCAGCAATAGGTAGAGATCACCACAAGTGTGAAGCTCGCGCCCCATAGATTGGCGACGACCGAGCTGACGAAGGCGTTTGCCTCGCCTACTTGATCGCCATCTGCGTAGGCCTCGCCGATGAACCGGCGTCCGACAATGCTCAGCCCGCCGGATGGAAAGGCGGCTGCACTCGCGAGCGCCATCGACGCCAACAGATCCGCATAATCCTGAGTTCCCAGGCCGAACCGCAGCAGCGGAAGGAACCAGATCAAGCCAACTGCGCCAGGAACCCGCGTCAGGAAGTTGGTACCGACGGATAAGAGCAGCTTCCGCTGCTCCTGGTTCGGACGGCGCAGCCAGGCTATCACGATAGGCCACTTCCTCCGCGGAGTATTGCCGCGAAGCCTTCGGCAAGGCTGCCGGCGCAGGCCACTTCAACGGTCGGTTGTCGTGAGACCTGCTCAGCGCTTACGCAGGTCCGCTGTGGTTCTTTCTGCAGGATGGCCCGTGCGTACGACCTTCGGCCGAATTCACAGCTGCAGCCTTTTCCGCGAGTCGGTATCACCGAGAAATTACCTTCCGCCACTCACCAGGAAGCATTCTGGTCATCCAGACGCAATCCTCCCATAACAGGTTAGTAACGCCAGCAACCAATCGACGCCTCCTCGACAGGCTCATTGATCATCAGACATAGTTTGAAGTTGGTCCCGTCACCAGCACCATGCCGTAACGCTGCCTTCGTCTCCATACCTGACCATCTACCCTGAGGATGGGCGTCGGGCTGCCATCGCTGACCGCATATTTCGATCGGCGGCACGCCCAGCCGGCCAGACAGCGTCCGGCCGGCTCCGCCGCACAGGGGAACGCCAACAGGGTACTGTCGCCGGATGCATAGCTCTATGGTGGGCTCGGATGGTGGGCGCGACAGGGATTGAACCTGTGGCCCCTGCCATGTCAAGGCAGTGCTCTCCCGCTGAGCTACGCGCCCATCCGCGAGGAAAAATACGCGGCTGACCCGTCTGCGGCAAGTCAAGGGTGGTGACAGCGCGCTCCGCACCAGCTTCAATCAGCAGCAATGGACGTGCCCGTCGCCGCTTCGCTCGCTCCGCCTGATCCGGTCGTGGTGCTGCGTCCGGTCATCCAGACGGTTCCCCTGGTCTTTGCCTCGCCCCACTCGGGCCGGCTGTATCCGGACGAACTGCTCGCCTCCTCCAGACTCGACAGCCTCAGCCTGCGGCGCAGTGAGGACAGCTTTGTCGACGAATTGTTTGCTGCTGCCCCCGATCACGGCGCCCCGCTGCTTTTCGCCACCTTCCCTCGCGCCTGGTGCGACGTGAATCGGGAGCCGTGGGAACTCGATCCGTCAATGTTCGCCGATCGCCTGCCGGCCTGGGTGAATACCACCAGTGCACGGGTCGGCGCTGGGCTGGGAACGATCGCTCGGGTCGTTGCCTCGGGCGAGGTGATCTATAGCAACAAGCTATCGTTCGCCGACGCCGAGAGGCGAATCCGTGCCTGTTGGCAGCCGTTCCACGGGGCGCTGAACGGACTGATCACCAAGACCCGCGCGGAGTTCGGCCACTGCCTGCTGATCGATTGCCACTCAATGCCGACGCACGGGCACGTCACCCGCTCCGGCGCGAGATCCGCCGAGTTCGTTCTGGGCGATGCGCACGGCACCGCATGCGCACCCCACATTACCCGGCGGGTGGAGTCGCTGCTGATCGAGCTTGGATATTCGGTGAAGCGCAACGATCCGTACGCCGGCGGCTATATCACCCGGCATTACGGCCGCCCCCGCGAGGGCGTGCACGCCTTGCAGATTGAAATTGCCCGCGAACTCTATATGGACGAGGGACGCATCGAGCGATCGCCGGGATTCGCAACGGTGCAACGAAGCGTCACCAAGCTGATTGCCGGACTGGCGAACGAGGGCCCACAGCTCAGCGGCGCCTGAAAAAATGGCGGCGCACGGTGGCGCCGCCAAGTTTAGGGAGGAAACGTCCAAGAAGCAGACAGTGCGGTCAGAAACCGCATTGCTGCGATGCACAATCTATGGCGTCGGTCATTCGCCTGCAAGCGAATTTTTGCGCCGCAGCATTCCTGCCCGCTCCTGGCAACCAACTACTAAGCCTTCGCGCCTATCATTCGCCGCATGTGGCGCTCCTGCCTCGCAGCCGCGCTGGCGCTGGGGCTCGCAACGCCGGCGTACAGCCAGACCTCCACACCCATGGCATCCACCGATGGCCTGTTGTGCCGTTCGGCCGTCGCAGCGGCCGAGAGAAACGGCGGCATACCGGCCCATCTCCTGGCTGCAATTGCCCGGGTCGAAAGTGGACGCAGGGATCCGATCTCGGGCGCGATGCATCCCTGGCCATGGAGTGTAAACGCCGAGGGCCAGGGCTTCTTCTACGACACGAAGGCTCAGGCCGTCGCCGCAGTGCGGGCCATGCAGGCGCGCGGCATCCGGTCGATCGATGTCGGGTGTGCGCAGATCAATCTCATGCACCACCCCGACGCCTTCCCAAACCTGGAGGTGGCGTTCGACCCGGTCACCAACACCCGGTACGCTGCGCAGTTCCTGAAGGAACTATTTGGGCAAACCGGCGATTGGACCAGGGCCACCGCGATGTACCATTCGGCGACGCCGGGCATCGGCGCCGAATATCAGCAAAGGGTCGCGGCGATCTTGCCCGAGGAGCAGCGGTTGGCCGGCCTTGTCACCCCGACGCCGTTGGCGCAGGCCTGGGCCGCCACAATGAGCACGCCACCGCCACTCGGGTTCATGCGCGTGATGAGGGTACAACCAGCTGGGGTGGCGCCGACCCCGCACATGATCATGCAGCAGACCGCAGGCGGCATGGCGCCGCCGGGGCGCAATCTCGATTCGTATCGAGCCATGCCGATTGGCCTCGCTTTTCAGCCACCGCCACGACGGGGTGGCTGACCGGCCTCAGCCGCTGAACTCCGCGCGAATCGCCGCCGAATGCTCTCCCAGCGCCGGGACAGGACCGAGGCGGCGCGCCCCGTCGGAGAAAAGGACGGGTGCCGCCGCGATCGAAACCGGCCCATTCGGCGTCTCCACCGAAGTGCGCCGGAGTGCCGGGTGGTGCGAGAAGGTCGCGACATCGTTCACGAAGCCGAATGCCGTGTTGGCGGCACGCAGCTTCGCGGCGGCCTGAGTGCGCGACAGGCGCGCGAAGGCGGTGGCCACATGCGCATCCACCATCGCGCGGTTGGCGACCCGGATCACGTTGGTCTGGAAACCCTCGCGCTGTGGCAGGCCTGGCTCGTCGAGGAACCGGGTGCAGAATTCCACCCACTCACGCTCGTTCTGGATGGAAATCAGCACCAACGAGCCATCGGCGGTAGCGAAGGCGCCGTATGGGCAGATCGACGGATGGGCGAGGCCCAGCCGCTCTGGTGCACGGCCAGTGCCCTCGAAGAACAGCAGCGGCACGTTCATCCAGTCCGCCATGCCGTCAAATAGACTGACCGCCAGGCCCTCGCCGCGACCCGTGATGCCACGCCCGATCAACGCCTCCAGCACGCCGGCATGAGCGGCCATACCGCAGGCGATGTCACAGGCCGAAACGCCGACCCGCCCGGGGCCAGCGGGATGGCCGGTGATCATGGCGAGCCCGGACTCCGCCTGCACCAGCAGATCATAAGCTTTCATTGTGGCGTATTCGCCGGTGTCACCGTAGCCGCTGATATCGACGGTGATCAGCCGCGGATACCGCCTGCGCAGGTCTGCCGATCCGAAGCCCGAGCGCGCCGCCGCGCCAGGCGCAAGATTTTGAATGAAGACGTCGGCTCGCCCGAGGATCCGGTGCAGCAGCGCCGCATCCTCCGGGTCCTTGATGTCGGCGACCAGGCTCTGCTTGCCGCGGTTCAACCATACGAAATAGCTGGACAGTCCGTTGGCCGCCTTGTCGTAGCCGCGAGCGAAATCGCCATCAGCCCGCTCTACCTTTATCACGCGCGCACCGGCATCGCCGAGGCGCGAACTGCAGTAGGGGGCGGCCACCGCCTGCTCCAGCGAAACGACAAGTAGACCGTGCAAAGGACGCAAACTCGCCATGCCTGGTGAGTGACATGAACACCGAAGCTACTCAAGCAGCCCGTTGCGCCTGCGGTAGACGCTGTCGGCAGGGCGGGAAGCAGTTCACGTTGTGAAGGCCGCCTTAACGGCAACCCCGACGGTATGCTAACCAGCCGGACGGGGGAGACTGGTCCGCCAGGGAAGCAAAATGCCCGATCTGGCAGAACCGTTGGCATTTCGGTTTGATGATTACCTGCTTGACCGGTCAGCGGGCCTGCTGCTTCGCCTGCATCCGGACGGTCACACAAGCCGTGTTCCTCTAGGCGCCCGCGCCTTCGCCATTCTATCGCTGCTGGTCGAGCGCTGCGGCACGATTGTTACGCGTCAGGAAATTATGGACGCGGTCTGGCCGGATGTGGTGGTCGAGGAGAACAATCTCTCGGTCCAGCTATCCAATCTTCGCCGCGCGTTGGATCGCGACCCTGCTTCAGCCAGCTGCATCCAGACACTGCCGGGACGAGGTTACCGGCTGCTATCGCAGGTGGCTGATTGGGATCGGCGGCCAGCCCGGCACGACGCTACCAGCCATGATTCCGAGAAGGATGGGCACTCCGCCCTCCAGATGGCAGCATCCTCGGACGCATTTGAACTATCCCTGCCCACGGCAACCGAGGAACGGGGCTCGCGGGAGCCGGACACGCCGTTTGACAAGATGAATACTGGTGGGGTCTGCGTCCCGCGGTCTGCTCCATGGCATCGTCGCCGTATCTGGATTGCAGCCGGCCTCGCCTGTATCGCCGGTTTGTTCTTGGTGGGGATCTGGCCCGCCACCTTTCCCGCAACGAAGCCGAAGCCGCCGGATGTCGCCGCGAACCCCACGGCGCCAGTCACTGCTCAGGCCCTGACTCTCCCGGCTTCTTCGGAACGCCCGCGGCTGTCACTGGCTGTGCTGCCCTTCGACCGACTGAGCGGCGACGTAGACGCAAGAGCGGGCGAAGTCCTGGTTGAGGATCTGACCACCGAGCTCTCGCGCCTCCCCCCAGGCTTTCGGGTGATCGCGCGCAACCAGGCCGCTGCGTACAAAGGTGGGCCGATCGACGTTCGACGCGCTGGCCAGGAACTCAACATGCGCTATGCGGTCGAGGGCAGCGTGCGCAAGGACGACGGCGGGTTACGGATCAGCGCTCAGTTGGTCTCGGCAGAGACTGGCGAGCACATCTGGGCGGAGCGTTTCACGGTCAGGCCGGATGCCGGCGCCGAAGGCATCGACGATGTCGTTTGGCGGATTGCGTTTCGGATACAGCATCGCACACTCGAGGCCGAAAGCGCACGAAGCCTGCGCGAGCGGCCGGGCAATCCGGACGCGACTGATGCCCTGGTGCATGCTTACGCGCTTTATTTCATGCCACCGAGCCCACAGAAGAGAACACGATTGGTCGCGCTATTCGAGCGCGCGGTTGAATTGGACCCGTCGTCCGCTCTGGCCTTGGCTGGTCTCGCCGAGGCACTGCTGGATAGCCTGACCTTCTATGGCGATGACCCAACCGCGCCGGAAAAGCTGCGCCGGGCTGAGGACCTGGTGAGCCGCGCCGAACTGATCGACCCGACCAACAAGATGGTCATGTGGACAAGGGTGTTCCTGCTCGGCATGCAGCGGCGCTGCGCGGAGGTGGTCCCGGCCGCGCACCGAGCGATCGAGGCCCATCCGCACCTGTCCGGCACCGCTCAATGGCTTGGCATCTGCGTGTTGCGAGAAGGGAGGCCAGCAGAGGCGGTCCGCTGGTTCGAGCAGTCGATCCGGACCATGCCGTTCAACCCGCAGATCCACATCCGTTACCGGCTCATGGGCTCGGCTTATCTCATGCTGGAACGTTATGAAAAGGCTATCTCGTGGTTCCGCAAGTCACTTGCTGCCAATCCCAGGCTCGGCGATCACGAAGAGGGATTTCTGTACGCTGCCATTGCCGCGGCCCAGGCACTTTCTGGCGAGGTTGAGGCGGCACGGCTGACTGGCGCCGAGGCGCAACGAACGTGGTCCACTCTCACTGCGCGAAGCTTCGCGCCGGCGTATATCAAGCACCCGGTCGCCATCGCCCAATTCGATCGCGTTGCGGATGGTTTGCGGGCCGCCGGCGTGCGCGACCATGCGGATGAGGATGCCGAAACGGGCCCGACACCTGATGTTGCGCTGCACTCCGACTATGAGGCTCTGACGTCTGCCAGTGTACCGGGCGGTCGAACCATCCGCACACCCGATCTGGCCAGACTGCTGAAGGAGCGTCAGCCGTTGGTACTCGACACGATGCCATGGGGCGCTTCGGTTCCCGGCGCGGTCGGACTCTGGGGTGGCGGAATCGGCGGTAGCGTGTTCGACGACAACCAGGACCGACTGCGCCGGAAGATGCAGACACTAACCAGGGGAGATCGCAGCGTCCCGATTGTGACCGTTGGTTGGAACGCGGAGCGCCACCAGGGCCGTAACCTTGCCCTGCGCCTGGTCGCACTCGGCTACACTGAGGTCTACTGGTACCGTGGCGGCAGGGAGGCTTGGATGGCGGCCGGGTTGCCAACTGCGGAGGTAGCGCTGCAGGACTGATAGCGCGCCGTGTTTCCCAAGCGGCACGAGGCGCTCGTTTCACAATATTAAGCCAGTATTAGCCCGCACCTCCGCCCGCTCTTATTGCGTTAAGTCTCAAGTGTCATGCACTCCGTCGCGACCGGCTCGGCGCGCTGCGACTCCCGCTGCGCGGGCTGGTGCCGGCCGGACCAGAAGTACGGGGGGAGAAAATGGCCAAGCATGGAAACGCGTCAGCTAAGTTCTCTGGCGGCCCGGAGACGTTCCAGTACGCTTCGATTGGAACGCTCACATACAACAGCTTTCCGACAGGCTGGTCGGATCCGGCGCAGGTCAGTCCGGACTCCTCAGCGCCTCAGCCGTCCGCGGTGGTGATCGACACGACCGACGCGTTCGGTCACGCAACCAAAGCGCTGGCGACTCTTCCTGCCATAGCCGAGAGCCAAGGCATCTACCGTCCGATCGAAGTATCGGATTTCTACAAGACGCAAGTGGATGTTCGGATTGACCAAATCAGCGACGCCGATCCGACCGTTATCATGGAGGACCCTGACAACCCAGGTTTTCTCCTCTGCGGCTGTCCGATGGGAACAGAGGATTTTGTGGACTGGTCCATGCAGGTCGGCTTTGCCAACCTGGACGGTAGCACCGACCCCTCCATCGCACCCGCTGCGGGCCTCATCGCGTCCGCAGAGACCCGTACCTGGCATCTTTTTGCTGGAACCCCAAACGTCATCGCGGATGTCGACCTCAGTATCGATATCCAAGAAGGCACATGGTATCACTTGGAGACCGACTTCGACACCGCCAACGGCGTCTTGCACGGCGTGGTGACCGATATCGCCAGCGGAACCATTTTGGCTGACAAGATGGCGTTGCTGGCTGACCCAAAATATTCCTTCCTCGGCGGTACTTACGACTCCAGTGTAGATGGCGCATTCAACGCCGAGGCATACATCGACGGCGAGCACTCGCTGCTGTTTTCGACCGATCCGTCATTGACGCGGCCCGGACTTGCCGTGATCGACAATATCGACTCGTCAAACCGGCATTTGGGCGATGCCTTTGCCTGTGGCTCTGGTCATGATCATGGTGGCGACAACAAGTGGCTGGACAGCATCTGGTCCGATCACGGATGATGTCAGCAGGGACATGAAGGTAGGGTGGAGGGAGACTTGGACTCAAGAGCGCCCTTGGTGACCATAGTTGCACTGGTCATGGCATTCATTTGCGGTGTCGCACCGGCCCAGCAATCACCGCCGAAGGGGGTGTATTCGTTCGGTCCCGACCAGACGATCGCGGACGTCACCAAGCTGGACTGGGCGCCACTCAAGCTGCCGGGCTTGCCGGAAGGCATCGAGATCGCAACGCTGCGCGGCGATCTCGCCAAGGGCGGTGGGGAAATCCTTCTGCGGACGCCGCCGGGCTACGTCGTCCCGAACCATAGCCACACCAGCGATGAAATCTATGTCTGGCTGAAGGGCCCATTCACCTACATCGCCGCCGATGGCAAACGACAGCCGATGAGCGCTCCAGCCTATATCAGCCTTCCGGGACAAACGCCGCATGGCTTGGAGTGCGGCAACGAACAGTGTGTGTTCTACCTCCGATATGGGCGCCCATTTGATCTTGAGGTGCACGCGATGCCGCCGCCAAATTAGCAGATTTGCAGCGTCGTCACGAGGCGGTGACGGCTACCTGAGCCTCAGGCATTTGCACTGCCGACTGCGGTTGAGCATGATGCCGTAGTCGAGGAATACCTCGCCAGAACAACCTCTGGATGATACGCTCCGACTGGAAGCAGGGGCCTCGCGGTGCCAGTGTCCGGCGCATCGGACCCGATAGGGATCACACGCGATCGGCGAAGGCTGGTCGCCGTGTATGCCGACATGGTCGGCTACAGCCGTCTGATCGGGCTCGACGACGCGGGCACGCTGGCGCGGCTTCGCACACTGCGCCGGGATCTGATCGATCCTTCCATCAGTGAGCATGGCGGCCAGATCGTCCAGACGGGTGGCGATTCGCTGCTGGTCGTGTTCGACAGCATCGACGGTGCCGTACGCTGCGCCGTCGAGATGCAGCATCAAGTGCCAATCCATGACTACGACCATCCCCCGGATCGCGCCATCCGCTTCCGCATCGGCATCGAAATCGGCGACGCCATTCCGGATGGCTCCGATCTGCACGGCGAGGCGGTGAACGTTGCCGCACGCCTGCAGGCCGCATGTCCTCCCGGCGAGATTTGCGTCTCTCGCTCGGTTCGTGATCACGTGCACGGTCGTCTCAGTCTGGGCTTTCGCGAGCTTGGCGCGATCAGCCTGAAGAATATCGCCCGGCCCATCGAGGCATATCTCGTCGGCTCCGACATCAGCGAAACACAGAAACCGGCCGCGCCTACCCGAGATGACCCGCCACTGCCTGACAAGCCATCGATTGCGGTCCTGCCATTTACCAATTTCAGCAACGACCAAGGGCAGGAATATTTCGCTGACGGCATGGTCGAGGAGATCATCACTGCCCTCGCACGTATCCGATGGCTGTTCGTGATCGCGCGCAATTCGACCTTCACCTACAAAGGACGCGCGGTTGATCTGAAGCAGGTGGGCCGCGAACTCGGTGTTCGCTATGTGCTCGAAGGTTCGGTCCGCAAAGGTGGTGATCGGGTTCGCATCACTGCGCAGTTAATCGAAGCAGAAGAGGGGACCCACCTGTGGGCCGACCGCTTCGACGGTGCACTGGAAGATGTGTTTGAAATTCAGGATAGGATCGCATCCAGTGTCGCCGGCGTCATCGAACCGACTCTTGAAGCTGCCGAGATCAAACGATCTATCGCGCGGCCAACCAAGAACCTGACCGCGTACGATCTCTTTCTGCGCTCCTTGCCTGATGTTGGGACGTACGAGTGGGAACCGACCCAGCGGGCGCTGCTTCTCCTGCGGCAGGCCATTGATTGGGACCCCGACTTCGGCAAGGCCATGGCATTGGCCGGATATTGCCATGGCGTCCTGGATGCCATCGGCAAGGTGGAAGACCCGGAGGCCAATCGAAACATTGCACTCGACCTTGCGCGTCGGGCGCTGCGGACGGCCGGCGACGACGCAATGGCTCTGGCGTGCATCGCCCACGTGCTGGGCTACTTCAATGAGGACATCAAGGATGCATTGGCGGTTCTGGACCGCTCGATCGCAGTCAATGCAAACTCGTTCTGGGCTTGGCGATGGAGCGGGTTTGCCCGCTTGTACAACGGTGAGCCGGAGGTCGCGATCAAGCACTTTGAGACCTCATTGCGTCTCAGTCCGCTCGGTCCGCGATGGGCGCAGAACACTGGGATCGGCATCGGACACATGTTCTGCGGACGCCTGGAAACCGCGGCGTCGTTTCTGCGATTGGCGCTCCAGGAGAATCCGTCTTATCCCTTGGCCAACAGGTTTCTCGCCTCCTGCTATGCCCATCTCGGCCGGATGGACGAAGCGCGACAGGTCGTCTCACGACTGCGCGCCATTACACCCGCAATTGTCCCGCACGTGACCAACTACCGTGATCCGGGGCAGCGAGAGAGACTACGGATGGCAGCCGATGAGATCATGTGAGCGAGCTTCAGCCTTGGGACGCGCAGATCAATAGCTCCGCGGCAGCCCCAATACGTGTTCGGCGATATACGACAGGATCAGGTTGGTGCTGATCGGCGCCACCTGATACAGCCGCGTCTCGCGATACTTCCGCTCGACGTCGTATTCCTCCGCGAAGCCAAAGCCGCCATGCGTCTGCAAGCAGGCCTCGGCTGCCGCCCATGATGCATCGGCACCGAGCAGCTTGGCCATGTTGGCTTCCTCGCCCGGCGTCAGGCCCGCCTCGAATTTGGCGCAGCCCTCGCGGATCATCAGCTCGGCGGCACGCATCTGCGCGTAGGCACGGGCGAGCGGGAACTGGATGCCCTGGTTCTGCCCGATCGGCCGGCCGAACACCTGGCGGTCGCGCGCATAGTCGGTCGCCTTCTTGAGAAACCATCGCGCATCACCAATGCATTCGGCCGAGATCAGCAGCCGTTCCGCGTTCATGCCGTCGATGATGTAGCGGAAGCCGCGGCCTTCCTCGCCGATCAGGTTCTCGGCCGGCACCACCATGTTGTCGAAGAATATCTCGGTGGAGTTGTGGTTCATCATGGTGCGCAGCGGCCGGATGGTCATGCCGTTGCCGATGGATGCCCGCATATCGACGATAAAGGTGGACAGCCCATCGGTGCGGCGCTTGGTTTGATCGCGTGGCGTAGTACGCGCGAGCAGCAGCATCAGGTCCGAGTGTTCCGCCCGGCTGGTCCACACCTTCTGCCCATTGACCACGTAATGATCGCCGTCGCGTTTCGCGAAGGTGCGCAGCGACGTGGTATCCGTGCCGCTGGTCGGCTCGGTGACCCCGAAGGCCTGCAGACGTAGCTCGCCGGTGGCGATCTTGGACAGGTACTGCTGCTTCTGCTGCGCGGAACCGTGCCGCAGGATGGTACCCATAATATACATCTGGGCGTGGCAGGCCGCACCATTGCAACCCTCGGCGTGGATAGTCTCTAGGATTGCCGCGGCAGCCGAGAGAGGAAGGCCCGCCCCGCCGTATTCCTCCGGGATCAGCGCGGCGAGGTAGCCAGCTTCGGTCAGTGCCTGCACGAATTCGGTCGGATAGGCTCGCTCGCGATCCAGCCTGCGCCAGTAATCGCCCGGAAAGCGGGCACAGAGCTTGGCGACCTCCGCGCGGATTTCGGCGTGCGGATCAGTGGCGATCTGCTGGTCCATGGCGCGTCTCCCGGGCTCGGCCAAGGTTGCTTAAGCGCGTGCTCTCGGGTGCGCAAGCGATGGGGAAGTCTCAGCGCCGTCGCGGTCGCATCATCGTTCGGTCGCTGTTCCGTTTAGCGACGCCATCCAGTCCACAGCGGCGTCGAGCAGTATATCCCGCACGCCGGCATCGGTGCGACCACTGCGTGCCGGCACGTGAAATGAATGGTCGGCGTCTGGAAGCAGCAGGAGCCGTGCACTGTCGCCCAACCCTTCAGCCACCTGCGCGATCAGGACATGGTCCGCCAGTGCATCCCTCGAACCTTGCAGAAACAACATGGGAACCTGCACATCGGACAGGTGCCGTGCGCGCTCTTTGCTTGGCTTGCCGGCCGGATGCAGAGGAAAGCCGAAAAACACCAGTCCCCGCACCTGCGGCAATGGCGACGCGGCCTGGGCCTGCGAGGTCATGCGGCCACCGAATGACTTGCCGCCGGCGAAGAGTGGGCAACCGGCCAGCGATGCGCTCGCCTGATGGAACGCAGCCCGCACAGCGCGCTCCGCCACCTCTGGTCGGTCCGGCCGCCGCGCGCCCTGCTCCATATACGGGAACTGATAGCGCAGGGACGCGACGCCACGACGGTGGAGACCAGCAGCGAGCGCGGCCATGGAAGGATGCGACATCCCCGCCCCTGCCCCATGCGCCAGCACCAGGCAGGCTGACGGCCGCTCGGGCACCAGCAGCAAAGCGGAAACGCTGACGCTCCCATCGATCTTGATGGTGAGCGGCTGCGGCAACTGCTCCATGCGACCTCAGGATTGTTGAGTTGCTGTCATGTAGGCGGGTCGACAACATTGGGTTAGTCTTGCCTACGGCCTTAGGCCATCGCAGCAGGAGCACGGGATGATCGAACTCTTTGGCATGGGTAGTCCGAACGTGGTGAAGATCTACATTGCGCTCGAAGAACTCAACCTTCCCTATACGGTCCACCCGGTCGACGTGTTCACCGGCAAGCAGTTCGACGCGCAGTTCCTCAAGCTCAATCCGATGGCGAAAGTACCGGTCATCACCGATAGCGACGGTCCCGGCAACAAACCCATCACACTGTTCGAGTCTGGCGCGATCCTACTCTACCTCGCCGAAAAGACCGGCAGGCTGCTCCCCAAGGAGATGCCGGCCAAGTACGAGGCGATCGAATGGATGATGGTGCAGATGACCACGCTTGGTCCGATGTTCGGCCAGCACGTGCACTTCATGCGGTTCGCGCCAAAGGGCAACGACTACTCGCAAAGCCGCTACACCACCCAGGTGC
>JBKPSV010000252.1:0-7607 GCA_046735215.1 Pseudomonadota bacterium | reverse complement strand
GTCCACACCGATCGCGGCGATCGGATTTCGGCGCGATACTGCGTGATGGCGACCGGCTGCCTGTCATCGGCGCGGGTGCCAGATTTTCCGGGCATCGACCAATTTGCCGGCCAGACGTATCACACCGGGCATTGGCCACATGACGGCGTTGATTTCACTGGTCTGCGCGTCGGCGTGATCGGCACCGGGTCGTCGGCGATACAGGCGGTGCCGGTGATCGCGCAACAGGCTGCGCATCTGTTCGTGTTTCAGCGCACACCAAACTTTAGTATTCCGTCGCGCAACGGACCGATGCCGCACGAGTATGCTGAAACGTGGAAGCGCGACTATCCGGCGCTGCGCGAGAAGGCGCGGCATATGCGCACCGGCGTCCTGAACAATCCGAACGATATTTCGGCGTTGGAAGTGTCGGAACAGGAGCGCCGGCGAATTTATGAAGAGCGCTGGGCAGCCGGCGGCACCAACTTCATGGCCGCGTTCAACGATCTCATCGTTGAACAGCAGGCTAACGACACGGCGGCTGAATTTGTGCGTGACAAGATCCGTGAGACAGTGAGTGACCAAGTCGTCGCCGAGCTCTTGGCACCAAAGAACCATCCGATCGGTACCAAACGGATCTGTGTAGATACAGACTACTATGCGACGTTCAATCGGTCGAATGTCACTCTGGTCGATGTGCGCAGCACACCGATCAGCCAGATCACGGCAACCGGTGTGCGTGCGGGCGATGTCGAGCATCCGCTGGACGCGATCGTGTTTGCTACCGGGTTCGACGCGATGACCGGCGCGCTGCTCAACATCGACATTCGCAGCGATGGCACATCGCTTCGGCAAAAATGGGAGGCAGGTCCGCGCACCTATCTGGGACTGATGACGGCTGGCTTCCCGAATATGTTCATGATCACCGGGCCTGGCAGCCCATCGGTGCTCAGCAACATGATGGTGTCGATTGAACAGCACGTTGACTGGATCGCCGGCTGCCTGGCGTATCTGGGTGCGCATAGTGAGGATCGCATCGAGGCGACGCAGGATGCCCAAGACGCCTGGGTGCTGCATGGCAATGAGGTGGCGCAAAAGACACTGTACCCGCTGGCGAACTCCTGGTATATGGGAGTCAACATCCCAGGCAAGCCGCAGGTATTCATGCCGTATATCGGCGGCGTCGGCACCTATCGCGACATCTGCGACGAGGTAGCTGCCGCGGGGTATCGGGGGTTCGCACTGTCGACACGGGCCGAGGCGCTGGCGGCGGAGTGAGTGCCCGTAGTGCCAACGAGCTTCGTCAGTCGTGGATGAAGCGATCGATCTTGCGATAGCGGAACAGCCATCGATCACTTTGCTTGACGATGTCATCGCTGTAGCTGCCGGCAGAGCCGATCTTTGGGCCTTGATCGCTGTTCTGCACGGTGACCCAGTTGGAAAAGCACTTCGCGGTCGTGCCGTCCATCTTAATCACGATATTGGTCACGTGATGGATTGCGCGCGGGCGCGGGCCCGCACCGCGAATCCGGCGGACCAGTGCCTCGATTTCTGCGTGGCCAGTGCCTTTGCCGAAGGCAGTGTCCCAAGTGCCATCGTCGGTGAACAACGCCGCCATGTCGGCGAAACGGTCGTTGTCGAGACGGAAGCAGTACTCGGCCATCAGCTCGCGGATCGCGTCCTTCTCTGCCAAATCGCTCATGCTATCCTCCCGTGATGTCGTATGCCGAGATTGCACGCGAGAAAGCCGGGATTGTCGAGCGCACTGGGGTACTGGGAGAGGGCGATGCTGGCCGTCAGGTCGTGGCTCGTTTCTTTCTCCAGGGCTTCGCCACACCGGAGCAGCGCGAACGGTGGCTGCCGCGGCTTGCGGCGGTGGCAATCTCCGAGCCGCGCGTTGGCGCGCATCCGAAGCTGCTGAGCACGCGAGCGAAGGAAGATGCCGATGGTTACCGCATCTTGGGCGAAAAGGCCTGGGTGACGAACGGTCCCATTGCAGACGTGTTCATTGTGCTGGCGATCACGTCAGTCGAGGTCGGGCGCAAGCGCTACAGCGCATTTCTGGTGCCGCGTGACACACCAGGACTGACGATCGACGAAGCACCGCATTATCGCGCGCTGGCACCCTCGCGACATTGCGGTCTGCAACTGGACGACTGCCATGTGGCAGGTGCCGCGTTGCTGGGTGCGGCGGGAACGGCCTACGAGACGATGGCGCTGCCATTCCGCGATGTCGAGGATGCGGTCGGCACGTTCGGCATGCTTGGTGCGCTTCGGTTCACCCTGAAGCGACTGGCCAGAGCCGCTGCGGACGATGCGGCCACGCTATCACTCGGCAGGTTGGCCGCCCTGGTCGCCGTCTTCGCTGAAGGCGCGGCGGCAGTTGTCACTGCATTGGATGTGAATGAGTTGCCGAGTGTCGCGAACACGCTGGTCGGGTTACGCGTCCTGGCCGCCGACATGCTGAAATATGCCCGCGAGCACCGCGATGCGTATGGACCAACCGACGATGCGTCGATCGATCGCGTGTTCGCTGATTTCGATACATCGCTTTCGGTTGCACGCGGTCCGCGTCAGGCGCGGCAGATGCGCCTTGGTGCCGAGTTGATCGCTGATTACCGTGCACTATTGGGATAGCTGCCAGATCCGCTGCTGTACATACTCTTCTTCGGTCCAGGGGCGGTCAGTGCTCCCGCAACTGCTCCGCCGACCGCACCAACCCCGCCGCCGATCAACGCTCCCTTGCCACCTCCAGCCACTGCACCCACGACGGCCCCGCCAGCCGCACCAAGAAATCCGCCAGCGGCGGTACGCGGCCCAGGCTGATGAAGATTCGAGCATCCGGTGACGAGAGCGATCATCGCTATAATCAAGCCTCGGTGCATAATGGACCCGGTCCCTTCTTATTGCGCCGGCCCTTGAACGGCCCCGGGTGACCTCGATTGCGGAATTCAAATCGGATCGCCGCGCGACAGGTTGCGCGTGGTGGTCACATCACGACTGTCCGCAATCGGCGATTGCAACGCTGCTCTTCTGAATCTAACCTTCCTTGGCTATCTCGCTGAGGCTGCACAAATGGAGGAAACAACATGGACATCGGCCGTCGTCATATAACCGGACTGTCAGGCGTTGCGCTGATCGCGATCGGTCTATTGGGAGCAAATGCTGCCCACGCGGTCACCGCCGACGAAGAAACCGTCGCGAAGCGTCTCGAGGCATTTCGGGCTGCGCAATTTGCACACGACGCAAAAGGACTCGACGCGCTGTGCTCGAATGAACTGAGCTACAGCCATTCCGACGCGCACGTCGAAGACAAGGCAACATTCGTCAAGAACGCCTCCACCGACAAAACGAAGTTTCTGTCGCTGGAATACAAGGACCCGATGATCCGTGTAGTCGGTGACACCGCGATTGTGCGATTTCATTGGGTAGCGGAGAGCGAAACCATCGCTGATGGGAAGAAGAGTTCGACGAACCTCCACATCCTGATGATATGGCAGAAGCAGGCTGGAGATTGGAAACTGTTGGCACGCGCCTCAACAAAGCTTTGACCGCTAGAGCATGATCGGATCAGGTTGACCCGATCATGCTCTGTTACTCTTGTTGTAGGGCGCGACTCACGCTTCCAACTATTCCGCTTCAAGCGATCGCGCGCTAGGCGATGCTGCGCGATGCCATTTCGAAAGTTCCCTTGCTGAGATTGGGGGCATCGAGAATGCGCTGCAGTTCCTGCTTCATCAGCGCCTGGCGCTCGGGGTCGAACCGGCGCCACTGGCCAAGCGGTGGCACCAGGCGTGCGGCAACCTGGGTATTCGTCGGATCAAGCGCTATGATGGTATCGGCCAGGAAGCGATAACCGCTTCCGTCTGGTGCATGGAAGCGCACCTGGTTTCCGGAAGCAAAGCTGGCAACCAGGGCGCGCACGCGGTTGGGATTTCGCAAGTCGAAGTCCGCATGCTTCGCCAGCGCGCGAACTGCATCGGGCGCGTTCGGCAGCGGAGACATCGCCTGGATGGCGAACCACTTGTCCAGCACCAGGTCATCGTGGCGCCACCGAGCATGGAATGCGGACAGCGCTGCAGTCCGTTCGGGACAATCGATGGCTGACAGCACCGCGAGCGCAGCCAGCACGTCGGTCATGTTCTGTGCGGCATCGAACTGCGCCTTGGCCAGGGCGATGCCTTCTCCATTGCCGTCCGCCGCAAGATAGGCGAGGCAGACATTGCGCAACGACCGGCCGCCGATCGCGCGGCCGTCGATCCGATATGGCCCCGCGTCGGTCAGCCGGTCATAGGTGGTCCGCAGCGTGACACACAGAGCCTGGCCGATCGTCGTGCGCGCGGCGCGACGCACGGCGTGGATGGCATCGACATCCGCCACTGTCATCTGGTCCGCAAGAAACGCCTCGCTGGGTAGCGCCAGTGCTTCGGCCGCAAATGCGGGGTCCGCATCCGCCTCGCGCAACGTCGCCGTGAGTGCGTCGATCAACCCCTGGTCCAGGGCGATGGTCTCACCGCGGCGCCATGCCGCCGCCATCGCCAGCAGCAGATGCGTGGCGTATTGCTGCGCCGACTCCCAGCGTACGAATGGATCAGTGTCATGCGCGGCAAGAAACTGTAATTGTGCCAGCGGCACACCGGCGAGCTTCGCAGGAGCGGAGAAGCTCCGCAGCAGTGACGGCACCGGACGTTCGGCCATTTGGTCAAATTCAAAGTTCTGCTCTGCGTCGGTCAGCAGTAGCGTCTGTGCTGCGACTTCGCGGCCGGCGTTGTCGAGCAGGCCCATTGCGATCGGAATCACCAGCGGCTGCTTGTCGGGTTGGCCGGACGTGGGCGGCGTGCGCTGCTGCAACGTCAGCGTATAGCGGCGTGCGGCCGCGTCATAGCCGTCGGATACCGTGATCTCCGGTGTCCCAGCCTGATGATACCATCGCTTGAACCGAGTCAGATCAACACCGGAGGCGTCCTGCATTGCCTGCGCGAAGTCATCAATGGTGACCGCCTGGTTGTCGTGCCGGGCGAAATACAGATCCATGCCGCGGCGGAACGCCTCGCGACCGATGATGGTCGCCATCATGCGGATGACCTCGGCGCCCTTGTTGTACACCGTCGCGGTGTAGAAGTTGTCGATGGTGATGTAGTGGTCGGGCTGCACCGGGTGCGCCAACGGCCCGGAGTCTTCGCGGAACTGCGCAGCCCGCAGTGCGCGCACATCGCCGATGCGCTTCACCACGCGGCTGCCCTGATCAGCCGAGAACTCCTGATCGCGGTAGACCGTCAGCCCTTCCTTCAGTGACAGCTGGAACCAGTCGCGGCAGGTGACGCGATTGCCGGTCCAGTTGTGGAAATACTCGTGGGCGATCACCGTCTCGATGCCCTGGTAGTCGGTGTCGGTGGCGGTCTCCGGCTTGGCCAGCACGTATTTTGTGTTGAAGACGTTCAGCCCCTTGTTCTCCATCGCACCCATATTGAAGTCAGACACCGCGGCGATGTTGAACACGTCGAGATCATATTCCAGGCCGAAAATTTCCTCGTCCCATGTCATCGCAGTCTTCAGCGAATGCATCGCGTGGGCACAGCGATCCTCATCGCCGCGACGCACCCAGATGCCGAGTTCCACCGGGCGACCGGAGCGGGTGAGAAATTTGTCCTTCACCGCGACCAGGTCACCGGCGACAAGAGCGAACAGGTAGCTGGGTTTCGGGTGCGGATCGGTCCAGGTGACGCGATGCCGACCATCGCCGGCGTCCTCGATGGTGCCGGGATTGCCGTTCGACAGCATCACGGGAACGCGTGCTTTGTCCGCCGTGATCGTCGTGGTGAAGCGCGCCATCACGTCGGGACGGTCGGGGAAATACGTGATGCGTCGGAAACCTTCTGCCTCACACTGGGTGAAGTAGCTGCCATTCGATGTGTAGAGGCCGGAAAGTTCGGTGTTGTCCTTCGGCGAAATGCGAGTCTCGATCTCCAGTGTAGCTGCGTTCGGCAGGTCGGGAATCAGCAGCGTCTCGCCTTCGATGCGATAGCGGTTGGCCCCAAGTTCCTCGCCGTTCAACGCGACACGCAATAGGGTCAGTGCCTCGCCGTCCAGTGTGAGCGGCGCGTTCGTCTCGGTCGATGCGGGATTGCGCCGCAACGCCAGGCGCGAGCGCACGCGCGTTGCGGCTTCGTCGAGGTCGAATGCCAGCTCCACGGTGTCCACCAGGAAGGCCGGCGGCCGGTAGTCGGCCAGGCGTGTTTCGCGAGGCGTGGTCTGCGGCGGAGCGGAGTTCATGTCGAGCGGCATCGTGGAGTTTTCCCTCAACAGTCACACAGCAGATTCCTCAATCGCGGCGCTGGCGCAAGCGGGTGGCGGAACGCCCGCCTCCTTGACAGAGGCTTGCCTAGGCTTATTTAACCCAAGGGTTACTTAACCATCAGGTTGAGGAAATAGCATGCGCGTCTACTGGATCAAGGCACAGGCGCCGCGACGAGTCCTGGCACTGGTTAAACATCTCAACGTGGCGGCGGATTACGTCGAATGGGCGGTAACCTCAAGACACCAGACTATGCCGCACTCAACCACACTCACGCGCACCTGGATGGCCGCGAGCTTGTCGCCTGTGACAGACTGACCATCGCCGACTTTCAACTTGCTTGGATGGCGGTTGATTGGCGAGAGTCGGAGATGCTGTTCGAGGCATTTCGCAACATTGTGCGCTGGCTTGATGGGCTCGCGCGCATTCCGGCCTGGGCTGATCCGTGGCCCGGTACGCATTCAACCGACTGAAGGGTAGGACAATGAACTCTTACTATCGCTGGATCATCGTCGCCGCCGGTGCTTTCATGGGTTGCGTTGCGATCGGGTCGATCTTCTCCCTACCCGTATTCCTGCAACCCATGTCGCATGACACCGGCTGGTCGCGCACGGCGATTTCCACGGCGATGACATTCGACTTCATAACGATGGGCATAGCTGCCTTCGGTTGGGGCATGGTGATGGACCGCTTTGGCCCAAAGATCGTCGTACTCGCCGGCAGTGTGCTGCTTGGCCTGGGTCTGGTGCTCGCCAGCCGCGCCTCCAGCGTCTTCGAGTTCCAAATGTTTTATGGCGTCCTCGTCGGTGCGGGAGGTGGCGCCATCTTCGCGCCGATGATGGCCACCGTCACAGGCTGGTTCGATAAGCACCGGAGCTTGGCCGTCTCGCTGGTCTCCGCCGGCATGGGTACGGCACCGATGACAGTCGCTCCCATCGCCGCGTGGCTGGTATCGACCTATGACTGGCGCTTCTCGCAGCTTGTAATCGGGATTGCCGCCTGGGTGCTGCTGTTGCCGGTCGGCCTTCTCGTGCGCCGTGCGCCCGTGCTGGCGTTCAGCAACAGCGGACGAACCAGTCATTCATCCACGAGCGCCCGGACCGCCTTGGTGTCACCGCAATTCGCCGTACTCGCGGCTACCTACTTCTGCTGCTGCGCGACCCATTCCGGCCCGCTGTTTCATACCGTGAGTTATGCGATCTCCTGCGGTCTGACCGTCACGGCGGCCGTGTCGATCTACGGCGTCGAAGGTCTCGCTGGCTTGTTCGGGCGGATAGCGTTCGGCCTGCTCGGCGACCGGTTCGGCGCGAAGCGAGTGTTCGTCTCGGGGTTG
>JBKPSV010000251.1:0-11004 GCA_046735215.1 Pseudomonadota bacterium | reverse complement strand
CGGCTGATGGTCGCAAGCCCCTTCTGATCGGCGCGCCGGATGATGGGCGTGATCAGGCCATCGGGAATCGCCACTGCGACGCTGATATCCACGTCATCGAACAAGGCCATCCCATCGTCCGTCCAGGCGGCGTTCACCGTCGGGACACGCCGCAGCGTGGCGGCGCTTGCCTTGATCACCATGTCGTTGATGGTGATCAGATAGGTATCTGGCCCGTCCTTCGGTGATTTCGCGTTGAGATCGCTCAACAGCCTGATCAGCGCATCGATCTCCACATCCATCGACACATAGAAATGTGGAATGGTCGACTTGGCCTCGGTCAGCCGGCGCGCGATCACCTTCCGCATCGAGCTGTGAGGCACCAGGCGGTGCAGCGCGGTTAGGGGAGTTGCAGGGCGCGACACCGGTGCCGGCGCGGCCGCAGCGGCGGCCTGCGGCGCCGCTTGCGCTGGCTTCTGCAGAGCGGCCTCGATGTCGGCCTTGACGATGCGACCGTTCGGGCCACTGCCCTTCAGCGCCCCCAGATCTAGCCCAGCTTGCTTCGCCATCCGCCGCGCCAGCGGCGACGCGAAAGTTCGCCCGCCCTCGGGCATACGACCCGAGGGCTCTCCTCCTGTATCATGGCCGTTACCTGCCTGCGGAGCAGGCTTGGGCGGTTCTGTGTCAGCCGCTGGCGTCGGTGAAGCTGGTGGTGGCGCAGCAGCGGCGGCAGGTCGCGGCGCCGGTGCGGACGCAGGTACCGCTTCACCCTCATCGACCAGAATAGCAATCGGGTCGTTGACCTTCACGTTCTGCGTGCCATCGGCAATCAGGATCTTGCCCAGCACGCCCTCGTCGACCGCTTCAACCTCCATTGTGGCCTTGTCGGTCTCGATCTCGGCGATCACGTCGCCAGCGCGCACGTTCTCGCCTTCCTTCTTCAGCCAGCGCGACAATGTGCCTTCGGTCATCGTCGGCGACAGAGCCGGCATCAGGATATTGGTCGCCATGTGTCGCCCCCTCAGACGATCTTCTTCACGGCATCGACAACCCATTCCGGCTGCGGCAACGCGAGTTTTTCCAGATTGGCCGCATAGGGCAGCGGAACATCAACTCCGTGCACGCGCACCGGCGGCGCATCGAGCCAGTCGAAGGCGTGCTCGATCACCTGCATCGCCATTTCGGCGCCGATGCCGGCGAACGGCCAACCTTCCTCCACGGAGACTATGCGGTTGGTCTTCTTCACACTCTCGATCACTGTGGCAGTATCGAATGGTCGCAGCGAGCGGAGGTTGATCACTTCCGCCTCGACGCCCTGTTCCGCCAGCACCTCGGCTGCCTTCATCGCAACGCCGACCATGATGCTGAAGGCGACGATGGTGACGTGCTGGCCGACGCGCTCGATCTTGGCGCGGCCGAGCGGCACGATGAATTCATCGTCGGTCGGGCACTCGAAGGTCTGGCCGTAGAGGATTTCGTTCTCCAGCACGATGATCGGGTTCGGGTCGCGGATGGCCGCGCGCAACAGTCCTTTGGCGTCCGCCGACGACCATGGCGCCACTACTTTCAACCCTGGCACATGCGCATACCAGCTGGCGTAGCATTGCGAATGCTGCGCGGCGACGCGGGCGGCCGCGCCGTTGGGACCGCGAAACACGATCGGGCAACCCATCTGGCCGCCCGACATGTATAGTGTCTTGGCCGCGGAATTAATGATCTGATCCATCGCCTGCATGGCGAAGTTGAAGGTCATGAACTCGACGATCGGCTTCAGTCCATTCAGCGCGGCGCCCACTGCCATACCGGCGAAGCCATGTTCGGTGATCGGTGTGTCGATCACTCGCTTCGGCCCGAATTCGTCCAACAATCCCTGACTGATCTTGTAGGCACCTTGGTATTGCGCGACCTCTTCGCCGATCAGGAACACCTTGTCGTCGCGTCGCAATTCCAGCGCCAGTGCGTCACGCAACGCCTCGCGCACGGTGATCGGTTTGCTCGGTCCCCAATCCTTCTCGGGCGCCGGCGCCGCTTCGACCGCGGGTTTGCGCTGACCCTCCGCACCGCGCTGCGCTATGGCCGCGCCATCTTCCGCTTCGGCTGCAACCTTCGGCGCTGGCGGCGCCTCGCGCTTGGGCGAGGGAGCCGAACTCACGGCCTCGCCGTTCGCAGCCAAGACGGCAATCGGTGTGTTCACCGCGACGCCATCGGTGCCTTCGTCCACCAAAATCTGCGCCAGCTTGCCTTCGTCGACCGCTTCAACCTCCATTGTCGCCTTGTCGGTCTCGATTTCGGCGATCACATCGCCGGCGCGAACCTCGTCGCCAACATGCTTGAGCCAGCGCGACAGCTTGCCCTCGGTCATGGTCGGCGACAGCGCCGGCATCAGGATCTGCGTGGACATCGCTCAGTTCTCCAACAGCACGTCGGTCCACAGTTCGCGTTCGTCCGGTTCGGGACTGCTCTGCGCGAAGTCGGCCGCCTCCTGCACCTGCGCCTTCACCTCATCGTCGACCTGCTTGAACAAGGATTCTTCGACGCCCAATGCCTCCAGGCGGTGGCGCGCGCCATCGATCGGATCATGCTGCGCGCGCATTGTCTGGATCTCGTCGCGGGTGCGATACCGCGCCGGATCAGACATCGAGTGGCCGCGATAGCGATAGGTCTTGGCTTCGATCAGGAACGGCCCTTTGCCGCCACGGCAATGCGCCACAGCCTGGTCGCCGGCCTCTTTCATCGCAACCACATCCATGCCGTCGACCTGGATGCTGGGAATGTTCCAGGGCACGCCATTCTTCGAGAGGTCGCGTGAGGCGGACGCGCGCTCGACATGCGTGCCCATGCCATATTTGTTGTTCTCGATCACATATATCGCGGGCAGCTTCATGAGCGCGGCAAGGTTGAAGCTTTCGAACACCTGCCCCTGATTTGACGCGCCTTCACCGAAATACGTTACCGCGACGCGATCGTTGCCTCGGTACCAGTTGCTGAACGCAAGGCCCGTCCCAAGGCTTACCTGCGCGCCGACGATGCCGTGTCCACCAAAGAAGTTCTTCTCCTTGCTGAACATGTGCATCGAGCCGCCCTTGCCGTGCGAGTAGCCTCCCGATCGGCCGGTGAGTTCCGCCATCACGCCACGGGGGTCCATGCGGGTCGCCAACATGTGGCCGTGATCGCGATAGGATGTGATGACCTCGTCGCCCTCCGACAGCGCCAGCTGCATACCGACGACGACGGCTTCCTGCCCGATATAGAGGTGACAGAAGCCACCGATCAGGCCCATGCCGTAGAGCTGCCCGGCCTTCTCCTCGAACCGCCGGATCAGCAGCATATCGCGATACGCCTGCAACAGAAGTTGCTGGTCGACGGAGGCTTCACGGGTTTTGCCAGTGCGCTTCCTGGTCTCGGCTGCAGTTGCCATGTGAGGCTCCCCGGATGTGCGGCTGGAACCAGAGGTAGCGTCGGGGGCTTGGCTCCCGCAAGCTCCAGTGCCGCGAAAAATGTTTATGGTGCAATGCAATAGGGCTCTATAACCGAAATGTGGTTAAGCAGCTGGCGCAACCCCACTCCTTGCTGCCGCCCAACACCGTATTGCTTAATAAGCGTTCAGCACGACATCAAGTTGCAGACGCCGATGAATATTCGCATCGAGATTTCGCCCGAGCCCGGAACGGGCGTCACCAGGGCGGATCGTACGCCCAGATACCGCGTCTTTCGGCGCGCGCGGTCGTTTCTGCCCGCCAAAGTTCCTGCTCACTTCCGTCGGCGCGTGCCCAGCCGGCCTTGATGATCGCCAGGTTCAGGTCCTTCGCTCGCGCCTGACACACGGCGAAGGCGCGGCCCAGGTCGTCGGTGCCCATGGTGCGGCAAGACACCCGCGCCTCGCGCACGATTGCCGCCAACGCATTGGTCGCAGCTGCTCCACAGTCCACACTCGAGCACGACATGCTGTGAGGTGGCGGAACGACGCCGCATAGCCGCACCACCCGCCCGGCGAGGCGTAACGTGGCTCCGTCGATCACGATCACCTGCTCCGGATCAGCGCTCACCTGCTCACCTGCACCTGGGCGGGGAGCCTCTCGTCCAGGCAGCACCGCTAACGACACGCCGGCGGCAGCCACCAGCCCCGCACCTATCGCGACAGCGACCGCTCTACCCTCCAGGCGCGGGAAGTTGGACCGAAAGATGCGCCGAGGATGGTCGAGCGACACGGCGCTCCTCCAGTGGCGAAGCCTAGTGGATGCCGCCGCGCGCTCTCCTGGTCAACCACAGATTGTGGAGGACGTTCAGGAATTCACCCGAGAGCACCGTCTCTTCGTAAGCCTGCCTTGTCCGTCTCGCTCAATCCCAGCCAATTCGTCAGCACCTCCTCGGTGTGCTCACCCAGGACGGGCGAAGACGCGATGCGTGATGGCTTGCCGTCCACCCGAACGGGCCATGCCGGCATCTTGAAGTCGCCATGCACCGGGTGGTGCATCACCTGCATGATGCCGCGCCGCTCGAAGCTCTCGTCGTTCTGCAGCTCCATCGTGTCGAGAACCGCGCCCGCCGGAATTCCAGCCGCGCCGATCCGCTGCATCGCCTCATGCTTGGTGTGCTGGCGCGTCCACTCGGCGATGATCGCATCCACTTCGGGCTCACGCTGCAGACGATCCATCGGCGTCGCGTAGCGCGCATCGCCGATCAGGTCCTCCCGGCCGATCAGCTTCAGCAGGCGGTCCCAGTGGTCGGGATTGGCCCTGCTGGTCATCAGGTAGACATAGTCGTTGGGGCCGCCTGGTGCGCAAGGATACAGACCCATTGGGGCGTTGTTCACGCCGGGGACCTTGTCGCCGCCACGCTGCGCCGGCTTTCCGGTCAGCCCCTGGGTGGCAAAGTTGATCCGCATGTAGTGCATGATCGCATCCTGCATGGCGACCTGCAGTCGGGCACCCTGGCCGGTCGCATCGCGCTTGCGCAGCGCGCCCAGGATAGTGATCGCCATCAGCATCCCAGTGCCCGTGTCACCAAGCGAGATGCCAGGTCGTGTCGGCGGACCATCGGGGGCGCCGGTGACACTGAACGTGCCCCCGCACGCCTGGGCGATCATGTCGAACGCAAGGTTGTTCTCGTACGGGCTCCCCTCGCCGAAGCCCTTGACCTGCGCGTAGATGATGCGCGGGTTCAAATCGCGCACCACGTCATAGCCAAGACCCAGCCGCTCGATCGTGCCTGGCGCGTAATTTTCCACGCAGACGTCCGCCTTGCGCAGCATGTCCTTGACCAGCTCCAGGCCGCGCGGCGATTTCAGGTTCAGCGTGATCGACTTCTTGTTCGCATTGAAGACGTGGAAGTAGTACGGATCGTCGTCAGGCTGTCCGGGCCGTAGTCGCCGCCCCGGATCACCCATTCGGGGGTTCTCGATCTTCACGACCTCGGCGCCAAGCCAGGCCAGCGCCTCGGTGCATGAGGGACCGGCCTCGAACTGGGTGAAATCGACGATGCGGACTCCAGAGAGAAGGTCAAACACCGCGGTATTGTTCTGCATGAACGGCTGCTCCTTGGGATGCGTTTCGCCGCCAAAGCTGCCATAACTGGCTGGCGCAGGTCACTCCCAGAACGGCTCAAGCCGGTGGAAGCGCTCCCAGGCACGATCAATCCTGCCGCGTGTCTTTTGGCTGCGACCGCCAACGAAGCCAAGCACGAGGCCGACGGCGAACGCGTGGCTCCCGTTGGGCAGCTCGCCGAGCAGGTGTTGCGCGACGGCGCCATCGTTCAAGGTGCCAAGGCAATCCTGCAGGCGGCTCAATCTGCGCAGAAAGCGGTGCGCTCCCTTGCCCGGATACATCGGCGCGAAGATTTCTGCCACATAGCGCAACCGCTTGGCCTGCAGGCGGATCGCGTGCAGTTCGGTGGGTTCCAGAGCGGACATCCGGTCCTCGATCTCGGCAAGTCGCGCATGGCGTTTGCCCAGCATGTGGGCGGCGAAATCCCGCAACGGCATGGCCGGTTCCTCAGCCTCAACCGAAGGGGCACAAAACTGTCCGCTGGCCAGGCAGGCAAGCTCGATACCCAGGCGGCGGAACAGGGCGCTCGTCAGGTACTGTCGCAATCCCTCATGGCAGATGCGGCGGCGCCGTTCCGTTGCAGCCAGCAGTCGGGTCAGGCGCTGTTCAGTGAAAAACGCCTCGCGAACCGGGGTAGCCGTCTCGGTTACGAACACATCCCAGTCCCGCGTCGGCGCCAACTTCGCGGCGAGCACCTTCAAGCCCTTATCCGCCTCGGCAATTTCCGGAGACGTGAGTTCGCGGCGGAAGACCTTTATGGCAGAGCGCAGCCGGCGTACGGCAACGCGCATCTGGTGCACCGGCTCAGGCCCCAGCCGAGCGGCCGCCGCATCCGGTGCGAGCTGAATGATAATATCGCTCAGGTGAGCGACCACATGGGCGAACGCGTCCGCGATCGACAGGCCATCCGGCAGCTCCGGCGCGCCCTCCCGACGCGGCGGGCCGGTCATACCCGTAGCAACCCCGAACGCCTCGGCCGCGAGGCTGACGGGTGGCACGCCGATACAAAGATCGCCGGTCAGCGCCAGCGCAAGTGCCTGCACTGGGGCGACGCCACCTTCCAGCCACAGGCGATTGATGGGCTGTTGGCCAACGACGCTGCGCACCTCTCCGGTCAGCAGGGTCATGTTGATTGGGCCCTGCTGCGTAACGAGATCAACGGCGCTTTCGCGTCCCTCGAGCGCCGCTAAGGGAAACAGCGGATCCGGCAGCGCGTGGCCAAGCTCAACCGTTGTCCTGGCGCTTGCCAGCACCGGTGCCCGGGCGCCGGGCGGCCATGGATGCGAATTGGGCCGCAGCAATTCGAGGCGCCAATCGGTGCGGCGCTCGGCCAGCGCGAGCCCCTGCTCGGCGAGTTTTCGCTCTGCACTGTCATGCCAGACGATCTTCACAGCCCGGCTGCGCGGCCTGCCGCTCTTCAGCGGCGTCAGCAGCTTGAGGCGCTGCAGTCGCGGGGCATCGTCCGGGTCCAGACGCAGCTCCAGCTCCATGCGTTCAGTCCGCAGACTCCGCCAGGGTCTTCGGGGTCAGAAAGCGCACGAGCCTGGTTGCCCCGGCATCGAGCTGCTCCCAGCGCGTGCCAACCGAAAACTCCGCAAGCGCCGCCGTCGGAAAGCCGGCAAGCAGGCGGCGCTTGAACTCGCTGTCGAAAGAACCCGCTGCGAGCTGCGCGGCAAGCTCCTGCATCCCGGGATTATGGCCGATCAACATGACGCTGCGGACCGTCTCATTCACTTCCTGCAGCAACGTGCGCATCTGCTCAGCATTCGCGAGATACAGTGCCTCGATGGACTCTATCAGCGGTGTCTCATCCCACGGTTCCAGCGCCGCGAGCGTCTCGTGCACACGACGCGCCGGCGAAACCAGCACCAAGTCAGGGATTAGACCAAGATCGATAATCGCCTGCCGCATGGACGCAGCCGCCCGGTATCCCCGCTTGTTCAACGGCCGGTCGCGGTCCGCCAGTTTCGCATCGTCCCACGACGACTTGGCGTGACGCAAAAGCAGGAGCTGGTGCATGCCGCCATCCTGCCACGCCGCCTGCCCGGTTGGCTAACGGCGCGTGCTGGTGGCCTGCGCAGTTCTTACGGGCGAAGCGCAGGCACTCACGTCGAAAGGCTGCGGCAATTGCTTGCTGGCCGCATAGGTTGACAGGTCGGCCCCCTTGGTCAGCGCCAGGACTTCGGTGAACATGCCGACATTCTGCTGGCAGAACAGCGTCCCTTGCCGAATTCCACTTTCAGATTGGGTATTGGCGAGACCGGTGATGTAGTCGTCATGCGCGTGTTGCGCCCGCCCGCCGGACATGCGGCCAAAGTAGGCATGCAGTGCACGCTCCTGCGCCAGCAACTCGCCGCGGAAGCGCTTGACGAAGTCGTTGTAGCGGTCCTGCTGGCTGCAGGTGATGGCGGTCACCATGAGCTTGCTTTTTAGCCCGGCGACATCGAAGGCGGTGACATCCGCAGGCCTGGCGCACGGTTCGGCGAGTGCCATTCCCCCAGTAAGCAGTCCCGTGGTCAGCAACGACATTGACAGCATGCGCATGCGACGAACCCCCAAATCGCCGACGTTATCGTCAGCTTGTTGGGACTCTGCCCCGCTGCCCGTTACAGCTGCAAGCTGAATGCGGATGTCTGCAGCAGGGAAATGAAGAATGCTGACAGGCTGTGGCGGTTCCGCAGCGTTTCAGGTGTCGAATATCTCGTTTGCTTCCTCATTCTGCTGGCGCTCTTCGGCCAGCGCTTCGTAGCGGTCGGCTAGCCTGAGCAAAGCTGGGACGGTCGCCACCATCCGCGCGCCTCTCGCCATTTGGCGGAACTGTTCTGCGCGGGCTCGCAATTCGCCGGCAGAGCGGGGCTGATGAAACCTGTCCTGTCCCAATTTGTGGCCCTTTCTCGCTACGGTGGGAAAAGACAACTGAGGGCTGTAAATAAATGCCATTGGAGTTGCTCAAACGTTAATGGCGATTTGACGACCCGGGCGCGCGAGCAGCACGATGGCAAGGATCGTGTCCAGTCGCGGATATGCGCATACGGCAACCCAGCGCCGGGCGATCAGCCGGCGCTTAAGCAGCGCGTGTGATCGGTGAGTCGCTCCGCCGGTTCAGCTCAACCGCACCTGCACGTAGGCGCCGGGCGCGTCCTCGATTACCGCAAGCTTGCCTTCCCCAGGGACCCGCGCCGGCACCTGCTCTTTGTCGAGCGCGGTCACCCAACGATGCCAATCAGGCCACCAGGAGCCGGCGATCTCGGTGGCACCCTTGAACCATGCTTCCGGATCAGGCGGCAGTTCGGTATTGATCCAGTGACTGTACTTGCCACCCTCCGGCGGGTTGACCACGCCGGCGATATGTCCTGATGCAGCGAGAACGAAGCGCTTGGGGCCGCTCAGCAGCTGCGTGCCGCGATAGGTGGACTTCCAGGGTGCGATGTGATCCTCACGCGTGGACAGGAAGTAGGCCGGCGTTTTGATCCTGCGCAGGTCGATCGGCACACCGGCAAGGCTGAGGCCGTTCGGGTCCTTCAACAAGTTCTCCTGGTACATCTTGCGCAGATAGAAGCTGTGCATGCGCGCCGGCATCCGTGTCGAATCGGCGTTCCAATATAGCAGGTCGAACGGGAACGGATCGTTGCCCATCAGGTAGTTGTTCACCACGAACGACCAGATCAGGTCGTTGGCACGCAGCATGTTGAACGTGGTCGCCATCTCGGAGCCTTCCAGATAGCCGCGCTTGTTCATCTTGTCCTCGAGAGCCCGCAATTGCTCTTCGTCGATGAACACGCCTAGTTCACCAGCCTCGGCAAAGTCCGTCATGGTCACGAAGAATGTGGCCGACTTGATGCGATTATCCTTCTTCGCCGCCGTGTAGGCGAGGGTGCTGGCAAGCAGCGTCCCTCCGAGGCAGTAGCCGATCGCGTTCACTTCGCGCTCGCCGGTGGCCTGCTCGATCGCATCGAGGGCGGCGAGGTAGCCCTCGGTCATGTAATCCTCGAAGCCTTTCTCGGCGAGACGTTCGTCGGGATTCACCCACGAGATCATGAACACGGTGTGGCCCTGCGACACCGCCCAGCGGACGAAGCTGTTTCGCGGCCTGAGGTCGAGGATGTAGAACTTGTTGATCCAGGGCGGCGCGATCAGCAGCGGGCGCTTCAGCACCGTCTCGGTGGCCGGCGCATACTGCACGAGTTGCATCAGGTCGTTCTGGTAGACCACCTTGCCCGGCGACACGCCGATATTTTCGCCTACCTTGAAGGCGTCCATATCGGTCATCTTGATGTGCAGCTTACCCTTGCCCTGCTCGAGGTCGGTGAGCAGGTTGTTCAGGCCCTTGAGCAGATTCTCGCCGCCGGTCTCGGCGGTCTTCCGCAGTACCTCCGGATTGGTGAGAAGGAAGTTCGACGGGCTCATCGCGTCCACAAACTGTCGTGCGTAGAAGTCCACCTTCTGCGCAGTCTTCGGATCCAGCCCATCGACCTGCCGCACGACGTCCTGCACGTAGCGGGCGGACAGCAGGTAGGACTGGCGGATGAAGTCGAAAATTTCGTTCTCGCGCCAGGCGTCGTCCTTGAAGCGTCGATCGCTCGACGGCGAATCGATCACCGGCTCGGCCTCCATGCCCATGACGCGCCGCGCCGTGTTCTGCCAGAGCGTCATGTAGTCTTGCCAGAAGCCCAACCCGGCGGCGACCAGGCGAGCCGGGTTGGCCATCAGCCGCGTGGTCATTTCCATGAAGGCGCTACCGATATTCAGCGGATCAGGCGCACGCTCCTCGCTGGCCTGCCGCTTCAACCACTCGCTGACGATACGCTGCGAGCGTTCGGCGATGTCGGCCATGGAAAGACCGAGTTCCTCCGGGTCGGGCAGCTTGAACCCAGGCGGCTCGGTCTTGGTGTTATCGGCCATGCGCATCCTTTCCGTCGGCACCGCCACCCGCTACATCAGGCACCAGCCTGGAGCGGATTCGGCGATGCTGTTCAGCAGAAATGGGGGGCAACCTACGGGCGTGAAGGGGCGTGTTCAAGTTGGTTACACCCTCGCTCCGCTGGCGGTTCTGCTGTTCTCGGGCTGCTCGTCGCTGCCGGGATCAATGAACCCGGTGAACTGGTGGCACGACCTCGAAGGCGGCAAGATCGCTGAGGAGAGACCGCCGCCCCCCGGGGCCGATGAGCCTTACCCCAACCTGGCCTCGGTCCCCCCCAAGCCTGCTGCCCCGGACCGCGCGGCGCTCGCCAAGATCGCCAACGCGCTGATTGCGGACCGGACGAACGCACAGCACGTGGCGGCCGCGGCGCCGATCGCAGATCCATCCTCCCCCAGCGCCTCGCCGGACCTGTTCGGACGCGGCTCGGTGCCACCACCGGGGCCCCCGCCGCCAGCCAGCAGCCAGCCGGCAAGTGCGACCATGCCGGCGGCCGAGACACCGCCGGCACCGGCTGTGCCGCCCGTGCAAAGCCAGCCAAGCCAGGCGACAGCCGCTGGCGCG
>JBKPSV010000250.1:0-23751 GCA_046735215.1 Pseudomonadota bacterium | reverse complement strand
CTGCGGCCAGGCCAGCGGCTTGCTGAACTTGTCCTCGAATTTCTTCTTGTTGTCGCCATCCTCCATCAGGTCCTTGCGGATCTGCTGAACAAAGATGTTGCCGTCGGTAATGATACCGTAAGTCTTGCCGTCATAGGTCGGAAGCTTGCCGTAATCGCCGACCGCGTTCATTTTGTAGTTGGCTTTCTGCATGTATTCGTCGAGCGGCTCGAGATAGCCGGCCGACACCAGCGACGGAATCATCTCCGAGCCAAGATGAATCAGGTCGAAATCACCCGAGCGTGTTAGTGCTTCCGCCATAGCGGCCTGCGGGATGGTGGGCGTCGAAATGTCCTTGATGCTGGTGATACCGATACCAGTGGCCTTCTGGAACTCCTCCATCGGAGGCTTCATTGGCACGAAATAATTCGACCACATGATCGCCTTGAGATCGGTCTTGCCGATGCCTTTGGCGGCCGCGACGATGGCATCCCCTTCGTCCGCAGCCAGCGCGGAACGCCCGAGTGACGTCGCCCCCAGAGCCGCTAGTCCAAGGCCGCCCTGCATCACGCGACGCCGTAGCATCGGTTGGCGAATCATATTGTCCTCCCTGTTGCAGCCGATTGGCCGGCCGTACGATCACCGGCTGTGGCCACAGGCCTTTATTTCAGTGCGAAATAGTCTGTCGCGCGGCAGACACTGTCAATCTCGGCGGCCCCGCCGAAATGGGCAGCGATGGAGTGGCCCGCGAGCACCGTTATTCGCCGAAAGATCTCGCGGGATGTCACGTCCGCATCGCATTGATCGAGCAGATCCGGGCGTGCTTGCCGCTAGGCAGCCATTTGCAGAGGCACACGAGCTCCTGGGCGTGCCAACAACAATCGTCGCATTCCCGCCGTGTGGCCATCGGAGCTCCCGGTGATGGAATCGCTTGTAAGGCAGTGGATTTGACGCCCTGCGCCTCGTCGTTCAACGTTGCGTCACACTCACTTCGGGAGGGATATCCATGGCTGAGATCAAGGGCGCCGACCTGCTGGCGAAAAGCCTTAAGGAACAGGGCGTCGAGTATATGTTTGGCGTGGTCGGGTTCCCGGTCGGTCCGCTCGCCGAGGCAGCACAGAAGGTTGGCCTTCCCTATATCGGCATGCGCAATGAGCAGACGGCGTCCTATGCGGCTGGCGCTGTCGGATACCTGACCGGCCGCCCAGGTGCATGCATCGTCGTGACCGGCCCCGGTGTCATCCACGGTCTTGCGGGCCTTGCTAACGCGCAATCGAATTGCTGGCCGATGCTGTTGATCGGCGGCGCTTCGGAGACCTATCGCAATGGCATGGGCGCCTTCCAGGAAGAGCGCCAGGTAGTCATCGCAACGCCGGTCAGCAAATGGGCGCACGCGATCGAGCATGTGAACCGTATTCCGTTCTATGTGGAGATGGCAGTTCGCCAGTCGATCTATGGCCGGCCAGGTGCAACCTATCTCGACATCGCGGACGACATCATCACCGGCTCATGCGACGTGGACAAAGTGCACGTCGCCGCGAGATGCCCCGATCCGCCGCGCATCCAGACGATGCCCGAGTACATCGACCAGGCGCTGAACGTGCTGCAATCAGCCGAACGGCCGCTGGTCATCATCGGCAAGGGCATGGCCTATTCGCGCGCCGAAGACGAAGTGCGCGCGTTCATCGAGAAGACGCAATTGCCGTTCCTTGCGTCGCCGATGGGCAAAGGCGTGATGCCCGACGACCATCCGCTGTCGGTGGGCGCGTCGCGCAGCCTCGCGCTGCAACAGGCGGACGTCGTCTTCCTGATGGGTGCGCGGTTCAACTGGATCATGCATTTCGGCCTGCCGCCGCGCTACAACAAGGACGTGCGAGTCATCCAGCTCGACATCGAGCCGGAGGCGATGCACCAGAACAAGCCAGCCGAGGTCGCTCTGGTCGGCGACGGCAAGGCGATCGTCGGGCAGCTCAATCAGGCACTCGCGAGTCGCCAGTGGTTCTATCCGAAGGAGACGCCGTGGCGCGCGGCTATCGCCAAGAAGTCGGCCGAGAATGCAGCGATGATCGCACCGCAGATCGCCGATGACTCAGCCCCGGGCGGTTACTATCGCTTGCTGCGCGACGTCGCGGCGTGGGCGCCTAAAAATGCGATCATCTGCAGCGAGGGCGCCAGCACGATGGATATCGGCCGCACCCAGTTGCCGAACTACAATCCCCGCTCGCGCCTGGATGCCGGCAGCTACGGGACGATGGGCGTTGGCCTCGGTATCGTCATCGCTGCATGCGTCGTGCACCCCGACAAGCCGATCATCCACGTGTCCGGTGACTCGGCGATCGGCTTCTCCGGCATGGAGATGGAGACGCTGTGCCGCTATGGGATGCCGGCCAAGATCGTTGTGTTCAACAACGGAGGTATTGGGCCAGGCATGGAGGAAATTCCCAGCAATCCGATGCTCAACATGCGGCCGAACTCGCTGATCTGGGGCGCCCGCTACGACCTGATGATGGAGGCGTTCGGCGGCAAGGGCTTCTATGTCGAAGACCCGAAGCACCTGCGCGGCGCACTCGATGAGGCGATGAACTTCAAGGGGCCAGCGCTGGTCAATGTCAAGCTGAGCCTCGGTTCGCAGCGCAAGGCGCAGGAATTCCGCTGGCACAGCTGAGCGTATTCATAAAGACGGAGACAAGAAGAGGGCGGAGCCGCATGGCTCCGCCTTCTGCTTAGATGCAAATGACGACGCAATCTGGCCCGCTCAGCGGCATTCGCATCATCGATCTGACGACGGTGGTGCTTGGCCCATACGCCACGCAGATGCTGGGAGACCTCGGCGCCGATGTAATCAAAGTGGAAGCGCCGGAAGGCGACAACTGTCGCTGGATCGGTCCGTCGCGCAACAAGGGCATGGGCAGCTACTTCGCCATGCTCAACCGCAACAAGCGCAGCGTGGTGCTCGACCTCAAGCGTCCGGTCGCGCGCGATGCGTTGCTGCGCATGGTCGATACGGCCGATGTGTTCGTGCACAATATGCGGCTGGGTGCCGCAGAGCGACTGGGGCTTGGCTATGTTGCGCTATCGGCGCGCAATCCACGACTGGTCTATGCCTGTGCGTCAGGCTTCCGCAAAGGCAGCAGCAAACAGGAACATCCCGCGTTCGACGATCTGATCCAGGGTATGAGCGGTCTGGCTGCGTTGAACGCCGCACCGGACGGTGCGCCGCGCTATGTGCCGAGTGTGATCGTGGACAAGCTAACCGGGCAGATGCTGGCGTCGATGGTCGGCATGGCGCTGTTCCATCGCGAGCGCACCGGCCAGGGTCAGGAAGTGCATGTGCCGATGCTGGAGACCACGCTGGCGTTTCTGCTGGTCGAGCACATGTGGGGCATGGTGCTGAACCAGCCGGAACTCGGGATGGGCTATCCACGCATGTTGACGCCGCATCGCCGACCATACGCGACACAGGACGGCTACATTTCGGTGATTGCCGTGAGCGATGCGCATTGGCGTCGCCTGTTCGAAGCGATGGGCCGTGCCGCACTGATCGATGATCCACGTTTTGCCACCATCGCCGCGCGTTCGGACAATGTCGACGCGCTTTATGGTGTGCTGACCGAAGGCATGCGCGAGCGTAGGACTGCCGAATGGCTGCAGATCCTTGGGACGCTCGATATCCCGTGCGGGCCAGCCAACACGCTGCCGGACCTGTTGGAAGACCCCTACCTGAAGGAGACAACGTTCTTCCAGCCGATGCAGCATCCGCTCGACGGCGACGTGACGATCACTGCTTTCCCGGCTCGCTTCTCCGCCTCGCCTTCTTCGGTCCGGCGGCTCTGGCCGGCACTAGGCGAGCATACCGAGGAGGTGCTGCGTGAGGCCGGTTACGGCGAGGAAGAGATACGCGAGATCGTGCGGCGCTGACCCGCTATGCGCTCAGCATCCTTCCTAGCGGCCGGCCGGCGAACAGATGCACGTGGAAGTGCGGCACTTCCTGCCCGCTGTGCTCGCCCATGTTGGCGAGCAGGCGATATCCTTGTGCCTCGAGCCCAAGGTCCCTCGCGACCTTGCCAACCGCCCGCATGAAGCCTGCAATTTCGTCGGCACTCCCATTCGCGCTGAAATCGGCGAACGAGATGTACCGACCCTTGGGGATCACCAGGACATGCACCGGCGCCTGCGGATTGATGTCGTGGAACGCCAGCGCCCACTGGTCTTCGTACACCTTCTTGCTTGGTATCTCGCCGCGCAGGATCCGGGCGAAGATGTTGCCGTCATCGTACGGCGGCAATCCGCTGACAGCCATGGCTGATCTCTCCCGCTAGTCCCGGGTTGACCCGGTGGCCTGCCCCAGACCAGATCCGGGGTCAGGGGATTTTCGTCGTCTCCAGGTTGAACGCAACCGGCAGATTGCGTGCGCGAGCAGCTTTCTCGGCAATGCCGCTGATACCTTCGCGCCGCTTCAACTCCTCCCAGACCTCTTCCGGCCGGATCTCGCTTGCGACCCACAGCACGATCAGGTGGTAGAGCACATCGGCGCTCTCGGCGACGACGGCGTCACGATTGCCGGCAACCGCTTCGATCAGGCACTCCACCGCCTCTTCGCCGAACTTCTGTGCGACCTTGGCCGGCCCCCGCGACAGCAGCCGTGCCGAGTGGCTCACCGCCGGGTTTGCGGTGCGGCGGCTCATCACCACCGTCCAAAGCCGATCCAGCACCGCGGCTGCCGGACCGAGCGCCAGCGGCGGCAACGGACGCGCCACTTCCTCCCTCTGGCGCTTGGTGGCGTGCTTGTTGGGCTTGCGCCGCTTCTTCGGCCGTGCTTGCGGCTTGCTCTTAGGGGGCTTGGCCATCGGTCGCGATCCTCAGGCGGCCTGGCGCGGCAAGCGCACGGGCAGCCCCGCCGCATGCAGTGCAGATTTCACTTGCGCAATCGTGAAGGTGCCGAAATGGAACACGCTGGCGGCCAGCAGGCCAGTGGCGCCCGCCTCGGCCCCTTCGACGAAGTGGTGCAGCGTGCCAACCCCGCCAGACGCGATCACCGGCAATCGCACCGCCGCGCACACCGCACGCAGCAGATGGACGTCAAATCCCCGGCCGGTCCCGTCGCGGTCCATACTGGTCAAAAGGATCTCCCCCGCGCCCAGTTCCGCCACCTGTCGACACCATGCGACGGCATCGATACCCGTGGGGCGGCGGCCACCATGAGTGAACACCTCCCAATGTCCTGGACTGGATTGCTTGGCGTCGATCGCCACGACGACACACTGGCTGCCGAATTTGCGCGCCGCCTCGCGCACCAGTTCGGGTCGCGCCACCGCCGCCGAATTGACGCTGCACTTGTCGGTGCCGGCCAGCAGCAGGCGGCGCATGTCCTCGGTGGAGCGAATGCCGCCGCCGACCGTCAGCGGCAGGAACACCCTGGCCGCGGTGCGCGAAACAACGTCCAGGATGGTGTCGCGGTTCTCGTGGCTCGCGGTGATATCAAGGAAGCAAAGTTCGTCGGCGCCTGCGGCGTCGTATAACGCAGCCTGCTCTACGGGATCGCCAGCGTCACGCAGCGAGACGAAGTTGATGCCTTTGACGACGCGCCCGTCCTTTACGTCAAGGCATGGAATGACACGCAGTTTCAACATCCTGACGTAGCCTTAGAATAGGCACGGCGGTTCTGTGCAAGAACTTATGTGCAAGAGTTGACCGGCAACCAAGTGAAGGTTGCGGACATGTCCGCGACTTGTGCGCTCCCAGGTTCTGAACCGTACGCGATCAAGCTGACATCGCAGCGAGCGCCTGCGTCGGGTCGATTCGCCCGTCATAAAGCGCACGTCCGATAATCGCGCCCTGGATCATTGACCCGGCGGAGGCCATTTTCAGCTCGATTAGATTCTGCAAATCGGCGACCCCGCCGGAGGCAATGACCGGCACGTTCACCGCATGTGACAATGCTACCGTCTGCGCGATGTTCGGTCCGCTGAGCATGCCGTCGCGACCGATATCGGTGTAGATGATCGCAGCCGCGCCGGCGTCCTCGAACGACCTTGCTATCTCGCGGGCATCAAGCGAGGAGGTCTCGGCCCAACCGTTGGTCGCCACCTTGCCGTCGCGCGCATCGATGCCGATGACGATCCGACCGGGAAATGCGCGACAGGCCTCGCGGACCAACTCCGGGCTGTTCACTGCGGCGCTGCCCAGGATCACGCGGCGCACGCCGCTGGCCAGCCAGGTCTCGATGCCGGACATGTTGCGAATGCCGCCGCCCAGTTGCACCGGGATCGTCACAGCATCCAGGATGGCGCCGATCGCGTCGGCATTGACTGGCCGGCCGGCGAAGGCGCCATTCAGATCCACCACATGCAGCCAGGAGAAGCCCGCATCCTGCCACGAGCGCGCCTGGGCGGCGGGGTCGGACGAATACACCGTGGCATCATCCATCTCGCCCCGGCGGAGGCGTACGCACTGACCATCCTTCAGGTCGATCGCCGGATAGAGCGTCAGCCCTGTCATTGCGCGTTCTGGCCGCGTCGCACACCCGGCTTGCGCAGCCGCTTGAAGTAGAAGAATCCGCGCACAGCCTGACCGCGGACGAAGGCGTAGTCGGGGTGCACCCCCCAGCGCTCGTAGCCCAAGGACTCGTAAAGCCGAATTGCCGCTTCCTGCGTTTCGCGGACGTCCAGGTTCAGCACGTGGTAGCCGAGATCGCGGGCGCGCTCTTCCACCTCCAGGGTCAGCAAGCGCGCGAGGCCGTGACCCCGCGCGTAAGGCGCGATGTATGAGTGCATGAGCTGCGCGGCATGCGCCTGGGCCTCGTTGTTGCGCGGGGGTCGGACCAGATGGGCTGATCCGACCACCATGCCGTCGAGCCGGGCGATGAACAGCTCGCGCTCGGGTACCAGCAGCACGCCGCGGAAATAGGTCTCCAGCGCCATCATCCCCGGTGGATTTACCCAGCCGAAGCCGCCACCATCGATGATTGCCGCTGACGTCGCCTCACACAGTCCGTGCAGGTCATCGTCGGTGAACTCGGTGATGCGCTCGATCAGCCGCTGCGCGGGCAGCGGAGGTGCTTCATCCGGCATCGGGTCAAGGCATCCAGCGCAGGAAGTTGCTGAGAATGCGGATGCCGACCTCCTGGCTTTTCTCGACGTGGAACTGCGTGCCGGCGCGATTGCCGACCGCCACCATCGCCACCACCGGACCGCCGTATTCAGTCATCGCGATCGTTTCCTCGGGGTTTCCGTCCACCAGCGCATAGCTGTGCACGAAATACACGTGGTCGCCCGGTTCGAGGCCATCAAGGAGCTTGTGGCTTCCGGGAACGAAATCCAACGCGTTCCAGCCCATCTGCGGCAACCGAAGGTCAGGCACCACCATCTCGGCGATCTCGCCGTGGATCCAGCCAAACCCTGGCGTGATCTCGTGCTCCAGCCCGCGCTGGGCCATGAGCTGCATGCCGACACAGATACCGAGGAACGGCGTCCCGGCGACGGTCGCCTGCTCGATGGCCTGGCGCATGCCTCGCACCGTGTCCAGGCCATGCGAACAGTCGGCGAAAGCGCCCTGTCCCGGCAGCACGATCCGGTCGGCAGCCGCGACATAGTCCGGGTCCGCCGTCACCCCGACGGTGGCCTGCAGGCCGGCGCGCTCTGCGGCCAGGGCAAGTGCCCGCGAGGCAGAGGTCAAGTTGCCACTGCCGTAGTCCACCACGGCGACCTTCACGTGCGGTGCCGGGCGTTCGCCCGGACTTCCATTGTCGTGGGTGGACCCGCGCCGCCCATCAGCGCGCGTCCTGCGGCAGCAGATAGCTGCCCTTCAGGTCCGGACGTCGCTCCAGCAGTCGGGCCATGGCTTCCAATTCGTCGCGCCCCACAACGACCTGCGACAGCAAATAGCCCCGGTGGTCGAGCGACCACCGGCGCAGGTCATGCCCGGAGAGCCCAAGCAGCACAACGAGTGCGATCAACGATGCCGCGGCAAGGCCGTTTTCGGTCAGCAGAACGATGAGCACGAAAGCGGCGAGCGACAGCACCGCCGGGACCCAGACGCGATGCGCGGCGAGCCAGAGCGGGCCAAAGAACAGCGCGCCCCAGCTGAAGCCCTCGCGAACCAGCACCGGTGCCGCGCCCGATCGGATGTGCGCCGTGTAGAATCTCACAACGCCCCTTTGGTCGAGGGAATCGCGTCGCCGGCCCGCGGATCGGCCTCGGATGCCATGCGCAGGGCCCGCGCCATCGCCTTGAAGCACGCCTCGGCGACGTGGTGCGCGTTGTGTCCGGCACGTCGGGTGACGTGCAGGGTGACCAGCGCATTCATGGCAAAGGCGCGAAAGAATTCCTCGAACAGCTCGGTGTCCATCTCGCCGATCTTGGGCCGCTCGAACGTCACGTCCCAGGCGAGGAATGGGCGGCCGGAAATATCGACCGCCGCCTCGGCCAGCGTTTCGTCCATGGGTACCAGCGCGTGGCCAAACCGGCGGATGCCGCGCTTGTCGCCAAGTGCCTTGGCGAAGGCCTGGCCCAGGACGATACCGACATCTTCGGTGGTGTGATGGAAGTCGATATGCAGGTCGCCCTTGGCCTTGACCGCCAGGTCGAACAGGGCGTGGCGGGCGAGCGCCGTCAGCATGTGGTCCAGGAAGCCGATGCCGGTGGCAATCTCGGCCCGTCCGGACCCGTCGAGCGAGAGGGTCAGGCTGATGTCGGTTTCGGAGGTCGTCCGCTTCAGGCTTGCCGTGCGGCTCATGGCGGGAGCACTTAGCGTGCAGGCGGGCCGCGGTCCAGGGCGACGCGAGGCAACGGTGCAGAGTATCGCATCTGTCTCATTGCTTCGAAAATCGACGCTGGCCGCTTCGCCGGAGACACCGGCCGGTGGTCGCCAAACAGTGGCCGGAGCGGCAGAACAGGCTTGTCAGTAAAGCGAGCATGGCAAGTCAGTATGCCTGACCAGCGACGCCGCGCCAACGCAATTCCCTGCATTCACGCGGTCGGCCGGTCGCCGGCCGGCCCTGTCGGGCCCAGGTGGGCTTGTGTATAGCTGCGTCGAATGCGGGCCTTGGCTGTTGCAAGCCGCGCGCTTCGCGAGATGAACAAACAACGCCAGAGGTAAGACCATGCGGCCAAACAAGATCAAGCAGATGTGGCGGGACGGTCGGTGCGTGACGCTGGGCTGGCTTTCCGTGTCCCACGGGTTCTCGGCCGAGATCATGGCGCGACAGGGATTCGATGCGCTGTGCGTCGACCTACAGCACGGCACCGCCGAGATGAAGGATGTCGGGCCCATGCTGCAGGCCATCTCGCAGACGGATACGGTCCCGGTGGTGCGGGTCGCATGGAACGATCCTGCGGCCATCATGAAGGCGCTGGACCTTGGCGCCTATGGAATCATCGTGCCGCTGGTGAACACCGCCGAGGAAGCAGCGCGGGCGGTGGCGGCATGCCGCTATCCGCCGGTCGGCATGCGCTCGTCAGGGCCGGTCCGCGCCATGCACTACGGCGGCGCCGACTACCAGGCCAAGGCCAACGACGAGATCGTTATTATGGCCATGATCGAGACGAAGGAAGGCGTCGCCAACCTCGATGCCATCTGCGCCACGCCCGGCCTAGACGCCGTCTATATCGGGCCGGCCGATCTGTCGTTCGCACTGGGGCTGCCGCCGCGCGGCGATAATCCTGACCCGCTGCATCTCGCCACCTGCGACAAGATACGGGATACGGCGCACAAGCATGGCATCAAGTGCGTCATGCACTGTGCCGGTGCGGCGTTCGCATCGGGCGCAGTGAAGCGCGGCTTCGACATGGTGATGCTGACCTCTGACCTGTCGTGCATGATCGCCGGCGCACGGGCGCAACTCGACGAACTCAAGTCCAAGACAGGCTGAGGCAGGCTTCTAATACAGGTTTGCGTCTGGCGCCGCCGCGAGGAACGGGGGCGCCGGTCAAGGTGGTTTATTAAATCCGTCGACCGGCCGTCCCGGGGCTTCCGTATTGCCCTGCTTCAGGCGTTCCGCTTCAAGATGCTGCTTCGCGAGCCGAAGCGACTCTTCCATAGTGGCCAGGATGCCGCGCGCCGTGGCGGCCGTCTCAAGATGGTGGTCCCGTTCCATAGTCTCAATCAAGGTGCGCTGACGGGCAATCCTGTCCTCGCCCTCGAGCACGTGTCGCTGGGCCAGTTGCAGCAGAGTCTCTCCGCGGTCCTGCATCACGGGCGCTCCAGTTGTGTCGCTGCCTGCGCCCCGCATCGTCGCCGCAGAGCAGAAGGGATCGGCTTACAGGATAAGTGGCAACGGGTTCGTCCGCGCCCTGGTCAATATTTCATGACGTGTTGCATGCGCTGCGCGGCGAGAGCAGTCAGTCGTGCATGAACGGCGGTAACAGCCTTCTCCGAGGTTTCCGCTATGCGCTCCGAAGCGCGGAGGTCAGCCAGCAGGATCTCCGCCGGGCCGCCAATCCGGTTTAGCCATTACCCCCCCGCGGGTCGGCCTGGAACGCAGCGCTCGGTGTGCCGGCACAGCTTCGCTGCCTGCTGCAGCAGGCGCTTGTTGCGACTGATCAGCATTGCGGTCCGGTGTGATGCGCGCGGCGCGGCCGGTGGCTGCAGCCGCGCCACGTCCTGGCGCGAGAGCGTGACCACCTTGCGTCGCTCGCACCAGATTTCGACACCGGGATAGTCTCCGATGACCCGGCCCGCGGCAGCGATTGCCGCGGTATCATCGGCGCAATAATCCTCGCGCCGCCGCGCGATATGGTCGTCGTCGCGTAGCAGGTAGAATCGATAATATGCCGACAAGGCTGCCTCCTTCGTGTTTCCGCTGATTGCGCCTTGCAGCGTTGAGACTAGTTGCTTTCGGTGTCGTGCGCGAGAGCCAGCCGCCACGGTAGTGAGATAAGTTGCGCGGAACAGCCACTGGCAGTTGAACAGAGCTGTTAGGCGGTCCCATTGCAACTTATGTGGGCGCCGGCCCATCTGGGCGGAGATGGATGACAAGCTCGACGAGCTGATTCGCCGCAATCGCTCATTGCTGAGCCTCGCCGAGGCAGTACGCGCGCGAACCGAAGCACTTAGCAATACGGCGGCTTGGACGGAGTATTATCGGCCGCTCTGCGTTGCCGAACCGGGATTCGAAGGATCCGGACGGGCCGGCCGCGGGGGTCGGTACAAATTGGCCGAGACACCATCATGACGATACGTGGCCACAGGCTGATTGTTGATTCCGCTCAGCGCGTGCAACGCGCCGATACGTTGATTCGGTCGAGCGAGCGGTTGCTGCGGGAAACCGCCAAACTGGTGGAGCATTCTTGGCTGATCGGATCATCCGCGCGGCACGTTCATGCCGATCAGCGCAATCGGGAACAGGAGGAGCGGGAGCAGTCGTATCAACGCCGCCTGGCCGAGGCCGCCGCCTTGCTGCGCAGCCTGGCGCGCGAGGCGTGTCTTCAGGCGCAGGAAGTCCGGTGGCGCTCTGCACAGACGCGCGCCGTATCCGCCACGTTGCGCAAGCGGCGATCTTCGCGCTGGGTGAGGGCGGGCTCAGCCTGATGACGCACCAGTAAACCTGGAACCAGCCGCGCTATTTGAGGTTGCTGCGGAACTCGCGCTCAACAGTGAGGTGGGTCTGCGCCAGTCGTCGGCTCTGCTCCAGCATTTCCAGCACTTTGCGAGCGAGTCCCAGCGCTTTGTAATGCTTGTCGCGAAAGAGCACCTCCATTGATTTCTTCTAGTGCTCGACGTGCTTTTCTTTGCTTCGGCAACATGCCGCTCGGCTGTCGTCATCACGGTTTTGCTGCGTATCGACCGCTTGGAGGTGTCGCGCAGCCGCTGCATGGGTCGCCCCTGGCGCCGTCTGCGTCCTGCTTGTGCTCCTTGCTTCGGTGTCGTGCGGCGTTGGCGTCGGCGTGCAGGTCTTTGGGCGTGCACCGGACGCTATCATGGGGGCCTTCTGGAGGGCTTTCGGTGGTTCAATGATGTATCTTCGCTGCTGTTGCCGGAAGCGCATTGACCTGGTCCAACTGTTTGGCACCACAGGTTCCGAGACCTGCGGCATCTGTTGGAGAGCGGCGCAAGGCGATTGAGAGGCCGACCAGCAGAGTGGTTTCGGCTATCGTCTCAAGCAACTGTCGGTGGTAGCGTGGCTTGGCTCGGCTTACCGCCTTCCGTCAACGGGTAGTCCACTATGTCTGGAAGCAACACGCCAGACCCGATCGAGCCATCGCCTGACAGGCGGAAGCTGGTTGCCGTGATGTACGCCGACATGGTCGGCTATAGCCGCCTGATCGGCCTGGACGATGCGGGAACGCTGCGGCGCCTGCGCGCTCTGCGTTCGAAGCTGATTGATCCGGCGATCGAACAGCACGGCGGCCGGATCGTCCAAACGGGTGGCGATTCGCTGCTGGTGGTGTTCGACAGCATCGATGGCGCTGTTCGATGTGCCGTGAAGGTGCAGCGAGACGTGCCGGCCATGGACGGCGAGGCGCCGGCGGACAGGGCCATCCGGTTTCGGGTCGGGATGAACATCGGCGATGCGATTGCCGATGGCACCGATCTGCACGGGGATGCGGTGAATGTGGCGGCGAGGCTGCAGGCGGAGTGTCCGCAGGGCGGGATCTGTGTGTCCCGATCGGTGCGCGATCATGTGCATGGGCGGCTGGATCTTGCGTTCGAGGAGCTTGGGGCGCTGGATCTTAAGAATATTGCCAGGCCGGTGGAGGCGTTCCTGTTGCGGCCGGACGCCGGCGCAAGCGCTTCAGAGTCAATCGAACGCGCGCTGGTGCAGGGTAGCGGCGAATCCTTGCCGCTGCCCGACAAGCCATCGATCGCGGTGCTGGCATTCACCAACATGAGCGGCGATCCGGAGCAGGAGTATTTCTCTGACGGCATCGCTGACGACATCATCACCGAGCTGTCGCGCAGCCGTTCGTTGTTCGTCATCGCACGCAGTTCGAGCTTCACCTACAAGGGCCATGCAGTCGATATCAGACAAGTAGCCCGCGAACTGGGCGTGCGCTACGTGCTGGAAGGCAGCGTTCGACGTAGCTCGGGTCGCGCTCGGGTGGTTGCGCAGTTGATCGACGCCGAGGCCGGCAATCACATCTGGGCTGAGCGCTACGACCGCGCTTTGGAAGATGTCTTCGCGATTCAGGACGACATCACTGCCGCTGTCGCGACAGCGATCGCGCCGGTGATCGCCGAAGCAGAATCACGACGCGTACTTCGCAAACCTCCAGAAAGCCTTGGCGCCTGGGAGGCGTATCAGCGTGGACTGTGGCATATGGCCAAGGCCAACAGAGCGGAGTACGAGGAGGCGCAGAAGTTCCTACAGCGAGCCGTGTTGCTGGATGCAACATTCGCATCGGCGCACGTTGCTCTGGCAATGAATTGTCTGTGGCAAGGCCAGGTATTTGCCGCACTGCCGCTGCAAGAAGCTGGCTTTCTTACAAGGCACTGGGCACAGAAGGCTGTCGAATTGGATCCTAGCGACGCTGACGCGCACGCCATGCTGGCTTGGGCCAAGGGCATGGGTGGGATCAACGACGAAGCGCGCGACGGTGTGTCGTTGGCCGTCGCGCTCAATCCGAACTCGGTGTTGGTGAACACGACTCTCGGTGTGCTTCGCCTCTTCGACGGCCACCCCGCTGATGCTCGCGTTGCCCTTCGTGAAGCCTTGCGCCTGGATCCACGCCATCCGCTGAACTGCATTCCGTTGCTGCAGATCGGAGTGTCCTATTACTTCCAGGGCGACTATGCCAGTGCGGCAGACGCAGCGCGCCGTGTCGTTGCCCAGTTTCCGAACATGCCTCTGGGGCATCGTTACGTGGCAGCTTCTCTGGGCCAGCTTGGTCACAAAGAAGAGGCACGTGCCGCCTTGCAACGAGCTGTGGAGACCGCACCACGCACATTCGACCTCTATGTTCGAAGTCGGCCGCCATGGTTTCGACCGGAGGACCATGAACACATGCTTGAAGGGCTGCGCAAAGCGGGCTGGCAGGGTTGACGCTGATGGTCTCCCAAACCAGCACGTCGGATCGGACAGAACAGCTGCCTGATCGGCGGAAGCTGATCGCGGTGGTTCATGCCGACGTCGTCGGCTACAGCCGGCTGATCGGGTTGGACGATAGCGGAACGCTCGATCGCATGCGCAGGCTGCGCCGCGAGGTGATTGAGCCGGCGCTCGCGGCCCACGGGGGGCGGATTGTCAACACCGGCGGTGACTCGCTGCTCATGGTGTTCGACAGTGTCGATGGTGCGGCCCGGTTTGCGGTGCGTGTGCAGCAGCAGGTGCCTGCCCACGACGGCGCGCCCCCCGACCGGGCGATCCGGTTCCGCATTGGGATCAACGTGGGAGACGTCATCCCGGATGGCTCGGATGTTCATGGCGACGTGGTGAACGTAGCAGCGCGGCTGCAGGCTGGGTGCCCGCCTGGCGACGTCTGCGTCTCGCGTGCCGTGCACGATCATATTCGCGGTCGGCTGGATCTCACGTTCGACGCGCTGGGTGCGCTTAATCTGAAGAACATCGCTGAACCGGTTGAAGCCTTCGTGCTGAGAGTGGACGCATCAATACCACGGTCCGTGGAGCGCTTGATCGTGCACGTCTCAGGTGAAGTGTTGCCGCTGCCGGACAAGCCGTCGATCGCGGTGCTGCCATTCGCCAATATGAGTGGCGATTCAGAGCAGGAGTATTTCGCCGATGGCATCGCCGAGGACGTCATCACTGCGCTATCGCGCTATCCCTCGCTCTTCGTCATCGCACGCAATTCCTGTTTCACCTACAAGAGCCGCGCGGCCGAGGTGCGTCAGGTTGGGCGCGAATTGGGCGTGCGCTACGTGCTGGAAGGCAGCCTGCGCAAAGCCGCCAACCGCATCCGGAGCGACCGCGCAGCTCGTCGAAACGGAGACCGGCAACCATATCTGGGCCGAGCGCTACGACCGCGATCTGGCGGATATCTTCGCCGTCCAGGACGAAATCAGCGAGGCTGTGACAGTCGCTATCGCCCCCGCCATCGACTACGCCGAGCGTCAGCGGGCCATGCGCAAGCCGCCTGACAGCCTAGACGCCTGGGCCGCCTACCAGCGCGGCTTGTGGCATCATGGTAGGGCTACTTCGGAAGACAACGCTCTCGCACAGAAGTTTTTCCAGCAGGCAATAGATCTCGAGACAAATTTTTCTGGCTCCTACGTGGGACTGGCTTTAGCTCAAATACAGGCGAACGATTTTGGAACACGCGGCCTTCCTGAGACACAAAGCTCGATCGAGACATTAGCCCGCCGCGCGGTTGCGCTCGATGGCGCCAATGCAGAGGCTCATTCAGTCCTTGCTCTTGCGCTCTGGAGACGCGGTGATTACGAGGGCGCTCTGGCCGAAGCGGGGCGGGCTTTGGCAACGGCACCCAATCTGGCCTATGCGCACAACATGCTTGGTGCGACCCTGATCCACTCCGGGCATCCGAAGGAAGGGCTCAAAGCTGTCGAGAGAAGCATCAGGCTGGACCCGCGCACTCCGCACTCAGCGAGCCGTGCGAACTATGTGACGATGGGGTCCTATCTCTCCCGTGACTATGAGGCTGCCATCGCAGCGGCGAAGTGGGCCGTTCGAGAGCACCCAGAGTTCCCAAACACATATCGGTGGCTCGCCGCGGCGCTCGGACAAGTCGGCCAGGTCGAAGAAGCGAAGGAGGCACTAGAGAAGGCCATTGCGGTCGCGCCGGCGGCGTTCGAGATGTATGTCCGCCAGCGCGTGCCCTGGCACCGCCCCGAGGACTACGAACACATGCTCGAAGGCCTGCGCAAGGCGGGCTGGCAGGGCTGAGCCAAGCTCAAGTGCGGTCCGTTGAGCGAGGAATGGTCAACAGCATGGCGATCAGCAGGGCGGTGCTGGTCGCCGCCTGCGCAATCGCAAAGGCGTAGCCGTAGGCGTCTCGGCCGGTGCCGTTGCCGAGCACCGCAAAGAACAGGCTGCCGATTGCCACGACGCTGATGGCGGCACCAATTTGCAGCGCCGAGGACAGAACGCCGGCGGCGACGCCCGCTTGATGTGGGGCGACGTCGCCGAGCGCGGTGTTGAACAGCCGTGGGTAGGCGATGCCCTGACCGAAGCCGGCGATCAATACGGTCAGCACAACTGGCCAACCATCGTGGCCCGCGGCCACCACCGCGGCAACGCCGGCATAGCCCGCGACCTGGATCACCATGCCGATGGTCAACAGTCGCGGGCGCAGTCGCGCAAGCGGCGCAGTGACCAATGGGCCGATGAACAGTCCGACCCCATACGGCAGGATGGCGAGGCCGGTGTACAGCGGATCGCTGCCGTATCCTTCCTGCTGGTAGATTCCGAACAGCATGTAGAAGGCGGTGGTGAAGAAGAACAACGTGCCGACCAGGACGCCGCGCCGGAAGGTCGGTATCGCCATCAGCGAAAGGTCGAGCAGCGGGCTGGCCCCGCGCGCGGTCAGCCACGCCTCGAAGCGCACGAATGTCCAGGCCAGCAATGGGACGGCGGCGAGCATGATCACGGTCCAAATCGGCCAGCCCTGTTGAGGTCCCTCGGACAACGGCAATACGAGGCAGGCGAGCGCCAGTGACACGAGCACAGCACCGCCCAGATCCAGCCGGCGACCGCGGCTCGCGCTGGTCTCCGGCACCATCAGCCAGGCGGCCAGCATGACCGGGATGCCGATCGGCAGCTTCGCCAGGAACACCGTGCGCCAGCCCCAGCCAAAGGGGCTCCATTCGACCAAGGCTCCGCCCGAGAACTGGCCGATCGAGGCGGCGAGACCCATCATCACGCCGTAGAAGCTGAGGGCCTTGGCGAGTTCCGCCTCGGACGGGAACAAGGCGCGGACCGAACCGAGCACCTGAGGCACCAGCATCGCCGCGGAGACGCCCTGCAGCACGCGGCCGATCACCAGCTGCAAGGGCGTGGCAGCAAGTCCGCACAGGGTGTTGGTGGCGACAAACCCGGTCATGCCGATCAGGAACATGCGGCGCCGGCCATACAGGTCGCCCAGCCGTCCGCCGGTGATCAGGAACACGGCGTAGCTGGCCGCATAGCCGGAGATGACCAGTTGCAGTTCCGCCGGATCGGCACCGATCGAGGCATGGATCGACGGCAGGCTTACGTTGATGATGAAGAAGTCGACCGACGGCAGCAGGCCGCCGGTCAGCATCACGATGAACGCAAGCCATCGGCCAGCGTCGGACCGGGCGATGGCCGTCGATAGGGCGGGCACGGCGCAATCCTTACCGGCGATGACGATGCGGGCATGAGTAATCGGCGGCCGGGCACGCCACAAGCCACGCTACAGCGGGGGAATGCGGCTGCGCAGTATCGCCGTGTCCTGCGCCGTCGACGCAAGCAGGAACGCCTGTCGGTTGGCTGCGTTGCGGCGGGCGACACCGGGATTTCCGGTCGTGCTGATGGCGCAGTCTCTGGCGGCGGCGGCGAAGTCTCCGGCGGCACAGGCGGTGGAAAAACGCGGGAAGCGCGTACCAAAACCAGGCCCCATCGCCCAGCCCATCGAAAGCAGGCCAAGCTGAGCATCCGCTGGCCAGTCGTCGAAATCGGCAAACGCGGGATTGGCCTTCAGGATCGCTACGTCATCATCGAGTTTGCTGAAAACCAACGTGTCGATGTCCGCTTCGTTCAGATGCAAGGTAGCGACTCGCTTTGCAGCCTTCGCACCAAGATGGGCGAGCGGCAGGTTGGTCTTGATGCGTTGCCATTCGTGCCGGACTGCATCCGGCGTTGCGGTTGCGCCATCGGCGGTACGCCATGTCAGACGCAGCGCGGCTTCGAGAGGGTCGATCAGGTTGCCCATCCCCGTCGTAACCAGACCCTTGATGTCGAGATACATCCAGTTGGTTAGACCTTCTAACGGCTCATTGAATCGGCGCCACGCGCTGCGAACAGCGGATTGCATGCGATATTCCTTTCAGGGGGCAACGGCCGCGGATATGGAACGGGCCTTCGCTTCCGATATTTTACGCCGTATTTGCTAGCGTCGCGTTAACGCCCGTGCGAGAGCCTTGGTCGGCATCCTGCGACAGCGGCCTATAGTCGGGCAGACATGAACGACGATCCCTCTGGACACTACGCAGCCCTCGACGTGGATCCGCGCGCGGAACAGGCGGCGATTGCCGCTGCGTTCCGTCGCAAGGCGCGCGTGCTGCATCCGGACGTGGCGGGCAGTGGCAACGCGGATGCGTTCATGCGGGTCAGGGCGGCATATGATGTGGTGGGTGATGTCGAACGCCGCGGCGCTTATGATCGGGCGGCGCGCGAGCGGCCGCCGCGGTGCCCGCAGCTGCGGCGGATATGTCCGAGCCAGTGCTGCGATGGCCGCGTCTGTCGGACCTGCCGGTTGCGGTGTGGGTCGGGCTCGGTGGAGTGCTGGGCGTCGCCGTGGTCATGGCCTTGGTGCAGTTCAACCGCACACCTCCGGTGGTCTCCGGCCCGGTGATCCGGCCAACGGCTCCGCCCGTCGTTGCACCCGGCCCGCCGCCGGCGCCGGCAAGCGTACCGTTGACCGGGCCCAGTACCGATTACGTGTTGCCGGGCGCCGATGCGCTGCTATGGCGCCACGATGCGGCGCGCGACGCGTACGTCCCCGCCGGCCGCGTGGCCCCTTTCAGCTCGGTCGAGTCTTTGGGAATGGTCTCGAAGCACGGACTGGTGGAGATCCGTCTAGCCGATGGCAGCAGTGGGTTTATCGATGCAGCGCGCCTGACGGCCGGTGGCCGCGACAAGGCGCGACGTGCCTACTGCGCGTACGAAGCCGGAAAAGCACCGCGCAATGGCGAGGTACTTGAGCGGCGTGCGACGGGGCCGGCACAGATTTCGCTCAGCAATCGGGGACTGCACGAGGCGGTGCTCAAGCTGCGCGACCCGTCGGGGCACGTTGTCGCAGCCGTCTTTCTCGCACCTGGCAGCAGTACCGTGCTGAGTGATCTGCCGGACTCCTCGTATCGCCCCGAATACGCGATCGGCGAACTATGGAGCCGCGCCTGCAAGAGCTTCGCTGCCGGGATGCGGGCGCAGCGACTTCAGTACTACGCCACGCCTGCCGCACTGTCTTTGCTGGTCATCCCGCCCGAGCGTTCCGCTGTGCCGCCGCCAGAGGACATTTCCGACGCGGCATTCGAAGGAGACTAGAGCAGGTCATCTTGCGGGCATCCCGCCACGGATGCTGCGCCAGGCGCAGTCGTGGCGGCAGCAGGGAGGCTCATGCCTGGGCATGTCGGAACGATATCGTATACTTAACGATATAGTAATGATTATCCGGCATCTGCGCGCCCCCGAAACGCGGAGCCTCAATGAAAATCGATCTCGTCTACGACCCGTCGGTGGCCAACGCACCCGCCGGCTTCAGGAATTCTTTGCAGGCCGCGGCCAATGTGCTCGATAGCGCATTCGCCGGCAGCGACATCACCGTTACCATCGAAATCGGATGGGGCGAAATAAATCACTCGCCGATCTCTGGGAACATACTGGGCGAAGCGGAACCGGCCAGTGGACAGTGGCGTTCCTACAACCAGCTGGTCGCTGACCTGAAGGCACATCCCACGTCAGCGGAAGATCGGACATTCCTGGCTCACCTTCCGGAATTTGACCCAGCCAATGGTGAGAGCTGGTTTGTCCCTCGCGCTCAACAGAAAGCGCTTGGTCTGCTTGCCGCGAACGCCGATGGGGTCGATGGCTTCGTGGGCTTCTCCTCCACATTGCCATGGACATACGACGACACCAACGGCGTCGCGCCAGGCACGTACGACCTCGAAGGTGTCGCGCTGCACGAGTTCACCCACGTGCTTGGCCGCGAGGCGATGCACCTTACGGCGTTCGATCTTGCCACTTACAACACGACCACCCACCAGCTTGATCTGCAGAATGGGCCAGAGGACCGCTACTTTTCCATCGACGGCGGCAGCACACATATCGTGGACATCGATGGTCCGAATGACCCCTCCAGTTTCACCGGAACCGTCGATCCGCTGAATGCCTTGCTGGCGCCCGGCACGAAGTACGTGTGGTCGTCACTCGACACCGAGATCATGAATATCTTGGGATATTCGTCGCAAGCCCCGACGCAGGCCCCGCAGCCCACGTCAGCCGGTCGGATCGGCAGTCATCATTCCCGGCATTATCCGGCGATCAGCGCTGCCTCCGTGGGGCGTAGCAGTCCCGCTTTCGTGTCGTCACCATCAAGTCCGACACCGCGGCCATCGTGGAGTGAGTTGTTGGCCAACGTCGGTGCGGATGCGCGCGGGGACTTCGGAGCCCAGGTCAGTCCGGACCATCACGCCCATCCAAGGCCATTCTGGGCAGCATCGGCAGGGTCCTTCGACACCATGGTTCCGCACCTGATGGCGGGAAACATCTGACTGAAGGTCGGACGGCGGGCGGGCAATACCCGCCTGCCTACTCGTCGATGAGTTCTCGCTCGTCGTGGACCCCGAGCAAGGCTTTCGTTGGACGGCCATGCAGGGCGAGGTAGTCGGCACGTCTGACCACTGCTTCCCGGGACACGCCGAGTTCGCGAGCGATCGCGGGGATGCTCTTGGTCGGGTCCGGCCACAGCTGGGCCAGACGGCGCGCCCGCTCGGCCGGCCATGTGTGCAATCCTCGCGACATTAGGCGCGATCCGCGCAGCCGGGGGTAGTGCGCCTGATGCGGGAAGGAAGGCGTGAGGACACGACAGAGGGCGTCGTCAGTTCGACCAGGCGTTCGCAGATAAAGCAGCGCTGCGCCTGATTATCGTCTGAGTCGAATTGATGACCGCAATCGCAGCAGATACGTGACTGCAGAGACATGGCGCGCTTTTCCACCAACTGAACGGGCCGACGGTTTTCGGCTCGCGAAGTGTGCAGTTGACCATAAAACCCTCGCCAAATCGTTATGAACCGGAGCTGCTGCTTGTCGCGGACGCGCGCGGGCTGCACTGTGGGGTGGCTGCCACAGCCCGGCCGCACCAAGCCAGGGAGCCAGACTGAATGGCGATCACGCTGCAAGAGTCGTTGCGTGCTCTGTTCTATGCGCCGTTCTACGTGGCGCTGGCACGTGATGCCTATGCGGCCGAGGGTGTCGACGTCCGCTTCGTGAGCTCGTCGCGACCGGGAGATGCCGCGCGCAATGTCATCGACGGCTTGGTCGATGTCTGCTGGGGCGGGCCGATGCGGGTGATGCAGGCGTATCAGCAGACGCCAGGATGCGATCTGGTCAGCTTTGCCGAAGTGGTGACGCGCGATCCATTCCTGATCGTGGGCTGCGCGCCGCGGCCGAGTTTCTCGTTGCGCGATCTGCTGGGCCTGCGCATCGCGACGGTGAGCGAAGTTCCCACGCCGTGGATGTGCCTGCAGGAGGACCTGCGGCGTCTGGACATCGATCCGGCCGCGCTGACGCGTGTGGCGGATGTCGGCATGGCGGACAACGTGGCGGCACTGCGGCGCGGCGATCTTGACGCGGTGCAGGTATTCGAGCCGTTCGCTGCCACGTTGCTGGCGGATGGCGTCGGGCATCTTTGGTATGCGCAGGCAAGCCGGGGCCCAACGTCGTATACGGCATTCTATGCGCGCCGCGGGCTGCTGGATCAGCGACGTGACGAGCTGCTTCGCATGGTGCGGGTGATCTACCGAACGCAGAAGTGGGTCGCGGCCACTGACGGCGAGGCGATCGCGGCGGCGATTGCCGGCCACTTCGAAGATGTCCCTGCCGCTCTTCGTGTCGATGCCTGCAAGCGCTACAAATCGCTCGGCATCTGGGGACGCGACCCGCGGCTACCGCGCGCCGGCTATGAACGGCTGCGCGCCAGTCTTGTATCTGGCGGCTTTGTCTCGCCGGGTGCGCCTTACGAGCTTGCCGTCGACAATTCATTGGCCGCGACAGTGATCGCTGAGGATCCGCCGGCACTGGATGAAAAGGGGAGATAACCATGCCGCATGCAATAACGGATGACGGGGTTCGACTGTATTATGAAGAGACGGGCTCCGGTCGGCCGGTGATTTTCGTGCACGAATACGCCGGCGACTATCGCAGCTGGGAGCCGCAGATGCGGCAATTCGGTCAGCGGTATCGAGCGATCACGTACAATGCGCGAGGTTATCCGCCTTCCGATGTGCCAGAGGATGTGGGCAAGTATTCGCAGGCGCGAGCCGCGGACGACATCGCGTCGGTGCTGGATCACCTGAAGATCGACAAGGCCCATGTCGTCGGTCTGTCGATGGGTGGATTTGCCACGCTGCATTTCGGCTTTCGCCATCCGGGACGTGCTCTGTCGCTGTGTGTTGCCGGGTGCGGCTATGGCGCCGAACGTGGTCAGACCGATCGGTTCCGCTCCGAGGCGGAGACGATCGCTGCATTCATCGCCGAGCAGGGGATGCCGGTGTTCGCCGAGAAATATGCGTATGGACCGACGCGTGTCCAGTTCGAGAACAAGGATCCGCGGGGCTTCGCCGAGTTCAAGAGAATGCTGGCCGAGCATTCCGCGCTGGGCGCACGCAACACGCAGCTTGGGGTGCAGCGTGAACGGCCATCACTTTACGATCTGGTGGATCAGATGAAGGCGTTGACGGTGCCGACGCTGATCCTGACGGGTGACGAAGACTGGCCATGCCTGGCACCGGGCCTGCTGATGAAGCAGACCATCCCCAGCGCTGCGCTGTCGGTGATGCCGAACTGCGGCCACGCGATCAACATCGAAGATCCCGACGAGTTCAACCGGATCGTTGGCGCGTTCATAGCCCATGTCGATGCGGGACGGTGGCCGATGCGTGATCCGCGTGCTGTGTCGGCGTCGATTACCGGGATGCGGTAGCGTCAGGCCTCCACTCCGCAACCCGCCGGTTTCTCACCGGCAATCTATTGTCTTGGGGGACGCCATGCCGGAATTTGCACCTGGACTGCACGCTGCAGCAGGCAAGGTCGTCGATGTCGCGGCGTACGAACGTTTCACCGGCTACTGGTCGCGACTGTTCGTTCCCCAGGTGATTGCCGCGGCCGCGATCGGGCCAGGGAGTACGGTGCTCGATATTTCGACCGGCACCGGTGAGGCTGCTCTTGCGATACTGCCGGCGATCGGTGACAGCGGCCTCTTGGTCGGCGCGGACATCTCGCCGGAGATGCTGGATGGCGCGCGACGGCGGGTGCGTAATCATCCAGGCTTTTGGCCGCTCGTGGCAGATGGTCAGGCGCTGCCATTCCAGGCGGGCAGCTTCGACGCGGTGGTCTGTCAGCTTGGCCTGCAGTTCTTCCCAGACCCGGCGCGCGGCCTCGCCGAATTCCAGCGTGTGCTGCGTGCAGACGGGAGGGCTTCCGTGTGCGTCATCTCTACCGCCGATCGCGCACATATCTGGGGTATTTTGGCGGAGACGATCGCACGCTATCTGCCGGAGCAGCGCGGCGTGCTGATGACGTCGTTCTCGCTGTCGGATGCGGCGCGGCTGGAGCGGCTGTTCGTGGCAGCGGGCTTCCAAAAAGTCAGCGTCGTGCGCGAGACGCGCGTCGGTGTCGTTGAAAGCCTTACGGCGTATTGGGACGCGGTCGAGGCCGGCATAGGCTCGATCCCGCAATCCTATCTATTGCTTGACGCGGCGGACCGGCAGGCCGTTCGCGAGGAGGTCGAGACCAGGTTGGCGCCGTACATGCGCGAGGGTGAACTGCACGCGAATATCGAAATGCTGATCGGATCGGGACACGCCGGCCCGACGAGGGAAGGTGCCCCCATATCGCCACCCGACCTACCGGCCGCTTTCGACGCGCGCCTGGCGGCGATGCTCATCTGCCCAATAAGCCGGGGT
>JBKPSV010000249.1:0-19795 GCA_046735215.1 Pseudomonadota bacterium | reverse complement strand
GCCAGTGTGCCGTACGATGAAGTGTTCGAGCTGGAGGAGATCAATAACGAGTTCTCCACCGCTGACGTGGCCTACGTGATCGGCGCGAACGACGTGACCAATCCGGCAGCGAAGACCGATCCGTCCTCGGCGATCTATGGCATGCCGATCCTGGACGTGGAGAAGGCTGGTACGGTGTTGTTCGTCAAGCGCTCGATGGCCTCGGGCTATGCCGGCGTCGACAACGTGCTGTTCTTCCGGCCAAACACCATGATGCTGTTCGGCGATGCAAAGAAGATGACCGAGGAGATCGTGCAGGCGCTGAATCACTGACGGCTGGTCCGTGATCGCCCGAGGCGGGAAGGTCGGAGGGCGTGAATCACGGGCTGAGACACCTGATGCGTCCTGGAGACCGAGCATGAACGAACAATCGGGCGTGAAAGAACAGCTTCTGCTGCGGCGTGACGCGGATGGGGTGGCTTGGCTGACGCTGAACCGGCCTGCTGCACGAAACGCGTTGTCGATGGCGCTGATGCGGACACTCGTCGATGAGCTTGCGGCGATCGAACACGAAGCTGCGGTCAAGGTTGTGGTGATCGGCGGTGCCGGCCCGGCCTTCTGCGCCGGGCACGATCTGCGCGAACTGCGCGCCAATCCGGATCGCGAGTCCTATGAGGCCACATTCGCACTCTGCTCGAAAGTGATGACCAGCATCGTGCGGCTGCCGAAGCCGGTGATCGCACGTGTGCACGGCATTGCCACGGCTGCTGGCTGCCAGCTTGTGGCAACGTGTGACCTGGCCGTCGCGACGGACACCGCCCGGTTCGCCACGCCAGGCGTGAACATCGGGCTGTTCTGCTCGACGCCGATGGTGGCTCTGTCACGCGCCGTGAACCGCAAGGCAGCGATGGAAATGCTGCTGACCGGCGACTTGATCGATGCGCGGCGCGCGTTCGCTCTCGGGCTGATCAACCGGGTCGTGGCAGAGGATAGATTGGACGCGGAGGTCGCGGCCTTGGCCGGTCAGATCGTCGCCAAGAGTCCGCTGACGCTCGCCATCGGCAAGGAGGCGTTCTATCGCCAGGCTGAAATGGGACTGGACGACGCCTATGCCTTCGCCTCAGAGGTGATGACGCAAAACATGCTGGCGCGGGATGCCGCCGAGGGGATCGATGCGTTCCTAGGCAAGCGCCAGCCGGTCTGGTCGGGCACTTGATTTCCCCAGTGCTCGATCACTGATCTCCGTTCCGATGAAAGACCCATACGAAGTTCTTGGCGTGCAGAAGACCGATAGCGATGCGGCAATCCGGTCTGCTTACCGCAAACTGGCGAAGCGCTATCACCCCGATGTCAATCCAGGCAAACCGGAGGCGGCCGAGCGTTTCAAGGAGATCAGCGCCGCCTATGATCTGCTGGGCGACAAAGAGAAACGGGCGCGCTACGACCGAGGCGAGATCGACGCCGCAGGCAACGAAGTGCCGCCTCAGCGGCCGTTCTACCGTGACTTCGGTGACGCGGCCGGCAGGCAGAAGTATCGCGCAGACTCCGGCTTCAATCCCGAGGACCTGGAGAGCATCTTCGGCCAGGCGTTCGGCGGACGCACGGGCACTGGCCGGCGCTTTTCCATGCGCGGGCAGGACGCGCACTATCAGCTCGCACTCGACTTCCTCGACGCAGTCAATGGCGCCACGCGCCGCATCACTCTGCCAGATGGGCGGACCTTGGACGTGCGCATCCCCGTTGGCGTGGACGATGGGCAGGTGATCCGACTGAAGGGGCAAGGGATGCCAGGCATCGGCGACGGTGCGCCTGGCGATGCACTGGTCGAGGTCGCTGTCGCGCCGCATCCGCTGTTCCGTCGCGAAGGCGATGACATCATCGTCACCCTGCCGGTGACAATGCAGGAAGCGGTGCTGGGGACCTCGCTGGAGGTGCCGACGATCAAGGGACCGGTTCGCCTGACCATCCCGCCCAACTCAGGCCAGGGCACAAGATTGCGGTTGCGCGGACGCGGGATCCACGGAAGAGGCCATCAGTTCGTTGAACTGAATCCTGTGCTGCCGGCCGCTGAAGAGCCGGAGCTGGCCGAATTCTTACGGGGCTGGAAGCCACACCATCCATTTAATCCGCGCGCTGGGATGAGCAGCGAATGATGGATATCATCGCCATTACCGCACTTTTCCCCGATCTTACTCAGGTCGAATTGACGGCTTGGGTCGAGCGCGGCTGGGTCTTGCCCGACACCGGTGAAGGCGGTCTGGTATTCCGCGACATCGACGTCGCGCGCGTGCGGCTGATCCGCGACCTTCGGCAGAGCATGGATGTCGCCGAGGATGCGATGCCCCTGGTGCTGTCGCTGCTCGATCAGGTCTATGAACTGCGCAGTCGCCTGAAGTCGGTCTTGCGCGCGGTGGAAGCCCAGCCGGGTGACGTTCAGCGCGCCGTACTCGCCGCCATCGAACCGGATATCGACTACGACCGGGGGCCTGTGGGGATCTGATTCGCCGTGAGCTGAAAACCCGCGACGATGGTGTAGTCGGCACCGGACTTTTCCCCGGTCACAGGCAGCACGATGCTGGTCTCGCCCGGGGTCAGCGTCACGCGATCCACGTTGGACGGAAAGCTCGCGTGCATCAGGTAGACATGCTTGTCGAGGATGTTGTCGCCGGCCACCACTGCAACGAAGATCGGCACGTCGGTTTCACGGCCCGCCATGCCGGGACCACGCGTCAGCTCCACCAGGACGCTGACGGTGACGGCGAGCTGATTCCTGCGGTCGCCTTCAGTGCAATTGCCTCGTATTCCGACAACGCGCGCATGCAGCACGAGATCGGTCAGATCACGTCCTGGGCTGTCCGGTCGATAGGCGTTGAGATCCGCGGCGTTGCCAAGGATTGCCGAACCCGGGCACGCGGGAGGGAATTCATTGCGCGCCGGTCCGCATGCAGCCAGCGCTGGCAGCAGCATGGCGAGCAGGGCAGCGCACGGCGCCCACCCAAGGTTCGACAGTCGTGCGGACATCAGCGACTCGTTGCCGGGAGGTCAGGGGGTCGGCATAGTCGGAGCCGGCATGGCGGTCTACACCGAAGTCACTGATGAGGCGCTGGCCGCCTTCCTGACGGATTACGATCTCGGGAGCATGGTGGCGTTCCGCGGCATCGCCGAGGGGGTCGAGAACAGCAATTATTCGCTCCGCACCACCGCGGGCGATTTCATTCTGACCTTGTATGAAAAGCGGGTCGATCCGGCAGAATTGCCATGGTTCCTGGGGCTGATGGAGCACCTTGCCAAGCGCGGTATCGTCTGTCCGCTGCCGGTGCGGGGGCGCGACGGCTCGGCGCTGCGCCAGCTCTCGGGGCGCCACGCGGCGATCACCACCTTTCTTCCCGGCGTCTGGCCCCGGCGGGTTCGACCGGAGCATTGCGGGCCTCTTGGCGCGGCGCTGGCGGCGCTGCATCTGGCCGGTGAAGATTACCGGCCGACTCGGCACAACACATTGGGACCAGAGGGTTGGCGACCGCTGCTGGCGCGGTCCGGGGCGCGCGCCGATGAGGTGCGGCCTGGCCTTGCCGAAGAGTTGCGACGGACACTGGACGGGATCATCGGGGCATGGCCGGACGGGCTGCCGAAAGGACATATCCACGCCGACCTGTTTCCCGACAACGTGTTCTTCCTGGACGGCAGGCTGTCGGGGCTGATCGACTTCTATTTTGCTGCGACCGATATCCTGGCCTACGACGTCGCCGTGTGCCTGAACGCATGGTGCTTCGAGTCGGATTTCTCGTTCAACGTCACCAAGGCGACGGCCCTGCTGCGGGCTTACGACGCTACCCGCCCTCTTTCGGATGCGGAGCGAGCAGCGCTGCCGGTGTTGTGTCAGGGCGCTGCGATCCGGTTCCTGCTGACGCGGCTGTACGATTGGCTGAACACGCCGCCCGGCGCGCTGGTGACCCGCAAGGATCCGCTGGAGTTCCTGCGGCGGCTACGATTCCATCTCACGGCCGGAGATGAGCGCGGCTATGGCCTCTGAGGAAGTGACCGTCACGCCGGGTCCGCCATCCGCCGAGGTGGTGGAGATCTGGACCGACGGCGGCTGCAAGCCGAACCCGGGACCGGGCGGTTGGGCGGCCATACTGCGTTTTCGCGGTGTGGAGCGCGAATTATTGGGTGCGGAGGCTGCGACGACGAACAATCGCATGGAGCTGACGGCGGCCGCCTCGGCTCTGGAGGCGCTGAAGCGTCCCTGTGACGTCGTGCTGCACACCGACAGCGAATACGTGAAGAACGGGGTGACGCGCTGGCACGAAGGATGGGTCCGCCGCAAATGGCGCAATGCGTCCGGCGATCCGGTGGCGAACATGGAACTGTGGCAGCGGCTGCTGGCCGCGGCGAAAGCCCATCGGGTCGAGTGGCGCTGGGTGCGCGGCCACTCGGGCGATCCGATGAATGAGCGGGTGGATCAGTTGGCAACCACGGCGCGGGATCACGCGCCCCCTCCCCTCAACCCCCTCCCGCGAGGGGAGGGGGAGTAGGGGACGAGCACGCGGGCAAGGTTCTTGCCGACCTTGGTCAGCGCTTCGTCCCACAGGAACAGGCCGAAGCGGTCGAATTCAGGAACGATGGCGCCGTTGGGCAGCGCGAATGTGGAGCGGCAAGTCAGCGTGTCGGGCGACGGCAGCTCCGGAGGCGTCCAGGTGAACAACGCCAGGTCCTTGTCCCTCATGTATGGGTGGACGCCCAGGGCGCACAGGTCATGCTCGGGCACCGACAGGCCGGTTTCCTCCTCTAGCTCCCGCACGGCAGCGGTGGGAAAAGCCTCGCCAGGTTCGGCCAAACCTTTGGGGATGTCCCAGCGCGGCGAGCGGGTGGCATGCCCGAGCAGAACCCGAGTGCCGTCAGTAATGATCACGCCACAGGACGTTCGCTTCGGCATGTCAGCAGGGATGGGCGACGAACCGCGTGGCGGGCGCGACGAATTCTTCCTGCGCGGCGACGGTCAGGATCTCACGCGAACCGGCCTCCGCGGTGCGACGCAGCAGGCCGTGGACGGCGGAGCCGGCCTCCTCCAACGCCTTCACAGCACTGCCGGAATCGATGCGGTGAAACAGGAACAGCGCGGCAATCGCATCGCCTGCACCATTCACGGTGACCGGCAAGCGGGGCGTTCGCAGCAGGTGGAAGCGGTCGCCCTCGGCCACCAGCAGGTCCATGTGGTCGCCGGGCGTCAGCTCGGTCTCCAGACTGGTCAGCAGTACGCAGCGCAGGCCGTCTGGGCGCATCTTCCCGGCCAGGCACTCGGCTGCGCGCTTGGCGTCGGCCAGAGAGGTGCAGTCAATGCCGGTCAGGCGTTCCAGTTCGAACCGGTTCGGCGTGGCGATGTCGGCTTGAGGCAAGGCGTGGTCGCGCAGGAACTCCTCGATGCCCTCGCGCACATAGACGCCCTCTTCTTCGTCGCCGATCACCGGATCGCAGCAATAGATCGCCTTCGGATTTTCTTCACGCACCCTGGTGACAGCGTGAAGGATCGCACCGCCGATCCCGGCGTCGCCCATATAGCCTGAGAGTACCGCGTCGCAACGGCGCAGCACGTCACGGGCGGCGATCCCGTCGACCAGCTCACGCACTGCATCGCCGGTGTAGACCTGGCCGGTCCAGTGGCCGTAGCCGGTGTGATTGGAGAACTGCACCGTGTTGATCGACCAGACCTCGGCGCCGAGACGCTGCAGCGGAAAGACGGCGCTGGCATTGCCGACATGGCCATAGGCCACCCAGGACTGGATCGATAGGATGTTCATGCTGCAAAGATGTAGCCCTGGCCTCTCGATTGCGCGAGGGCGGCTGGCATCGGGCTATCCGGGCTTCTGGCTGCGGGGCCTAGTCGTCAAATAGCGCACGACGGTATAACTCGCGCGCCTGACGTTTCGCGGAGGATCTCATGCGACTGGCTGTGCAGGGCGCGCTGTGCGCGGGGCTGGCAATCTGCGCAATGCCCGCAGTGGGCCAGACGCTTCGAGTCGGCGTCAGCTCCGCTGTGACCAGCATCGATCCGCATTATCACAACCTTGCACCGAATATTTCGCTGTCGGCGCAGATCTTCGACCCGCTGGTGAACAGCGATGCGGATGCACACCTTGCACCGGGGCTGGCGCTCTCCTGGAAGTTGGTCGCCCCGGACACATGGGAATTGAAGCTGCGGGACGTCAAATTCTCGAACGGGAATGAGTTTGTCGCCGATGATGTCGTGTTCACCATGAACCGCATTCCCAAAGTGCCCAACAGCCCGAGTAGTTTTGCCATCTACACCAAACCGGTGACGACCACCGAGGTGGTGGACTCGCACACGATCCGCCTGCACACCGACGGCGTCTTCCCGCTGCTGCCGACCTATCTCGCGCAGTTCTTCATCATCAATCGCAAGTCGTCCGAGGGTATGACGACCGAAGACTTCAATCGCGGCAAGGCCGCGATCGGCACCGGTCCGTTCCGCTTTGTCTCATTCAATCCGGGTGATCGGGTGCAACTTGACCGCAACGATGACTACTGGGGCGGCAAGCCGGTTTGGCAGCACGTGGATTATCGCTTCATTCCAAACAATGGATCGCGCACCGCGGCGCTGCTTGCGGGGGATGTCGACTTCATCGACTTCGTTCCGACCGAGGACGCGGAGAAACTGCGCAAGGACCCGAAGGTCAAGCTATGGGAGCGGCTCGGGCTGCGGCTGATCTTTCTCGGCCTCGATCAGTCACGCGACGGACCAACCCCGCTCGTCTTCGGTCCCAACGGCGAGAAGCTGGAGAAGAATCCGCTGAAGGATCGGCGGGTGCGCCAGGCGCTGTCCTTGGCGATCAATCGCAAGGCGATCGTCGATCGCATCATGGAGGGCGCGGCGGTGCCGTCCGGTCAGTATTTGCCGCCCGGTGTGTATAGCTATGATCCGGCGATCAAGCCCCCGCCGTACGACCCCGAGCAGGCGAAGAAGCTGCTCGCCGAGGCTGGGTTTCCCAAAGGTCTCCGTATCGCGCTGCACGGTCCGAATGATCGCTACGTCAACGACGCAAAGATCATCCAGGCAGTAGGGCAGATGTGGACCCGGATCGGCGTGCAGACCGAGGTCGATCCGCTGCCGTGGTCAAGCTATGTCGGGCAGGCCAACAAGCAGGCGTTCTCGGCTTTTCTGTTCGGCTGGGGCAGCGGCACGGCGGAGGCTTCGGATCCGCTCATTGCGCAGAATGCGACCTTCGATCCCGCGAAAGGCTGGGGCGCATCCAATCGCGGCCGCTACTCCAATCCGGATCTCGACAAGCAGATCGGCGAGGCGATTCGCACCGCGGACGATGGGGCAAGGGAGAAGTTGCTGCAACAGGCGCAGGAGACGGCCTTCGGCGACGTGGCGCTCATACCGCTGCATATACAGAAGAATATCTGGGCGACACGGGCGGGTTACAGCTTCGTGCCGACGGTCGGTGAAACGCTGCACCTGGTCGACGTGAAACAGGGGAAGTGACGGTCAACGCAACACTCCCCCTCCCCTCGCGGGAGGGGGATAGGGGGAGGGGGCTGCTGGTCTGGCACCGCCCCCTCTCCCCAACCCCCTCCCGCAAGGGGAGGGGGAGCATTGTTGTTGCTGCTGACAGAGACAGTTCCGCATGCCGCTGACTCGCTGTTCCTGGGCGGAAGGCGGCGATGCGACGATGCAGGCCTACCACGACAACGAGTGGGGCGTGCCGCATCATGACGATCGGGCGCTGTTCGAGCTGTTGACCCTGGAGGGCGCCCAGGCCGGGCTGTCCTGGCGCACTATCCTGGCGCGGCGCGATGCGTATCGCGAAGCCTACCATGGCTTCGACATCGCGCGCGTCGCCGCCATGCGGGACACCACGCTGGAGAAGCTGCTGACCTCGTCCGGCATCATCCGCAATCGGCTCAAGGTCTATTCAGTGCGCGATAACGCGCGCGTGGCGCTCGATGTCATCAAGCAACACGGCAGCCTGGACGGATATCTGTGGTCATTTGTCGACGGCAATCCGGTAGTGAACGGCTGGACCCAGTCGGGCCAGGTGCCGGCGAAGACCGCGCTGTCGGATAGGATGAGCAAGACGCTGTCGAAGCAAGGCTTCCGGTTTGTTGGTTCAACCATATGCTATGCCTTCATGCAGGCGACCGGCATGGTGAATGACCATCTGGTCAATTGCTTCAAGTACAAGGAGCCCGGCCATGCAGAACACTGAAGAGATCTGGCGTCTGGTCGATGCCAAGAAGGATGACTTCGAAGGACTGAGCGACCGGATCTGGGGCATGCCCGAGCTCTGCTATGGCGAGTTCCGCTCCTGCGCCGAACATACGGCGATGCTGCAACAGCAGGGTTTCCGCGTGACGCAGAACGTGGCGGGCATTCCGACCGCAGTCATGGGCGAGGCCGGGGAAGATGGTCCGGTAATCGCCATTCTGGGCGAATACGATGCATTGCCGGGCCTCAGCCAGGAGGCCGGTGTGGCGGAACCGCAGCCGCTGCCGGGCGACGGCTATGGCCATGGCTGCGGGCACAACCTGCTGGGCTCGGCGTCGATGCTGGCGGCGACAGCCGTCAAAGACTACCTGGCAGCACACGGTATCAAGGGCCGGGTGCGTTACTACGGCTGTCCGGCGGAAGAGGGCGGCGCGGCGAAAGGCTTTATGGCGCGCGCGGGCGCCTTCAGCGACGTGGATGTGGCGATCTCCTGGCACCCGGCGGCGTTCTCCGGCGTGAACGAAGCCGTATCGCTTGCCAACACCCGCATCGACTTCACCTTCCACGGCCGCGCCTCGCATGCCGCTGCGGCGCCGCATCTCGGCCGCAGTGCGCTCGATGCCGTGGAACTGATGAATGTCGGCGTCAATTACATGCGGGAGCACATGCCGTCGGACGCGCGCGTCCACTATGCGCTGCTCGATGCCGGTGGCATTGCGCCGAACGTCGTGCAGGCGCGCGCCAAGGTGCGCTATCTGATCCGCGCGCGCGAATTGCCGGAACTGACGCGACTGATCGAGCGCGTGCGCAAGATCGCCGAGGGCGCGGCGCTGATGACCGAAACGCGGATGGAATCGCAGGTGGTCAGCGCGGTATCCAACCTGCTGGCCAACACGCCACTGGAGAAGGCGATGCAGGACAGCCTCCAGCGCCTTGGCCCTCCACCGTTCGATGACGCAGATCGCGCGTTCGCAGCGAAGATCCAGGCAACGCTGACCGACGAGGACATCGAGGCCGCCTACAAACGCGTCGGATTGCCGATGCAGCATGGTGTATCGCTGTGCGACCAGATCGTGCCGCTGGATGCGAAGAGCGCGCCGATGATGGGATCGACCGATGTAGGTGACGTGAGCTGGGTGGTTCCGACGGTGCAGGCCCGTGGCGCCACCTACGCGATCGGCACGCCTGGCCATTCGTGGCAGCTCACCGCGCAGGGCAAGATGCCGGCCGCGCACAAGGGACTGGTGCATGTGGCCAAGGTGATGGCCGGTACCGCAGTCGACGTGATTCGCGACGAGGTGCTGCTCGCAAGGGCGAAGGCCGATCACCAGGCGCGGGTGGGACGCAATCCGTATGTGTGCCCGCTGCCGGATGATCTGGAGCCGCCGATCAAGATGTCAGCATAACGTCTGATTGCAGGCGCGCCGTCGAAGATGTCAGTGGCGCGCTTCCGATGCCATCTGCTGCAGCGCAGCGGGATTGCGAATGGTGATCGTGCCGCGGTCGATGGCGAGGGTGCCGTCGCGTCGCAAATGCCCGAGCAGGCGGCAGACGGTCTCGATCGTCAGCCCGAGATGATCCGCGATGTCGGTCCGCCCCATCGGCAGCGCCAGCACGTTCGGCCGTGTTTGCGGCAGGCGCTCCGCCATCTCCAGCAGGAAGCTGGCGATCCGCTCCGACGCCGTCTTGCGTCCGAGCAGCACCAGTCGCGCATGGGCCAGGCGCAGGCTGATCGAGGCGGCGTCGCGCAACCGCCGTGCCAGCGTCAGGTTGGTGCTGGCCAGTGCGTCCACCGTCCGGCGGGGATAGCGCCGCAGCACCACATCCGATACCGCCTCCGCGGTGAAGTCATAGCACTCCAAGGCGTCGAACCCGAGCAGGTCCCCGGCCATCAGGAATTCGCAGATCTGGCGGCGGCCGTCTTCCATCAGCTTCACGATCCGCACGCAGCCGGCGACGACCCGATAGCAGAAGTCCGCGGTGTCGCCCTCACCATGGATTTCGCGATCATGCTGCACTGAGATTGTGGAACCGAACTGTTCAAGCAGATCCAGCACCTCGCGAGGCTGGGGCCGCTGGGTGCCGCGGGTGTCCGTCCGTTCCATAGTTGCAAGCATGATCGCTCCCCTTAACCATTCGTGCATTGTGGAAGCCGGTGTATTCGCGCCGGCCGGGGACTGAAATTCGGTAACCGCCGTACGGAATGTTACGTATTGTGCCCGGGCGTGCCGGCAGGGAGAGTCGCAATGGCTGAACCGCCTCTCATCCATGTGGTCGATGACGATGCATCCGTGCGCGACTCGCTAACTCTGCTGCTCGATTCGGCCGGTTTCCGGGTGCGCGCCTATGAGTCGGCCTTGAGCTTCCTTGCCGCGGCATCGGCTGGTGGCGCCGGCTGCGTGCTGACCGATGTCCAGATGCCTGAACTGAACGGGCTAGAGCTGCAGCGGCAGATGGTTGCGCAGGGCATCCGACTGCCGGTCATCGTGATGACCGGGCATGGCGACGTGCCGATCGCCGTGCAGGCCCTGAAGGCGGGGGCCACGGACTTCCTGGAGAAGCCGTTCGACGATGAGCAACTGCTGTCCGCGGTTCAGGGCGCCATCGCGGTCAGCCAGCGGGCACGTGACGAAGCGTCCGCAGTGGCGGATATCGCCGGGCGACTCGCCACGCTAACGCCGCGCGAGCGGGAAGTGCTGGATCGGCTCGTGGCCGGCCAGCCCAACAAGACGATTGCCTATGACCTGGGCTCCAGCCCTCGCACCGTCGAGGTCCACCGGGCGCGTGTCATGGAGAAGATGCAGGCCCGCAGCCTCGCCGACCTGGTGCGCATGACGATTGCGGCTGGGGGGGCGGCTTCTGGAAAAGCTTCCGACGATTGACCTGAATCAAGGCAGTCCGGCTCGCCTTCGGCATTATGGGCCAAATGCTTATGCAAGAGATCATCCCGCAGAAGGTTGGAGAATGCCGCGTGCATAGTGTGCCCGACCGTCTGGTGGCCGTGGTCGACGACGATGACGCGGTGCGCGATTCTCTGCGCTTTCTCCTGGAAATCGCCGGCTACACCGTCGCGGCCTATGCGTCGGCCGCTCAGTTCCTCCAAGAGGCGCCACTGCCCGCGCTGGCCTGTCTGGTGGTGGACCAGCATATGCCGGACGTGACCGGGCTGCAGCTGGTTGCCCGGCTGCGGGGTAACGGAGTGGGGCTGCCGGTGGCCCTGATAACCGGCTCGCCTTCGGCGGATGTGCTCCGTCTGGCGCGTGAGCTGAGTGTGACAACAGTGCTGGAAAAGCCACTCGACGACGACCAGCTGCTCGAATTCATTGCGACTGCGGACGACTAATGCTTTCGAAGGGCTAGGCGACCGTTGTAATGGTCGCTCATGGCTGACCACGAAGCGTCGAAAACCAATCCCACCAGCGAGGCAGCGCTGCTGCGCTCGGTCCTGGACACTGTGCCGGACGCCATGGTGGTGATCGACGAGATGGGCACCATCCAGTTCTTCAGCTCGGCTGCGGAACGATTGTTCGGCTATACGGCGGGCGAAGTGCGCGGGCAGAACGTCAAGATGCTGATGCCTCCGCCATATCGCGACCAGCACGACGGCTATCTCAGTCGCTACCGCACCACGGGTGAGCGGCGGATCATCGGCATCGGACGTATCGTGGTGGGTCGGCGCAAGGACGGCAGCACGTTCCCGATGGAATTATCGGTCGGCGAGACAAGCCAGGCTGGTCCTCGCCTGTTCACCGGTTTTGTGCGCGATCTGACCGAGCGTCAGCGGACCGAGCGCCGGTTACATGAATTGCAGGATGGATTGCTGCACGTCTCGCGCGTGCGGTCGATGGGGCAGATGGCGGCGGCGCTCGCGCACGAGCTGAATCAGCCGCTCACAGCGACTGCCAACTATGCACGCGCCGCCCTACGCCTGCTGAGCAACCCACAGCCCGACCTGAAGCGCGTAAGCGAAGCGATGGAACGCGCGGTCCAGCAGACGCTGCGCAGTGGAGATATCATACGTCGCCTGCGCACGTTCGTCGCCCGCGGGGAAACGGCTCGCGAGCCAGAGAGCATGCCAACGCTGATCGAAGAGGCGATCGCGCTCGCGCTGGTCGGCGCCAAGGAACAGGGCGTCAAGGTGCTCATCAATCTGGACCCGGATCTCCCGGCTGTGGCGGTGGATCGAGTGCAAATTCAGCAGGTTCTGTTGAACCTGATCCGCAACGCCATGGAGGCCATGGAGGATACGTCGGTCCGGCAACTCACCGTTGCCGCATCGGTAGAGGCACGCCATGTGCTGGTGACGGTTCGTGATACCGGGGCAGGTGTCACCCCGGAAATCGAGGCGAAGTTATTTCAGCCATTTGTCACCACGAAACCGGAGGGCATGGGCATCGGGCTCTCGGTCTGTCGCACGATTGTCGAGGGGCACAATGGGCGGCTGTGGATGGAACAGAACCCAGGTGGCGGCAGCGTATTTCACTTTACCCTGCCAATGGTTGATCCAGATCAAGGCATTCCGTCGGACGCATCCGTAAAGCTTGGCTGAAACGGAGAAATGCGGTGCAGCCGAATCAAGACCAAGCTGATCAGGAATTGCTGGCCTTGGCTCAGGAGACGGAGCGTGTGGCGGCAACCATCGCTGACCCAACATGCGCACTGCGGCTGACCGAGATCGCGGACGAAGTGCGGTCGATGGCAAGCTGGCTCCGACATTCTGGTGACAAGGAAGTAAGCTACCGGACTTTCCGTTCGGTCGCGTGAACCCTTTATTATAGTTTGGAGCCTATGAGCACCGCGCAAAGGCGTCCAGGTGCTCTTGATGTCGCACAGGTTCTTGTCCGTCTCTCCCGCTGCGCCGTGCGACCGTGCAAATTCCCTAACTTATCCGCTGAAGCATTCAATGGCCGGCTCGCAGCTGAGGGACGGCGAATATATACCGCTGTCGCAGCGCACTTCTAACCAGTTGCTGGCGAACGCCGCTGAATTGCGGCACATGGCTCGGACCGCGACGACCGCTGATGTGGTGAAGGCACTAACGACGCTGGCGGATCGTTACTCGACGCTGGCTGCGAAGCGTCGTGCCGAGGAAAGTGCGCGGAACTCCGGAACCTACGCCCCCACGCGACAACTCAGCAATTCCCGATAACGCGTCTCAACTTCTGCGCGGCGCAATCTCGCCGTCCCGGCACAGGCGATAACCGCCGCCCCGGCGGCGGTACCCCAAGCCAACGCTTCCGCCGGTGTCGCACGCCGCGCTAAAGCCAGCGTCATTGCCGCCAGGAATGCGTCTCCTGCGCCAACCGAACTGTGCATGGGAACATCCATCGCCGGCATACGAATGACCCCGTCCGCGCAAGCCAGTAATGCGCCGTCGGCCCCAAGCGTCACTGCCACCATCCGTGCCGCGCCGCTGACCACCAGCGCCATGGCCTCGCGATCCTGGGCGGATGGATCGTCCAGCGAACGGCCAACAAGGTGCTGAAGTTCGTTAAGACTGGGTTTGATCAGCTCGCACTCGCCTTGTTCAAGCGCAGTGACAAGTGCGACTCCCGATGTATCCAGCACAAAACGCTGACCGCGGCGCGCAGCGATTTTTGCCACCTGGGCATAAGTATCGTCGGGCACTCCGTGCGGCAGGCTGCCGCTGGCGATCAGCCATTCGCCAGGCTCTCGCTCGATCGCTGCTAGACAGTCCGCGAATTCCGCCTCGTTCAACGTGGGACCCTCGGGAACGAAGCGATATTCCAGGCCGGTCTTGCAATCCTGCACGTTGAGACTGACGCGCGTTCGCCCTCCGATCGGCACGCTGTGCCGTGCGACGCCGGCCTCGTCGAGCATTTCCTCGAGCACGCGCCCGGACGCACCGCCGGCAGCGATGATGGCGACCGCATCGCCGCCGAGTTCGTGTACTACCCGCGCCACATTGACGCCGCCTCCACCCGCATCGGCATGCTCGTGATGCATGCGAATCTTGTGAACTGGCACGACCTCGTCGGCTTCGGCGGCGAGGTCGAGCGCCGGGTTGAGCGTCAGCGTGATCAGACGTGGTTCCATGGCAACAGACTACCGGTTTCCCACGCAGCTTTGGTTGATCTGCGTCAATGATTTGCTAACGCGGGAGTGGCAGATGTTTGCGCGGCCAGCCAGGGAGCCTGCGATGGACGAAACCCAAACGACGGCGGCGCGGCCGGCACACGATCTGACCCCGGTGGTTGATCTGACCCTGCATCATGGTGCGGGACCGTTTCGCACGCGACTGCCGGACTACGTCTCGCTGCTGCCGCCATGCAACCATGCCTGTCCGGCCGGTGAAAACATCCAGGCCTGGCTCGCGCTGGCGCAAGCCGGTGAATATCGCCGCGCATGGGAGACGCTGATGGCGGACAATCCGCTGCCAGCCACGCACGGACGCGTCTGCTATCATCCGTGCGAGTCAGCATGTAATCGCGCGGAATTCGATGCAGCGGTCTCGATCCATGCGGTCGAGCGCTTCCTTGGCGACATGGCAACGGCCGAGGGTTGGACAGTTCCCGTAGCAGAGGCAACCGGCAAACGTGTGCTTGTCGTCGGTGCTGGCCCGAGTGGCCTGTCGGCCGCGTATCATCTCGCGCGTCAGGGGCATCAAGTGGAAATCCGGGAAGCCGGTCCAGTGCCAGGCGGTATGCTGCATTTCGGTATCCCGGCCTATCGGCTGCCGCGCTCTGAACTGCTCGCCGAAATCGCCCGCATCGAGCGCATGGGCGTGCGCATCGTGCTGAACCACAAGGTCACTGACCTTGTCGCCGAGCGCGATGCGGGACGGTTCGATGCCGTGTTCGTGGCGATCGGTGCGCATGTCGGCAAGCATGCGGATATTCCAGCGCGCGACGCGGTGCGGGTGCTGGATGCGGTGGCTTTGCTGCGCGACACTGCGACCGGCAGTGCACCGCTGCTGGGCCGTCGGGTCGTCGTTTACGGCGGCGGCAACACGGCCATGGACGCGGCGCGCAGTTTACGACGGCTCGGTGCCGAAGAAGCGTTGATCGTCTACCGGCGCGACCGGGCGCATATGCCGGCGCATGAATTCGAAGCCGATGAAGCGCTGGCGGAAGGCGTCAAGATCAAGTGGCTGACAACGATCAAGGAGATTGTCGGACCGACCTTGACGGTCGAGCGCATGACCTTGGATGACAAGGGACGCCCGCAGCCGACCGGTGAACTGGAAACACTCGAGGCTGATGCCGTGGTGCTGGCGCTTGGCCAGGACTGCGACAGCGAATTCCTGCGAAGGGTGCCGGGCGTAGAGTTCAAATGGGACACCGTTGTCGTGGACCGTCAGATGATGACCGGTCATCCAGGTGTCTTCGCCGGAGGAGATCTGGTGCCGGCGGAGCGGACCGTCACCGTGGCTGTGGGCCATGGCAAGAAGGCGGCGCGATGCATCGATGCATGGCTGCGTGGTACGACGTACGACAAGCCGGCCTCGGCCTCGCTGGTCAGCTTCGATATGTTGAACCTGCCGGTGTTCAGCGATGTCGATCCGGCGGTTCAGCACCATCTGGCAGAACGGGACCGCGTATCGGGGTTCGACGAAGTGATGGCGGGCCTCACCGAAGCCGAGGCAAGACACGAGGCGCAACGTTGTCTCTCCTGCGGCAACTGCTTCGAATGCGACAATTGCTATGCCGCGTGCCCGGAACAGGCGATCACCAAGCTTGGTGTCGGCCAAGGTTACAGCGTTGACCCCGCGAAGTGCACCGGCTGCGGCACGTGCTTCGAGCAGTGCCCCTGCCACGCCATAGAAATGGTGGCCGATTAAACTCGTCGCCCTGGCGAAAGCCGGGGCCCAGTCCTGGTTCCCCGCATGCGCGGGGAAGACGATGAAGGAGTTAGGATCCGATGCCTGACAACCGCGCCGTAATGGACGGGAACACTGCGGTCGCCCATGTGGCGTACCGAGTGAACGAAGTCTGCGCGATTTTTCCCATCACGCCGTCTTCCACTATGGCGGAACTGGCCGACGAATGGTCGGCGAAAGGCGTTCCCAACATCTGGGGCAATGTCCCGGTGGTGCAGGAAATGCAGAGCGAAGGCGGTGCAGCCGGTGCAGTGCATGGGGCGCTGCAATCGGGTGCGCTCACCACGACGTTCACGGCGTCGCAGGGCCTGCTGCTGATGCTGCCCAACATGTTCAAGATTGCCGGCGAATTGACGCCGACTGTCTTCCACATTGCGGCACGCGCAATCGCCACCCAGGCGCTGTCGATCTTCGGCGACCACTCGGACGTCATGGCAGCGCGCGCCACTGGGTTCGCCATGCTGTCGTCTGCCTCGGTGCAGGAGGCGCACGATGCGGCGCTGATCGTCCAGGCGGCGACTCTGGCATCGCGTATCCCGTTCCTGCACTTCTTCGACGGGTTCCGCACGTCGCACGAAATCGCCACGATCGAACTGCTGAACGACGCGCAAATTCGTGGCATGATCGACGACGATCTGGTGCGGGCGCATCGTGCGCGAGCGCTGTCACCGGAGCGTCCGGTGGTGCGCGGTACGGCGCACAATCCCGACACGTTCTTTCAAGCACGTGAGAGCATCAATCCGTTTTACGCACGCGTGCCGCAGATCGTGCAGCAGCAGATGGATCGCTTCGCGACACTGACCGGGCGGCACTATCACCTGTTCGACTACCACGGGCCCGCGGATGCCGAGCGCGTCGTGGTCATGATGGGGTCGGGTACCGAAACGGCCGCCGCGACCGCTGCCGCACTGACCGAACGCGGTGAACGGGTGGGCGTGCTGCAGGTGCGGCTGTACCGGCCATTCGCCGAGGATGCTTTCCTGGCAGCGCTGCCGCGCAGCGTGCGTGCAGTGGCTGTGCTGGAACAGACGAAGGAGTCAGGCGCCCCAGGCGAGCCGCTGTATCTCGACGTGGTGAACGCGCTGGCGCAGGCCACGGCGCGCGGGCGCCGACAGACCATGCCGCTGGTGATCGGAGGCCGTTACGGGCTGTCCTCCAAGGACTTCAATCCCTCGATGGCCAAGGCGGTATTTGACGAGCTGCGGTGCCGTCAGCCGCACAACGGCTTCACCGTCGGCATCCTTGATGACGTCTCGCACACCAGCCTCGCCTCCGATACCAGCTTTCGAATCGAGCCGAACGATGTGGTGCAGGCGGTGTTCTACGGTCTGGGTGCCGATGGCACGGTGGGTGCCAACAAGAACAGCGTGAAGATCATCGCGGAGGACGCCGGACTGCATGCGCAGGGCTACTTCGTGTACGATTCGCACAAGTCGGGCGCGCAGACGATATCGCACTTGCGTTTTGGTCCTCGGCCGATCCACGCGCCCTACCTGATCGACCAGGCGAGCTTCATCGGCTGCCATCAGTTCCAGTTCACGTCGCGACAGGACGTGCTGCGACTGGCAGCGCCGGGAGCAACACTTCTGCTGAACGCACCCTATGGCCCCGAAGAGGTGTGGGATCATCTGCCGCGCGAGATGCAGCGACGCATTGTCGAGCTGGGATTGCGTCTGTTCGTCATCGACGCATCGCGCGTCGCGCAGGAGGTTGGGCTGCGCGGTCGCACCAACACCGTGCTGCAGACCTGCTTTTTCGCGATCTCCGGTGTGCTGCCGCGCGAGCGGGCGATTGAGCATATCAAGCGGGCGATCCGGAAGAGCTATGGCTCGAAGGGCGAGCAGGTGGTGCAAGCCAACTTCCGCGCCGTCGATGACACACTGGCTCGGCTTTCCGAGGTTCAAGTGCCGCGCGCAGCCAGCAGCACGCAGGAACGCGCAACCCTGGTTCCCGCGGATGCGCCGTCCTTCGTGCGCGAGGTGACGGCCGCTATGCTCGAGGGCCATGGCGACGACCTGCCAGTGAGCCGGTTGCCGGTGGACGGAACCTGGCCGTCAGGCACCTCGATCTGGGAAAAGCGCAACATCGCCGATACCGTTCCGGTGTGGGATGCTGACAGCTGCATCCAGTGCGGCCAGTGCAGCTTTGTCTGTCCGCACGGCGTGATCAAAGCGAAGTACTTCGATCGCGCGCGGCTTCCCGATGCGCCGGCAAGTTTCCGCTCCGCGCCGATCAATGTGCGTGGTTTCCCAGACGTGCGCTTTGCGCTGGATTTCTCGCTTGAGGACTGCACCGGGTGCGGACTGTGCGTCGAGGCTTGTCCCGTCGTGCCGATCAAGTCGCTGGCAATGAACGACAAGGAACCGCTGCTGGAACCCGCACGCAGCGACAACGCATTCTTTGCCTCGCTCCCGGTCAATGACCGTGCGCGCGTGGACTTCGCCAATGTGCGTGGCGTGCAATTTCTGGAACCGCTGTTCGTCTATTCCGGCGCCTGCGCCGGTTGCGGCGAGACACCGTATCTGAAGCTGCTGTCGCAGTTGTTCGGCGACCGACTGCAGATCGCGAACGCCACCGGGTGTTCGTCGATCTATGGTGGCAACCTGCCGGTGACACCCTGGTCGGCCAACCGTGAGGGCCGCGGCCCCGCCTGGTCGAATTCGCTGTTCGAGGACAACGCGGAGTTCGGACTGGGCTATCGGCTGGCAGCCGACAAGCACCTGGAGATGGCACAGCAGCTGGCGCACGAGATGGCGCCCGTGCTGGGTGAGGACTTGGTCCAGGCAGCGCTGTCGGCCCCACAGGTGCGCGAGTCCGAGATTCGCGTGCAGCGTGAACGCATTGCCGAGGTGCTGCGGCGGCTGCGCGACTCAAGCGATCCGCGCGCGCCGGAACTTTTGTCCGTGGTGGAGCATCTGGTTCGGCGCAGCATATGGATCGTGGGTGGCGACGGCTGGGCGTATGACATCGGCTATGGCGGCTTGGACCACGTGCTGGCGAGCGCGCGCGACGTGAATGTGCTGGTGCTGGACACGGAGGTATATTCCAACACCGGTGGTCAGGCATCCAAGGCAACGCCACTCGGTGCAATTGCCAAGTTCGCCTCCGCCGGCAAGCGGGTGGCGCGCAAAGACCTTGCGTTGCAGGCGATCGCCTACGGCAATGTCTACGTGGCGCAGGTGGCGATGGGCGCCAATCCGCAACAGACGTTGCAGGCGTTCCGCGAGGCGGAGGCTTACCCTGGGCCATCGCTGATCCTGGCCTATTGCCATTGCATCGCGCACGGCATCGATATGCAGCGCGGCATGAAGCAGCAGGACCTCGCGGTTGCCTGCGGATACTGGCCGCTGTTCCGCTATAACCCCGCGCTGCGTGACGTGGGCGAGAACCCGTTCGAGCTGGACAGCCCGCGCCCGACGCTCAAATTCCGCGACTACGCCTACAACGAGGCCCGGTATAAATCGTTGGTGCAGAGCCGACCGGAAGAAGCCGAGCAGCTGATGGCGGCGGCACAGGCGGCGCTCGAAGAAAAATACCGCTCCTATGAGGAGATGGCCGGTTGGTCGGCGTCGCGGTTCCATCCTGCCGGCCTGCGCAACACCGGAATAGCGGCAAAGGCGGGGGAGCGCGTTGAGGTGGATGCGGAGCAATGATAGCGTCGGTCGTATGAGTAGCTACGACGTCGACGTCTACGCGTGGAGCATGCGGCAGGGTGAATTGCTGCGCCGCCTCGCGGCGGGAGAGCGTGT
>JBKPSV010000248.1:0-7014 GCA_046735215.1 Pseudomonadota bacterium | reverse complement strand
GAGGCAGTTCCGGTCACTGCCGTTGTGGCGAAAGTGCAGGACGTGCCGGTGGAGTTGCGCGGCCTTGAGACCGTGCTGGCGTTCAATATGGTCGAGATCAAGGCGCAGGTCACCGGCACTCTCGTCGCGATTCCTGTGCAGGAAGGCCAGGAGGTGCCTCAGGGCGACATCGTTGCACAGATTGACCCTAGTCCCTATCAGGCCGCGCTGGATCAGGTACCGCACAACGCGCGGAAGATGATCTGCCACCGTCAACGAGTTGATCGGCGGACAGCGCAGCAATCGAGACCGCGCGGATCAATCTCGACTACTGTACGATCCGAGCGCCGATCAATGGTCGCGTCAGCTTTGACCAGACTGATGTCGGCAACCTCATTCAGGTTGCCAACCAAATCGGCATCGTGTCCATCACGCAGGACAAGCCGACCTCCGTCGTAGCAACGCTGGCGGGAAGCCAAGCTTCCTCGCATCCAGCGGGCCATGGCACAAGGCACGTTGCCGGTGTCGGCGTCGGTGTACACGGGCGACGACAAGGCGAGACTCGCAGACGGGCAGTTGCTGACGCCAAACAACGCGATCGACACTTCGACCGGCACTATTCAGCTCAAGGCGACGTTCGCCAATGATGACGATGCGCTGTGGCCCGGCGAGTTCGTCAATGCACGCCTGCGCATCGATACGCTGTGCAACGGCGTCACCGTGCCGTTGGCGGCAGTGCAGCACGGGCCCAACGGAATGTTCGTCTACACGGTCAAGCCGGACAGCACCGTGCAAGAGCGCGACGTACAAGTTGCCGACCAGGACGACAACACCGCCGTCATCTCCAAGGGCGTGAATGGCGGCGACACTGTCGCGCTAACCGGCCAGTCCCGCCTCGTCGGCCGTCTGTTCCGGGAATTCTCTGCGTCGATGACCATCATCATTGCGGGGCCGTTTCGCTGACGCTTCCTCTCCGGTGAAGCGCATCAGCACGGCCGCTTCTACAGTCTGATCGCAGGCGGGTTTGCCGCGACGTTGCGCTTCTATGAGCGAACGCTCGATCGCCCGCATCGTGATCGACGTTACGCATCTTCACCGACATATTCTCTGGCGCTGTCGCACCGGAGAGTGCGACACGAGAGCTGCTTCTGCTAATGTGAGCCCGCGCGCGTCAGCGATAGTCACACAGAAGCCATGCAAGACAACATGAAGAAGGTGCGCACCTGTTGAGTCTTTCGACTCAAACGTCTGCTCACGCCTCTTCGTAGCCGAGAGGCTGGTCCGAATCCCCTGATAGCAGCCGCGGGTAGAGTTCCCGAAAAGCGAATTTAGTGCTGCCAACAGCGCGATCAAAGCGCAGGACGACGTCGAATCTATCATCATTCCACTTTGTTGGAACCGGAGGCGAGTGTCTCTCCAGAGGTATCAGCGGGAGTATGTCGTTTACAAGGGCCTTATGCTCCCAGCAAACCAAGACAGCACCCGAGAGCTTCTTGAGTGCCTCTATCAGCTGCATTGCCTGATCTTGTTTGATGCTGGTGTCGAACTGCCCCTTCTCCAACCCGAGTCGCGCAACGAGTGGCAACACTGTCTCATCCGGCCGCCGACTGGCGCTCTCGCCTGACGGGCCATCTCCCGGCTTGGCGGCAAACACTGCATGTGGAGAAAGGTAATCATGCCGTCCCAAACCGGCGCCGAACAGCGCGGCCCATGCACCAGCGCGTTGCCACCCGCGGATAACCAGCGACTTTGCGTCCGTGGTGCCCTCCTCGGTGAGGCCGGGACCAGGCCATTGCTCGTTCGGCTTTTCGGCGTGCCGGATAAAGTAGATGGTTAGCATGCTTGATTGAACTCCCCAGCTCGCAGCGTCGGCCGTTGTCATCAGGCTCTGTGCCGACGGTGCCCCATACTCGCATCCAAATATACGGACTGAGCAGGCAACGGCACATGCATTGCTCCTCGTCAGGGCGATCATGCCCTGGGAGGTTACATACGGATCAACGCTTATCCCAATACTGACTCGCAGAGGGGAATACAGTGCGGCAGCGCGTTGCCTCAACTGGTCCGTCTAAGGTGTCCGCGGCTGCTCGCCAGACGGCATAGTGCGGCGCAGCCCGGTGTGCCTCCAGCGCAGCCTCATCACGATAAACCTCGAAGAAATAGTAGACGTCTTGATCCTGCTGATCCGAAAGAACGTTGAAGCGGTGACAACCCGGCTCGTCACGCTCTGAGCCAAGCGCGTCCACCTCGATCGCTTTCAGAAAACGCTGGCGCTCTTCTGGTTTGACCCGAACCTTGACCCACAGCGCTATCATCTGCCCCTCCCTCCTCAGCGACCTGGAGATTATCTTGCCGACTTTCGATACCGGTGAACAGCCGCGTAATCTACGGCGCAATGGGAATGTAGGGATAGGGCTGCTATGGCTGGACAACACACAGTCACAAGTTCGGAAGCGTCCAAATCCTCCTATCACGAAGTGCAGTCGGATCGCGACTGATCACGCGAAAGTTGCGGATTGTCACAGCGACCGAAGCGACATCCATTTGTGCCAGGGCAACTATCCGCATGTCGCGGCTTGAGCTTCCGCGCACAGGCCTCAAGATGGTTCTGCGGGGATACGGTCAGGGTTCAGACGTGAACGAACCGGCAAGGACGAACCGTGGGCCTGGGTGAAATCAAAGAGGTGATCCGATGAGAGTGCTGCTTGTCTGTGTCGCGCTGCTGCTGTCTCGCGCGGCGCTCGCCGCCGACCCCGATCCCGCCCTGGTCGCCGAGGCCCGGAAGGAGGGGCAGGTCACGTGGTACTCGACATTGATCGTCAACCAGATCGTCCGGCCGATGGTCGAGGCGTTCGAGGCGAGATACCCTGGCATCAAGGTACAGTACTCGCGTGCCACCTCCTCCGACACCGCACTAAAGATCCGCAATGAGGCGCGGGCGCGCCGCGTGCAGGCCGACCTGTTCGATGGCTCGAATACGGTGTTCCTCCTGGAGGATGCCGGCCTCGTGGCGGAATACCAACCCAAGGCCGCGGCGTCCTGGCCGGCAGAGCTGCGTGACGCCAAGGGACATTGGACCGCACTGAATCTGTTCTACTGGACGTCCGCCTACAACACGGAGCAGGTGAAGCCGGAGGAGGCACCGAAAACCTACGACGACCTGCTCGACCCGAGATGGAAGGGCAAGATCGCCTGGACATATGACCTGACGCCCGGCGGACCGCCCGGCTTCGTCCACAACATCCTGGCCACCTACGGCCAGGAGAAGGGCATGGAGTATCTGAAGAAGTTCGCCGCGCAACAGCCAGTGACCGTCCCTGCAGCACAGCGCGTCGTGCTCGATAAGGTGATCTCCGGCGAATACCCGCTAGCGGTGATGATCCTGAACTACCACGCGACGATCAGCGCGGCGCAGGGTGCTCCGGTGAAGTGGATCAAGATGGAGCCGCTGCTGGAATCGATGAGCCTGGTCAGCATTGTGAAGGACGCACCGCACCCGAACGCCGCGCGGCTATTCGTGGAATTCATGTTGTCGGATGCTGGCCAGAAGGTGATGGCGGCCAGTGACTACCTGCCGGCCAGCCCGAACGTGCCGGCCAAGGTGCCGGAGAACAAGCCCGAGGCGGGCAAGTTCAGGGTGAATGTCGTGACGCCGGACATGGCGCGTGACGATACCCCGCGATGGACGGCGATCTACAAGGACATCTTTCGATGAGCGCCAGCGCGTTCTTTACGCGCACTGGCCGTTTCGAGCTTCTGCGGCAGGATCCCCGGCTGCTTATCTCGGTCGTCGTGGGCGTCGTGCTGACAGCGCTGATGGTGCCGCCACTATGGATCCTTGTGCAGGACAGTTTGACCATCACGAATGCCGCCGGCGACATCACGGGATGGACACTCCGGCACTTCACCAAGCTGGTGTCCGACCGCAACGCTTTGCTGAGCTTCTGGAACACGCTGGTGTTTGCCATCGGCAGTACTATGCTTTCGCTGATCCTGGGTGGGGTGTTGGCGTGGCTGGTGGAACGCACAAACGCGCCCTTCAAGATCCTGGCGTATCTCGCCACCATCATCTCGATGGGGACACCATACATCCTGCACGTGATCGCTTGGCTGTTCCTGCTGGGCAAGGTGGGGCCGCTGAACGACGTCTACCGCACGCTGACCGGCTCACCCGACAACCTGTTCAACGTCAATTCCATGGCGGGGATGATCCTGATCGAGGGCTTCCTGTGGTCCCCCCTGGTCTTCCTGCTGTTGGGCTCCACCTTCCGGGCGGCCAACGCCGATATGGAGGAGGCGGCGCGGATGAGTGGCGCCTCCGTATTCGACACACTGTGGCGTATCTCGCTGCGTATGGCGATGCCGGCGATCCTGGCCCTCGCGCTGTTTGTGTTCATTCGCGCGATCGGCGGGTTCGAGGTCCCGGCGCTGGTCGGCATGCCCGGCCGCATATTCGTGCTCACGACCGATGTCTACGAGGCCACCATCGTTGTGCCACCCGACCTCGGCTTCGCAGCGGCGTTCTCGGTGGTAATGGTCGTGATCGTCGCCGTGCTGCTTTACTTCTATGGCCGGCTGTCACGTCACGCCGAGAGGTTCCACAGTGTCACGGGCAAGGGCTATCGGCCACGGCCGTTCGACCTGGGGCGCGGCCGCTGGATAGCCGGCGCCATCATCATCGCCAATTTCCTGGTGGTGCTGGTTTTGCCGCTGCTCACCCTGCTGTGGATGTCGCTGCTGCCGTTTCTGCGCAGTTTCGGCATCGCTGGGCTGACGGCGCTGACGTTGAAGAACTACCGCACGGTCTTCACGGCGCACGGCTACTTCGACCTGGCGCTCAACAGCCTGTCCGTGGCCGCTGCGGCGGCCACCGCGATCATGCTGATCACCGCGCTCGCTGGATGGATTGCAGCACGCAACGGGCCGGGGGGGCGCTGGCTCGACCAGCTCGCTACGCTGTCACTGGTGTTTCCCGGCATCTGCCTGGGTGTCGCAGTGATGGAGGTTTATCTGCGTGTACCGTTGCCGATCTATGGTTCATTGTGGATCATCGCCATCGCCTATGTGATCCGCTACATGCCGTACGGCATGCGCTATGTATATGCAGGTGTCCTGCAACTGCATCGCGAGCTGGAGGAAGCGGCGGGCGTCGCCGGCGCCGGATCACTTACCACGCTTCGCCGCATCGTCGCACCATTGCTGACGCCGGCGTTGGTCGCAGGTTGGCTGTTCATCTTCCTTATCGCCAACAAGGAACTCTCGATCGCGGTGCTGCTGGCCAGCCCCGGCGCACAAGTGATCGCGGTGTCGATCTTCGACCAATGGGTGAACGGCCAGGGCGGGGAACTGGCAGCGTTCGGCTTGGTCTGGACGGTGCTGATGACGCTGATCGCCTGTCTATTCTTCGCTCAGATGCGGCGCGGCGGGACTGACGTGTTCGGGAACTGACATGCTGACCGTGAACCGACTGACCAAGATCTACGCCAACCGCTATGACACACATGCGGGTGGTGTGCGCGACATCGACTTCGCGCTGCCGCCAGGCACATTCTTTACGCTGCTGGGGCCTAGCGGCTGCGGTAAAACCACAACGCTGCGCTGTGTGGCGGGGCTGGAACGTCCCGACGCCGGCAACATCGCCCTGGGCGAACGCGTGCTGTTCGACGGCGCGCGCGGCCTCGCCGTACCGATGAACCAGCGCGGCATCGGCATGGTCTTCCAGTCATACGCGATCTGGCCGCATATGACGGTGTTCGAGAACATTGCCTTCCCGCTGCGTGTGTCCAAGGAGCGCCGCTATGCCAGAGAGGAGAGATCCGCAGGCTGGTCGAGCAGGCGCTTGCCACGGTCGGGCTGGGCGGCTATGGCGAGCGGCCCGCTACGCGGCTGTCCGGCGGGCAGCAACAACGCGTCGCGCTGGCGCGGGCGATCGTACACCATCCGCTACTCCTGCTGCTAGACGAGCCGCTGTCCAACCTGGATGCGTCGCTGCGCGAGGAGATGCGGACGGAACTGCGCAGACTGCAGCAGCAAATCGGCATTACGGCGATCTACGTCACGCACGATCAATCAGAGGCGCTGGCGATGTCCGACGTCATCGCAGTGATGGATCATGGCCGCATCGTGCAGTTCGGCGCGCCACGCGATATCTATTTCCGCCCTGAGAATGAGTTCGTCGCAAGCTTCATCGGCGCCGCAAATTTGCTTTCGGGCAAGGCAACCGCCGCGGTGTCGCCAGGCGCGACGGGGCCGCTGCAACTTGATGGCGGCGGCGAGATCGTCTGCACCTTCCCAGCAGGCTGCAGCGCCGGGCAGGGGGCAACTGCGTCCCTGCGACCCGAGAGTATCACGATCGACTCGGCCGCGATGCAACTGGATGGGGCCAATCGGCTCAGTGGCACGATCAGCGCGGCGAGTTTTCTTGGTTCGAACGTCCGCTACGATGTGCGTGTGGGCGACCGCATCCTGCGAGTGGCAGCGGCTGCCGAGCAGATCATTCCGCCGGGCCAAGAGGTGGCGCTGGCGTTCGCGTCGCAGGCTGCGGTCGCCGTCGTCCGCCCGTCCCTTTCATCAGGATAACGCGGGCCCATTACCGTGCGCTTGCATCGCGTTCTGGCACCGGCCAGAAAAAATCTATCGGACGTTCCTCGAGGCAGATGCGTGGGGCAAGTCATGATCGCATTGATCAACTATCTCGCTTACCGCGTTGGGTTGTTCTGGGCGAGTGATCCACCTGACAATAGCAGCTTTGAGTCGCAAGTCGGTTGGTATTTTCCAAGAGAACGCTTGGCTGATCACGTAGGCGGAGTGTCGGATGTTAATGCACTGCCTTATGTGGACTGGTATTTTCTCCTTCGGTATGTCTGATATCTCTCCGCCCCAAGCTTGGAGGATGGTAAATGTCCATCGAGGTTATTCCGACCCGAGCTGCCCTTGGCGCCGAAATCCGCGGGGTCAATCTGGCCCACCCGCTCGACGACGCTACCTTTGCCGCAATAGAACACGCCTATAATATCCATGGCGTCATCTACTTCC
>JBKPSV010000247.1:0-20007 GCA_046735215.1 Pseudomonadota bacterium | reverse complement strand
GGTCAGAGAAGTTGGCGCCCGGATAGGATGGCGCACCGGACGGGCGGGTTGCCACCGTGTCGCGTAGTGCATGCATTTCCTTCAGATCGCGCCGGTTATCGGCTAAGTGCCGGCCAGGTTGCCTGGTGGTCACGCGTGATGCTCGACACGAGCATTAAAGTCCGAGGCAGATGACGCGAGGTGCCTGATAGGTCAAAGGGGGGTTGAATCTCTCCGGTTGTGCCTTAGCGGGGCATCGGCACGCGCGGGTCCCCTCCAGGTGTGAGATACATTTGCAATTCGAACAGCGAATCCGCCGCCTGATCCAGATTGCCATGCATCATGGACACGGCGTGCTCCACGTCGTTCAAGCCGCGGCTTACGCCCTCCAAAAGCTTCATGCCGAGCAGCCGCTGATCATTCCGCAGCTCCTCCAAAATCTCATTGAGCAAGACAAGCTGGGCCAAGATCTGTGCGTTCATTAGTTCGGCCATCTTACACCTCCCACAACTTCTTCTTAAGGCCGTTGTCTTCCCACGGTTTGTGTAGCGATCCCGCGTGGCCGATGCTGTGCTGCGCCGACGCTGTCTTGGACACGCGCGCCTGCTGCGTGATTCTAAGCGAACGGGCATGCGCGATCGCGGACTTGGTTGCCTTGTCGAAGGCCTCGAGCAGCTTGAGTCGAGTTGCGCCGTCGTGCGGCGGCAATGCCGCAAGCGCGGCAGCAATTCCACGGGCAAGGACCACCACCTGGCAGTATTGCTCAAGGATCGGCTGCGATGCCAAATCAAAGTAGTCGGCAGCCTTCGACTCTGTGCATTCTCGCCAAAGTTGGGCTTCTTCCGACCCCAGTCGTTTGGGTGGCTTGGGTCTCTGCGGCCCAAGCACCGGCACGACAGATAGAGCAGCTGCTGACTTACGTGGCATGGATCAATACCTTTGTTCATACGCCGATACGATTAGGACCCGGTAGATAAGAAGCACCGGCGCACGGGTGCACGGGTAAGATGTCCTGGACTTTGGATGGCCCGGTAGGGTGGTGCCGCTGCCGCCAGGCTTGCGCTACACGAATCGGGATCATCGAAGCCACAGCGGTCTGTGCTGCTGGTGTCGGGTCGCGAAAGCGTTTTCCATCGCGTTCAATCTCCAGTTCTAAAGCTATATTACTCTGTGTTGGTCGTATCCCCTAACGATACAAACGACCAATTGGAATTAAGTTCACGCTGCCGCATTTTTTACGCAGTCGGGCAAGCGTGTCGTGAACGCGTAGCCAGGGGACGAAGCCGCAACCAACTTTTTGCGTGTGCCCCTCGGCAATCATCTCTCGGACACCTCGCAACCGCGCTTCGTCACCAGTTGCACGTCGGCCAGAGTGCCGTCTGGTTATCGCGCCAGCGGCGCGTGCAAGACGCGGATCGCCAGTCCGTCGCGCAACTTCAGCGACCGTTGCTGCCAGCAGCTTTGGGTCCGCGACGAAGGCAGCAACTACTCCCTCCGGCATGGTGAACTGCGCGGTGTTCATGGCACAAGCCCAGACACATGGGCGCCGAGCATTCGAGCGCGCCGTGTGGCCCACGTCTGATCTGGACGCCCTGTAGCGTCAACGTGACGCTCGCAACGTCCAGTTCGATCGTCGCCAAGGCGAGCAAATCGCCGGCGCCGTGCACCGGTTCGATGTGGATCACCTGATATGTGACGCCCACCGTCTCGCTCATCGCGCGCCGCCTAGGGTAACCGTCCCGGGTTGAGTCGAAACAGCGCGGAGCTGGGGGCACATCGACGGAACTCGCATGGCTCTCGCCTGCTTGCCGAACAGGCGATGCAACAGCGCGTTCATATGCTTATCGGATGTCCATACTGCCCAACAGGAAGGCCTTCAGTTGGTCAACGCGACGGTGTAGGTCCCATCATCATTTGGGCGGTAGGACAGACCCCAAGTGCGGTTGGCAACTACGGGCCGGGCGCAGCTGGGACATCGATTTCAGCCATCGTCGTTACTCCAGTTTGCGAAGGCATCATTGCGCCGGGTTGATAGCCGTTGGTAGTTCCAGCCAGGGTTGTTATCGTTACCATTGCCAGTGCAATTGGCGACATTAGCGACGGGAATCGCGTTGTGCGCAGATAAAGAGGAGAAGAAGAAGTTAATTTTGTGCTACGCGCGCAATCGCTAACCGTCGCTAACTGCACTGGCTGGCATAACAATCTCCCATTGTTAACCATGATTGCGGCCCCCGGCGTCGGCCTGGATCAATCCCCGCAGATGGTCGGCACGGAACTGCTCTTGCTTGGCCCGCTTGGTGAATTGCTCGCGAAGCCCCGGCGCGAGCAGCCACGTTTTCGGGTGCCCGGTTTCCTGTAGCCAGCCATGCGCGACGAATACGGATACCCGCTTCAGATTGTCCGGCTCGTTGCCGCCCTTGCAGCAGCGAACATTCCGCACGATCTCATGCAGCCGGATATCGTCACGCTTCCATCTGATGATCGCCGAAGCAATCTGGCGATTCTCATCCTGGGCTCGGCTGTTGAGCGTCCCATACAAGATCACCGCATGACGGATCAGGTATTCGAGCAGTTCGCTGGCCTGTTCGACCGCCGCCGCCGGCAGCAGCCCGTCGCCGGCCTCGACGCTGGCAGGGTCAGCGAACCACAGCGCCAGCGCCAACCGGATAAGCGATGCGTCGGCTTTGCCGAGGAACGAACCAAACGCGCCATCGGCGTTCTGCCGCATTTCATCCAAGCGCGCGAAAGCCGCCTCGCGTGCCCGGTGCCCAGCATTGTCCAGATACAGCCTGCGTTCTGGCATGGCGGTTAGGGCGGCTATATGCGCCCGCATGAGGCCAACAGCTGGCGACAGGGGAATATCCTTGCCCGCAGTCGCGTTCCCCATGAGCACCGGAAGGAACCGCTGCATCATACCGTCGTTCGTTAAGTCGGTCATTTCTTGCAGCTTGGCCGGCTGAATGCCGCCGAGGATGTTGATCGACAGGTTAGGGATGGAAATCGACTGCCGGCTGATACGGTCCACGGTGTGGTAGCCGCCATTGTAGGCTTGCAACCAGAACGCCCGGCCTGCATTCGCGCCTTTGGCGTTCCCCATTGAGTAGCGATCCAACGAACCGATAAGCCCAGCCAGTTCGTCCGAGTGCTGCAATACGCCACGCGGGTTGCCGGCAAGAATCGGCCCGAGTGACTCCGGCGTGGTGTCGTGAACCACGTATCGTGTCTTTACCGGCTCCGGTCCACGTTCACCCTTGGGCATCTGTTCCCATGTCGCGCGCGTGAGTTCATAAATCCCCGCTGCGTCCGCCTCAGCCCGCCGGAGTGGCTTTACCGCAGCGTTCATCAGCGGCGTTTTCTTGGCGCTAGGTTCGCCCACCAGTAGCGTCCACAACCGCGGGCTCTCGACCCATTCCGGATCATGCCGGCGGACTTGTATCTTGGTGCGCCCATCCACCGCGGCGGCAATGCACGTCAGGTGCGCCATTGCAGTTGCGCCTAGATCGGTGCCGAGGCGCTTTGCCGTATCGGTGGCTAGGTCGCGCAGCAGCGGCGGAAGGCAATTCGCCGGAAAGGCCGGCATCGTGGGTTGTTCCCATGGGTCCCACAGAGGTTCTTCGGCAACTTCCGGCTCGGGCCGATACGGAGTCTCTTCGTCCGGCAGCGGGTCGAAATCAGCGGCCGCCCCTTCCCACGATGACGTATTCACACCTAGCGAGCCTGCGATACGCACCAACTGGCGCCAACCTGCTGTGTCACTGGTGCGCCTGCTCCAGTCCGTGCGCCATTTCTCAAGTTCGTAGTCTTCGTCTTCGCAGGCACATTCCCACCGAGCAGCCCACGCCGCGGCAGCCTGCTGTATCTCTGGCACATCAGCCTCAGTGATCACGCCGGTCACGAGCCCGCCGCGAATGCATCCTTGCACGGCAAGCATCATGTCAACGTATTCATCGCGATCCACTTCGGCTGGGTTGGGCATGATTTCCAACAGGAGGTGAAGATCGACCAAACTTGGCGGTGCCAGCTCGGCGGCCTTCAATGGTTGCGGCGGTGCGCTACCGGCATTGCCAGCGTGGCTCCGCACTTTCTCCTGCTTCGCGCCGATCATGTCAGCCAAAATGCGAAGCAATTCTGTGATCTGATCTTCAGTGACGGGTGTCAGATCATCGCGGCGCACCGTTTCGGGTGATCCGTTCTCCCATTCAAGGCGAACCCCGGGGTGGTGCTTTGCCGACGCGAGCTGGGCTTTCGTCTATGCGGCGCTCGGGTTGGTCCTCGCCGTGAGGGTATCATTCAGATGCTGGCGGCTTCGTGGGTGCCGTGCAACTTCTTCGTCTATGTGGCCGTGATGGCTGTGACAATATGGCAGTTCCACACCGTCTGGTTGCAGGAGTGGTTATTATTCCCCCTCAAAAAACGGATGGAAACCATGCGAACACACCCCGATGACGAACCGATAAGGTTATCGTGCTTTCGATCCGGGCGCCCAGGGTGGAGCGGTCCGGCACCTGGCCGAGAAGTCTTTGCCGATCGTCGCAACAGGATTTAATCTGAAACTATACCGACCTGCTGTGCGTTGCCGTGGTTATGCGGGCATTTGCGGTGATCGTGATCCTGCTGTTAGCTGGCTGCTCTAAGCCGTCGGGCCATACTGAGAAGAGTGCACTGATCGGCGGAGGCTCTGGTCTCGCTGCTGGTGCTTTGGTGGGCAGCGGGACGGGCGCCTTGGTCGGCGGCCCCATCGGCGCCCTTGGTGGTGCGGCAGTTGGTGCCATGATCGCCCCGCATACGACCCGCACGATGCGCAGCAGTGGCGCAGGAGCCAGCCGCAGCCCTTAGGGCGACACGAGCGACGTCGACAGGTTCGAATTGTGCACACTATCAGCGATCAATCTCCCTCAATCGTTGGGCGCTTCGCCTTGCCGTGCCATGATGGCGCATGACTGCCTATAGCATCATCCCCAAGCGTAACGGCTATTCCGTGCAGGCCACCGAAGGCGCAGAGGTCAGGGTCCTCCGAACTTGGCCGACTGAGGCAGAAGCGGTTTCGCACCTGAGGGCACTTCAGGCGGCAGCAGCGAAGGCAGTCCCTCAGGCGCCACCCGAGCGGCACCTGGGCCGGCCGCACAATCCTTACCGGACCACGCGCTACGGCTAATTCGGCAACGGTAGAGGCAACTGCGCCGTATCGACGCCCGCTGATTCGTGCTATACTTCAGGCATGACCGGCTACCGGGTCACACCCAAGCGGCACGCCTACCGCGTGGAGTCCACGCAAGGCGGAAAGGCCTGGGTCGTTGTCCGCATTTGGCCGACTGAGGAACTGGCAATCTCCGACTTGAAGGCACTTCGGGCGGCAGACGAGAGGGCGTCGGCGAGACTAAAGGACAGCGAGCTACCGCGTCCCTACCGCCCCATGCCCTTCCTTTAAACGCGGTCTCACGCTTCGCTACAGGCGACTGCGCCGTATCTATCGGCTGGCGTCTCCGTTACAGAACGCCGCCCATGCATCCATCAGCTTTCGGCGCCGCTCCAATAGATCGCCGCGCTGATAGGCTGCAACCGTCTTGTTGCCGACCATGTGCGCAAGTGCTGCTTCGGCAATTTCCGCCGGCTGCCCCGTCTCGGCGCACCAGTCGCGGAAGGAACTGCGGAAGCCATGCGCTGTCAGATCGCCACGGCTCATGCGCCGCAGCACCGCTGTCAAGCTCATGTCCGACAACGGTCGCCGTTCACGCTGGCCAGGGAACATATAGCCGTGGTGGTCCTCAGACATCGCGGCCACACCCCGCAGAACGTCGCACGCAGCGTCTGACAGCGGCACCCTATGTTGGCGCCCAGCCTTCATCCGGCCCGCTGGCACCGTCCACAGCGCCGCATCTAGGTCGATTTCTGGCCACCTGGCACCGCGCACTTCGCCACTCCGGGCAGCTGTCAGAATGGCGAACTCCAACGCACGCGCGCCCACGCTGTCGCGCTCGCGCAGCTTCACTATGAACGCCGGCACTTCGCGCCAATCCAACGCGGCGTGGTGTTCAACGCGCCGCACTTTCGCCTTCGGTGGCAGCACAAGCGCAAGATGGCCACGCCATGCCGCGGGATTGGACCCTTCGCGCCATCCTTGCACGCGAGCGAAGTCAAGCACTGCCTCAATGCGACCGCGCACACGTGATGCCGTCTCAGGCTTCTGCGTCCAGATGGGCTGCAGCACCCGAAGAACGGCGGTTGTGTCCACATCAGCAACCGGCAACTCGCCGATGTGCGGACTGGCATACGTGGCGAGTGTGTTCCGCCACTGCTGCCGGTGCTTCGGATTGCGCCACCCGGCTTCGTTCTGTGCGACGTATCGGTCCGCGGCTTGCGCGAACGTGGTCACGTTGGCCACTGTGGCCGGCTGTGCGCCCTTGGCAGCTTGCCGGTGGTCTAATGGGTCGATGCCCTGCGCGAGCAGCCTACGCGCCTCTGCTGCCTTCTCGCGCGCTTCGGCCAAGGTCACGTCGCGAGCATTGCCGAAGCTCATTTCGTGACTGCGGCCTTGGCGCATGTAGCGCAGCACCCAAGCCCGCCGCTCAGGCGTCGTGACGATCAACCACAGCCCGCCGCCATCGCCATATTTTCCGGGGATGCGCAAGCTGCGGACGGCGATTGCCGATAACTTGTTGGCGGCGGGGGTTCTCACGACTGTTGACCTACCGCCCACTCCACCCGGTAGCGTTGAATAGTAGGTTCATACGCAACGTCCTGCCGCTTTGGGCCGTGCAAGCTCACATCCTCAACCGGGAAGGCTAGGCTGCTGCTAGTCGCGTGCCGGAAAGGTGCCTTCAACGGCAATGATGTAGTTCAAGCCTGAAGCGGGCACGTGTGATTGCAAGTCCGGCAAAGCAAAATTGGTCGTGCCGTCGCCGCCGAAAGTCGCGCCGAGAAGGGAAAAGAGCGGTAGGTTCCGATTGACCGGCATCAACTGCCCCGCGCAGAGCTCCCAGCCTCTCGGCGCGAAATTCCCCGCAAAGAGCACGATCTGTCCTAACATTGGGTCCATCAGTTTCCTCCTCTGAAACGTTGATTGCGGTGCCTCCGATGCGAACGGTAACGTCCGCAATCCAGCCGAAGTGGTTTTTCCTTGGTGGTGCGACCGCGAATATCGTTGTCCGAGACCAACATGGGAATTGGCTTGTGGGTTAGGGTGGCAGAGACGTCCCCCATATGCCCCAACTTTCTCCCCAAATGCAAGCACGATGAGGGTGTATCGCGGTGGATGCCCGTGGACAATGGGAAAGAGTGCTAAGGCCGTAGGTAACCGCTGGGACACAGCGCTTTTCCGAGGTTTACTCGACGCCTGTGGACGCCTGTGGATTTCTATGGACTTGGTGGTGGTTACCGTATTGGCGGAGGGAGTGGGATTCGAACCCACGGTACGCTTTCACGCACACACGCTTTCCAAGCGTGCGCCTTAAGCCGCTCGGCCATCCCTCCGGAACAGCGTCGAAGCATAGCAGTACCACCAAGTTCGGCCAACTTCGGCCTCTCTCCGCTCTAAGCCTGGCAAGCCGATGGCGTATATGCGGGCGAACTCGCGCCGATCAGCAATCGGCGCATTGGGCATCGGCCCTTGTGGCCCGCGCCGGTTGATTTCACCCACTTTGCCTTTACGTTGTTGACGAAGAGCCTACCCGAATGGGCTCTCGCTATCTCCCGAGGATTATGATGTCCGGATCGGAACACTCGATCGTACACGTGCCGCATTGATTGCTTATGACGTCTGCCGCCGTGCCCTGTCGCCAGCAGATCCAGCGCGGAGGGCAGCAATGCGCCCCGTACTCGACGCCTGGGTGCAGATCATCGGGATCGCTCGCACCGCCGACATACCGGTGATTTACACGACGCCCGTCAGCCGGGCTGATGATGCAGACGTCGTGATGCTTCCGACCGACCTGTCGGCAGAAACCGGCGTACCCCCACTAACCAATGCCATCGAAGGGACTACAGAGGCAGAATTCCCCGAAGAGATTGCGCCACAACCTCAGGATTACGTCTTTCTCAAGCGCCGGCCTAGCGCATTCTACGGCACGGGAGTGGCCGAACTCCTACATATGCTCCGGCGTGACATCATTATCATCGGTGGTGGCGCCACCAATCGTGGAGTAGAGACGAGCGTCCGCGAAGCCTTCAACCTCGACATCGCCTGTGTCGTCGTGCGCGAGTGCTGCTGGGGAAGCGACGTAGCCGCGCACGCCTACAGCCTCGATAAGGCGATGAAAATGTACGCGCGCATCAGGCGCCTTGACCAGATTGCCGCCATGCTGCGTGGATGAGACGCTTCTGGCGATGCCCTCAGCGCTGTCAGCCCTGGCTCTTGCGGCATCGGTCGACGTTCCTGAAAGTGAGGTGTGACTTTCATGCGTTGTTAAAGCATCTAGACACAATAGTGCGTCTTCCTACTGAGTGAAACTTTACCCGCCATCTTCCAGAACCTGGAAGGCGGCGGGTTTTTTTCGTCCCAGGGCGCAGCTCATAGCCGGAGGACACGCACCTATTCATGCCTGTGCTCGTTAATCCGGACCGTTGCCTTTGAGTGACCCGATGTGCGCTGCTGAGTTCACGTGGCCACGTCTTCATCCAGCGTGCGACGCAGGAGGCGAAGATCGTCCCATGCCAGCCGTCGGTTTTCCGGCGCCTTCATCAGCTCTGCGGCGCTGAAGGTCGGCAGGGCGGGGACTACAAGTGACGTATCCGGAATTGGCACGTCGATCCATTCACCGCGCGGGCGCCGCCGCGAGCTCGTACGCGGCAGCAACGACCGTGACGGCAGCAGGCCCATGATTAGAAGTCGGCGCGGCGCGACCAATGCAATCAGCCGATGCAGGAACGGCAAACAGACAGCCAGCTCGGTTGGACTTGGCGGCCTGTCTCCCGGCGGACGCCAGGGGATCAGCGGGGTTAGCAGAAGTTGTGTGCGCGACAAATTAATGGCGGCGAGCATGCGTTCTAGGTATTCCCCCGCCGGTCCGGCAAACGCCATCCCTGATCTGTCATCATCGGCGCCTGGCGCTTCGCCGATGAGCACCAGCCCGGCGCCCGGATCGCCTTCAGCAAAGATGCAATGGCTGGCTGTGTCGCGCAGCACACAGCCGTCGAATTGGGCCACCGCCGCACGGAGTTCTTCGAGGGTCCCAGCCGCTGTGGCGGCTTGCTGAGCGCGTTGGGCAGGTGTGGTGCGCGCCCCCTCCCCCCGCCCCCCTCCTGCAAGGGGAGGGGGAGTTTGGGGTGCAGGGGCCATCGCTGTATGGAACCGGTCCATCGCCGCTTCCTCGAGCGCCTCGTCCGCACCCCACTCGATCTGCAGCTTGAGCGCTGCCAGATCGCTCACTAGTCAGCCGCCTCCGCCTGCGCATAGTCGATCGGTTCGGCGCACCAGCCCTCGCGGCGGAACCGCCAGTAAGCCTCGTGTAGCGCCTCGGTCACCGGTCCCGGGCGGTCGTTCCCAAGGATCCGGTCATCCAGCCGCGTCACCCCCATCACGCCCCCGGCGGTGGAGGAAATGAATATCTCATCCGCCTCGCGCAACTCCGCCAAAGCGACCGTGCGCTGCTCGCAGCGCAGGCCAATCTGCTCGCACAGCTGGATCACCGCCAGCCGAGTGATACCTTCTAGGACACCGCGATCAGGCGTTGCAACCACACCATTGGTCACCGTGAACACATTAAAGCCGGGCCCCTCGGTGACATTGCCTTCAAGGTCGAGCAGCACCGGGTTGTCCGCGCCCTTGTCCTGGGCCTCGAACAGCGACTTCGTCATGTCGGCCCAATGGAAGTTCTTCGCACGTGGATTGACGCACACCTCGGGAATACGCGGCGTCGATGACACCATAAGATGCGCCCCGCGCTCAATCACCTCGCGTGGCATCAGCCACACATACGGAACCGCAAACGCCAGCAGATAATTCCTGGCGTTCGATGGGTGACGTCGCATGTGCGACGGCGCCGAGCCGCGCAGACAGTCCATTGCGACGTAGGCCTCACGCAGCCCGGCACGCCGCACCAACTCATGCAGGATGCCGCGAATATCCTCGTCGCCCTCGCGCGGATGCAGGCGGAAATACTCCATTGATGCGCGAAACCGCCTTAGATGATCGTCCAGCTTGAAGAATGCACCATCCCATACACTGACCACATCATAGGTCACATCGGAGCGGCGATAGCCCCACTCGGTGATCGGGATCATCGCCTCCCCCACCGGCATGAAGCGTCCGTCTATGTAGGCGGCACCCGAGGGCCACATGGCAGTGCTTGCGGGCATCGTTCGGCTCCTTCCTCTGCGACGGCCTGACCATAACAGAAGGCTGCAGAGGGCACGAACGGCGTCAGTGCATCACCTGGATCATCTCCCGCACGCGGGGGTAAACCTCGTTCGCCCAGCGGCGTCCGCTGAACACGCCATAATGTCCGACTCCACTCTGCAGGTGGTCCTGCTTCAGGTTCACGGGAATCCGGCTGCACAGGTCGAGCGCGGCCATAGTCTGACCGATGGCGCAGATGTCGTCGCGCTCACCTTCGACTGTCAGCAGCCCCATACGGCGAATTGCTGACAGACGAATAGGTGCTCCATGCCATGTCAGCACGCCGCGCGGCAGCTCGTGTTCCTGGAACACCCGCTGCACCGTCTCGAGATAGAATTCTCCAGGTAGGTCCATTACCGCGCCGTACTCGTCGTAGAACTTGCGGTGGGCCGCGGCGCTGATGTGGTCACCGCCGACTAGACTGCGAAACTGGCCAAGATGCGCGCTGATATGCCGGTCCAGGTTCATACTCACGAAGGCGGAAAGCTGGACGAAGCCTGGGTAGACATGGCGATAGGCACCGGGAAACCGCCAGGGCACCGCATGGATCAGATATCGGTCGAACCATTCGATCGGGCGCGACTGGGCCAGTTCGTTGACTTTGGTTGGATTGACTCGTGTGTCGATTGGACCGGCGATCAGCGTCATGCTGTGCGGCATGGCCGGATCGCTGGTCTCGGCCATCACTGCGGCCGCGACCAGGGCCGGGACTGCGGGCTGACAAACCGCCACCACATGGCTGCCGGGCCCCATCGTGCGCAGAAAGCGAATGATGTGATCGACAAACTCGTCCAGGCCGAAGCGCCCCGCCGACAGTGGCACATTCCGCGCGTTCTTCCAGTCCGTAATGAAGACGTCGTGGTCCGGCAGCATCACCTGCGCGGTATGGCGCAGCAGCGTGGCAAAATGGCCGGACATCGGCGCGACCAATAGGACGCGCGGTTGCATTACGTCGCTGTCCTTACGGAAGTGCAGCAGGGTGCCGAACGGGGTGTCGTCAGCCGCCTCTTCGGCAACCGCAACGCTTGCTCCATCGACGAGCACTGCATCGATGCCAAATGGCGGGCGGGTATGTGTCAGCGCGGAATCCGCGAAAATGCTCAGCCCTGCTGAAAAAGGCCGCAGCAACGACGGTGGGCCGACGCCGCAATCTGCCAGACGCATCATCCGGGAACCGGCCCGAGCGAACTGACGCAGTGGATGCAGCAGGTCCATTTGGGCCTGATAGAGCTGGTACATCATCGATGCGGTTGTCGTTCGGGCAGTTCCAGGGATTATATTGCGTCGCAGCATGGACCGGGTCGATGATGGTGCGCAACATGGCCACGCTCCTGATCAGCAGCAGGAACTACTCCTCATGGTCACTCCGAGGTTTTCTGCTCGCCCGGCTGGCGCGGCTGGACTTCGAGGAGAGGGTCGTTGCGTCGGACGATCCGGCGACTCGGGCGGAACTGCTGCTGCGCGCGTCCTCGATTCGGGTGCCCTGTCTCATCCATGACGGCGTGACGGTCTGGGACACTCTGGCAATCGCTGAATATCTCAACGAAATCTGCCCTCAAGCGGGCATGTACCCCGGCGACCGCATGGCGCGTGCCCGCTGCCGCTCGATCTCCGGCGAGATGCACTCGGGGTTTTCCGCACTGCGGTCATCGCTGCCGATGAATCTGCGCACCGAAGGCCGGCGCGTCGCTGTCTGGTCTGCGGCGCAGGCGGATATCGATCGCATCACCCAAATCTGGCGCGAATGCCTGGGCACCTGGGGGGGACCCTGGCTGTTCGGCCGCGCACCCACGGTTGCCGATGCAATGTATGCTCCCGTGGTGACCCGCTTTCACAGCTATGGCGTAGAGCTGGATCCGGTCTGTGCCGGGTACTGCAAGCACATTTTGCAGTGGTCGGAGTTGGCCGAATGGGTCGCGGCTGCGCGGCAGGAGCCGGAGCAGATCGAGGAACTGGAAGTTGAGTTCTGATTGAAGTATTGCCGGCCCCAGGGGCGGCAACAGAAGAGCCACTGGTTTCTCCAGTAGTTACCCGATGTGCGGATGTGCTCAGGCCGGAGGGCGTCGGGTTCGCGGCGTGACCGGGGGCGGCTTGACCGGACAAAGCGTGTTGGGCACGGGCTCCGCTGCCGGTGTGCCTTGCAATCCGATTGCGGTTACCAATAGCCGGAAACACGGATGCCGCCACAACAGTTCACCGGCAACCTCGTTCAAATGGGCTACGTCGCCCGGCTTCAATGTCCAGCTGGTGTCGATGGACTTCACCCGTTGCTGCCGCTGACGCTGCGCCTCAGTCTCGGTCGGCAGTTGATCAAAATCGATCGAAATCGGATACACCGCGAAGTTCGCCTGCGGTTGCCCTTCGCTCACCAGCGTGTCGCGGTCGTCGATCAGCAGCTTGATGAAATCCTGGAACACCGCGGCCGCGTTGGCCGAAGCGTTATCGACAAGACTTCCGCTAATGCCGTTCGCCATCGTGAGAACCGTAGTGTATCGGGTCGAGTTGTCCAGGTCGCTCTTAGGATCGCTGCGCGCATTGACCGCGATGACGACAAGGTGCTGCAGACGGCTCTGGCTCACCAGACGGCCGATATCGGCCGGCGCACCGGTTGCAAGCAACGCGCGACGCATTGAGGTCAGTCCGGAATTATCGGCCACACCCCCATCGACGAGCCGCAAATAGCGCGGGTTGCGATACGGCGGCACCTCGTCTCCCGAATCCTCCATGCGGATGGATTCATTGCGCAGCGCTTGGCGATATCGCGCAACGCGGAATGACTCGAGGTTCGCATACGGCCCGGCGGGATCCTGCAACCGCGTCTGATAGGGCAGATGGGCATTGCGCTTGCCCGGACAGCCGGACGACAAATAGGAATCGTCGCGCAGCAGCACCGGCGTGAAGGCGATCGGGAACGCGGCAGAAGCGGTGACGCCTAGGCTGACCGGCACTCGATCATAATCCATGCAGACATCGTCCAGTGTCTGCCGATCGAACGTGAACACCTGGCCTGAAACGAGATCGGTTGCGTTGAGCAGGATCAGTGGCTTGCCCGGCTGGTTGAGCGCGGCCATCGTCGCATTAGACTCCAGCAGGTCCTCTAGCATCTGTTGCAGAATATCGATGCGCGTTTGGTTCTCGAATTGCAGAGCGAGCCAGGTGGACGGATTGAGCGCGCGGCGCTCCAACCACCCGATGCCGTCATAGTCCTGGATTCGCTGCATGAAGCTGCCGGCGTGGCCAGGTCCATTGAGCCCGATATCAGCGGCGTAGACACTGCCACCTGATACAGAGGAAACAACTGCGATATCTGAGGACAGCGCACGCGATTCGCCGTTGGCGATGTAGTGTAGACTGTTGAGGTGTTCGACGACGGCCGCCGCGAGCGCAGCCGCCCGAGAACCGCCGCCCGAAAACGTCATCACCACGAGCGGGTGGTTCGGGCTCGGGTTGAGAGCAGCCTGCATCTGATTGGCCTGTCCGGACGCCAGCGGATAGTCGGTCGCCCTGGTGCCGCAACCGCTCAGCAGTGCCAGCGCCGTGAGAAGCGCGCCGATGTAGACCTTCATCGCGTGGTCCGTGCGAAGCTGACTTGCGCGGGTACGCCATCCACCGCCTGGACCCTTTGCCACAGCGGCTTATGCGGAATATCCGTCTGCAGACCGAAGCAGTAGATGCCCTGATCGACTATGAAAGCCTTGTTGGTGACGAAGTCCGTCTCTGAAGGCAGATCGATCGGTGTGCTTTCGTCAGGTGGAAAACTGCCGGTCACGATGGGAACCTCACCGCCATCGAACCTGATCCTGACAATGGCCATCGGCGACTTTCCCCGTGCTGCCGCGTAACCATAACAGGACGATTGCCAACCTGTCACAAGGTGGTCCGGTAATGCGGGACGCCGTTCTAGCCCAGTGCGCACCTAAGCTGCGCCGTCCAACTTCGCCCACTTCACCCGTTTAAATGGGGTTCCAAGGAAGCCGGCCTGCGGAATGCGATCTCAGGTATCAGCGGGCCCGACCTTGCCGTGCAGTCTGCCAGAGCGATGGGTTGCCGTGGCCAAGACGGCAAGGTCAATGGGCGTAGCGTTATGCATCGGCTCAGTGAAATGCTGGCATCACCTCCTGACAGAGCAGCCGGAGAGCTGTCATGACGTTCTGGTGCGGAATCTTGCCACCACAATTCAGTTCCATCAGGACCCCGTCGAGACTCAATTCGCGGCGCAGCTCCTCCAGCCGACCTGCCACCGACATTGGCGAACCGATTAACACGGTGCCTTCCAGCGCCTGCTCATAGGTCATCGTCTCAAGCCGTCGCGCGGTCGCTGCCCGGCGTTCCGCGCCGTCCACGCCGGCGCGCTTTGCGGAGTCAGCCAGCAGGGCCGCCTGCTGACGATAGAAATGGATCAGGCTCGGTTCGGCCTCGCTGCGTGCCTGCGCATCTGATGGCGCGATATAGGCCGGGACACGCAGGAACACGCCACCACCTGCCGCACGGGCATCCGCGAGCGCCGCACGGTACGCCGCGATGTGTGGTGCGATCTCCGCTGCCGTCTCATAGCGCACCGCGACGAAAATCGGCAGCCCCTGCTGCCCGATCGATACGAATGTATCGGCGCTGGTTGCGGCGACGCGGATCGGCGGCGTGGGCTGCTGCAGCGGCTTCGGCACCACCGACACATCTTCGAAGCGGTGGTACTTGCCCTGGTAGGAAATGCGATCCTGCGTCCACGCCTTGCGCACGATGTCCAGCACTTCGCCGAAGCGATCGCGGCTTTCCGCATAGGGCACGCCGTATGCCTCGTAGGTGCGCGCCACACCGCTGCGGCCGACGCCGAAGATCAGGCGCCCATTGCTGATCTGATCCACGGTTGCCGCTTCCTCGGCCAAGCGCAGCGGATGACAAAGCGGCAGCACCTGCACCGCGAGGCCGATCTTCATGCGTTGCGTACGGGCAGCAATCGCACTGGCGACGCAAAGCGGCGCCGACAACACCGAACGCGCCGGATCGAAGTGCAGCTCGCCAAGCCACATTGCATCCAGCCCCCAGCGTTCAGCGCCATCGACCAGCTCAAATGATTGCGCAAATGCCTCGGCGTGCGAACGACCAGGCAGAGATGGGAACTCGTGAAAGATGCCGAACTCCATCGCGGATCGCCTCACCATTGCCTCATCAGATGATGAGCCTAGGTGCAGGCTATAGCGATGTCACCTATGCCTCTGAAGTTAGGCAGTGGCTGCCGCAGGGCGCGTCCTGGTAATACGCAGCACCAGGATTGAGGCCATCAGGCATGCCAAGCCACTCACAAGGAACGCAAGCAGATAGCTGCCGGTCCAGGTGCGGACCACCCCTGCTCCCACCGCTGCCAAAGCACCGCCGACCTGATGCGTGGCAAAAATCCACGACATGATCACCGGCGCGGCCTTCCTGCCGAACACCTCGTTGACCAGCGCGAAGATCGGCGGCATCACCGCGATCCAGTCCAACCCGTAGAACACCGCGAACACTGTCAGGCTGACGCTGTCGAAGTTCGTATAGGGCAACAGCATGAGCGACAGCCCACGCAGCCCAAAGATCCAGAACAGCAGAATCCGTGGATTGTAGCGGTCGGTCAGCCAGCCTGCGATGGTCGAACCGATCAGGCTGAAGATACCCAGGGACGCCAGAATGCCCGCACCGGCAAACTGCGAATAGCCATTGTCAACGCAGAATGCGATCAGATGCGTGCCGATCAGGCCATTGGTGGAGAAGCCGCAGATCGCGAAGCTGGTGGCCAGCAGCCAGAAGTCGAGCGAGCGGACGCCGCGGATCAGGCCATCGATTGCGACGACGAATGGGTTACGACTGCGGGCTGGTGACGGCGCCTCGATCGTTGCGCCGAGAGGTGCGAGACCAATGGCAGCCGGTGTCTCAGGCAGGAACAGCATAGCCAAAGGGATTAGCGCAGCGACGGTCAGCGTGACGGCGATCGAAACGCTCTGCCAGCCGTAGTCCTGGGATAACCGTCCCAGCAGCGGCAGGAAGATCAATTGCCCGGCGGCGTTGCCTGAACTCAATAGACCCATCGCCAGGCCGCGATGGGCGACGAACCAGCGGTTCGCCACCGCCGCGGCCATACCAACCGCGCCGGCACTGGCACCGATGCCGACCAGCAGTCCCCAGGTGAAGAACAACTGCCACGATGCTGTGATGAAGGTGGAAAGCCCGGTCCCGGTCAGCAGCAGCAAGAGGCAAAGCAGGATGGTGCGACGGAGGCCGAGGGTCTCCATCAAACCGGTGATAAACGGCTGCGTCATGCCCATTAGCAGGATGTTGAGCGAGATGGCCGCCGAGATCGTGCCAACACTCCAGCCAAACGCCTGCTGCAATGGCACGATCATCACGCCCGGCGCGGCACGAACGCCGACTGCGCCCAGGGTGATGGTGAAGGCGACGGTCAGCGCAATCCAGGCGTAATGGACGCGTCCGACGCAAAGCCTTGCCACAGCGGCCGTCATGCACGCTACCTTTCTGCTACACGTCAGTATGGCTGCGCATGTTCCTTTCCACCAGTCTCCGCAGCGCAGCCGAGCTATGCGAACCCGGAGCCGAAGGCACGTGCTGGTCGCGACTGGACCGCGACGACGCGCATCTGCTTTCCTGGGTGAGAATGGATTTGCACCCGTCCGGTCCAACGTCGCGTGTATATTTCTCGCAACGGTTGCGGCTGCACTACGTCGACTGGGGCAATCCCACTTCGCCGCCGCTGGTGCTTTTGCATGGTGGCCGCGACCACTGCCGCAACTGGGACTGGCTCGCGGGGGCGCTGCGTGATGACTACCACATCATCGCCCCGGACCTGCGGGGCCATGGCGATTCGGCCTGGTCGGCATCCGGGCACTACACGATGGCGAGCTACATTTACGATCTCGCGCAGCTCATCCACCAGCAAGAGCTGGCGCCCGTGGCGATAGTCGCTCACTCACTCGGCGGCAATATCGCAACGCGCTATGCCGGCATTTATCCTGAGGCAGTGCGCCGCCTGGTGGTGATCGAGGGCATCGGGCCGCCGCCTCGCCCACCAGAAGCAACGCCCCGTCGTCCGATCGCGCGACGAATGCGCGAATGGATCGACGAACAGCGCTCACTGTCCGGCAGGCTGCCCCGGCGCTACGCTAGCATCGAGGATGCGCTGCTGAGGATGCAGGAAGAGAACCCGCATCTGTCCGTCGAGCAGGCACGGCACCTGACGCAGCATGGGGTGAACCAGAATGAGGACGGCACCTACAGCTGGAAGTTCGACAACTACGTCCGCGTCTGGCCGCCTTACGACATGACGCGAGAGGAGATTGCCTCGCTCTGGTCGCAAATCACATGCCCAACCTTATTGGTCTACGGCCAGGAGAGCTGGGCGAAGAATCCGGCGGATGACGGTCGCGCCGGCTATTTCCAGCACGCCCGCATCCTGGGTGTAGGGGGTGCCGGCCACTGGGTGCATCACGATAAGTTGGACATATTCCTGCGGGAGGTCCGGGCGTTCCTAGCCTGACCCCGGACTTAACCGTTTATTACCCATATCGCCCCACAACCGCCTACATGAGCTCTGCACTGATTTCCAGCGCGGATGCGTCGCGCATTCCGATTCCAGCGGAAGACGAGGACGTTGCCGCACTCCGGAGAGGCGTGGTTGTCAAACTGACGTACGACGTCGGCCGCGATCCGATCGTTGCCACCGACTGGGACTGGTTCATGGCTACAGCCCTGGCTGTGCGGGACCATGTGCTGGAACGCTGGATGGCGTCCACGCGATACAACTACGTGAGCAGGGGGAAGCGGGTCTATTACCTGTCGCTGGAGTTCCTGATCGGCCGCTTATTGCACGATTCGCTCAACAACCTGGGCCTCGTGGATCGGATGCGCATGGCATTGGCCGAGCTAGGAGTAGACTACGACAGGCTGCGCAACGTCGAGCAGGATGCCGCGTTGGGCAACGGCGGTCTCGGGCGGCTTGCCGCATGCTTCATGGAAAGCATGGCGACCTTGGGCATCTCCGCTCATGGCTATGGCATCCGCTACACCCACGGCATGTTCCGACAGGTCATTCAGGATGGCTGGCAACGCGAATATCCCGAGAACTGGCTGACCAACGGCAATCCATGGGAGGTCACGCGGCCGGATGCAACGCATCGGGTCGGCTTTGGCGGCACTGTGGAGACCCAGCCGGGAGAAAACGGCGATCTGCAATATACCTGGAATCCGGCCGAAACCGTTGATGCGGTGGCCTACGATACGCCAGTCGTAGGTTGGAGGGGCAACTTCGCCAATACGCTGCGACTATGGGCGGCGCGTGCGCCAGACCCGCTGCGGCTGGATGCGTTCAATCGCGGCGACCATATCGGCGCGCTCGAGGCACGCGATCGAGCCAATGCAATCTCGCAGGTGCTGTATCCCAGCGATGACACACCGGCCGGCCAGGAGTTACGGCTGCGGCAGGAGTATTTCTTCACCTCGGCGTCGCTGCAGGACCTGGTTGAACGGCACATGCGCCAGCACGCCGGCGATATTCGTACCCTGGCGGACATGGCTGCGATCCAGCTGAACGACACACATCCTGCCATTGCCGTGGCCGAGTTGATGCGGATCCTTGTCGATCAGCACAAGCTTGCGTGGGATGAAGCATGGCAGATTACCACGAACACGATCTCGTATACCAACCACACGCTGCTTCCCGAGGCCTTGGAGAGCTGGCCGGTATCACTGCTGGAGCGACTACTGCCGCGGCACATGCAGATTGTATATCAGGTCAATCGAATCCACCTTGATGCTGTCTGCGCCTTGCCGCGTAAAGACGGACCACCATTGGCGGACTTGTCGCTGATCGATGACAACGCAGGGAGGCGGGTGCGCATGAGCTCACTGGCCTTCCTGGGCTCGCACAAGGTCAACGGCGTCTCCGAGTTGCACACCGAGTTGATGCGCCGCACGGTGTTCCGCGAGCTGCACCGGCTCTATCCGGACCGTATCGTTAATAAGACCAACGGCATCACCCTGCGTCGTTGGCTGTTCGGCGCCAACCCACAGCTTACGACGCTGTTGACCGACGTGGTTGGCGAGCGGCTACTGGATGATGCGGATGCCTTGAGCGATTTTGCCAAGGCTGCGGACGACACGTCCGTGCAAGAGCGGTTCGCAGGCATCCGGCTCGCCAACAAGCAGGTGCTGGCTGACCTGGTGCAGGAGCGTCTGCAGATCACGCTCGATCCGCACGCGCTGTTCGATGTCCATATCAAGCGCATCCACGAGTACAAACGGCAGTTGCTGAACATCCTGGAGACGATCGCGCTGTCCAACGAGATTCGGGCGCATCCGACCCACGACTGGGTGCCGCGAGTCCGGATCTTTGCTGGCAAGGCCGCGGCGAGCTACTACAGGGCCAAGCTGATCATCAAGCTGATCAATGACGTGGCGCGGGTGATCAACAATGATCCGGTGCTGCGCGGCATGCTGAAGGTGGTGTTTATCCCGGACTACAATGTGAGCCTGGCCGAAGCAATCATTCCTGCGGCGGATCTGTCGGAACAGATCTCAACCGCGGGAATGGAAGCTTCCGGGACAGGCAACATGAAGCTGGCGTTGAACGGCGCATTCATCGGCACGCTGGACGGTGCCAATATCGAAATTAGAGAACGCGTGGGTGAAGACAATATTTTCATCTTCGGGCT
>JBKPSV010000246.1:0-8721 GCA_046735215.1 Pseudomonadota bacterium | reverse complement strand
GTCATGACGAGGCATGAGAGTCGCAGCGCCGGGATCAGGACGGTATCCATGCCATAGATCGCAGGCCACGCGAGGCATCGTCCCATATTCTGCGATACCGGATTCCTCGATCGTCAACAGCGCAAGATGCAGCTCGCACTCCGCACCGACGGCTGCCGCGGCCAGCACCTCGGCAGCCCCGGCATCCGCTCCCTTCAACGCGTTGAGGGCGATTTGCGCCGGGGTGGACGCATGCTGTAGCGGATACACCAACTTCTCTGGCTTCCCGGACCGCCAGTCGCGCAGTCTCCGCTCGATCCTTGCCTGCTCATTGCGGTAGTCGGGAGGCAATAAGGCGCCCTTCTGCTGGCGCCGCAACAGGTTGTAGATCAGCGCGAGGCGACAGCCGGCGGCGACCGGCAGCACCTGGTGCACACACTCCGCGTAGAAGGCGGCGAACGCCGCCTCGCCGGCATCGTCGGGCCGCAGATCAAGCGTCGCTTCGCGACCGGAGTGACGGATGGTGAGTTCGCCGCGGCTCGAGTATGACGGCAACACGATCACCAGTGGGCAAACATGTGATCCGCCTTCTCGGTATCGCGGTGCGCTGCGAAGAAGCTGCCTTCATCGTAGATCAGCAGCTTGTACAACTCCGCTTCACTCGGTTCGCTGACACCCAGGCCTTCTGCGGCGCGCGCCAGTATCATGTCGAGCGTGCTCTGCCAATGCCTGCCTTCGATACGGAACTTGTTGGGCCCCAATCTGCCAGGTTCGGCCCACCAGGGATCGACTATGATGTCCGCTCCGCGGCCAAACGGGGCGCCTCCAGCGATCGCGATCAACTGCCCCGCCTGCACAGGAAGCAGCGGCAGAGCAATTGGGCCTACGCCCTCGACCCGCAGCCCTGGCGGGTGGATCGCGATAGCGCCCTGCGTGAAGAAATCCCCGCACCGATTGGCGCTTGCCAATATTCAGGGAGATCGGTGGCCAGTGTTCCCATCGGCGGATGATACTGGTCAAGCCGGAGTCGCGCCCCGTGCAGCCAGGCTGGCCGACACAACAGCCTGAGCTTACGGGACGGCCTCCGCTTGGTTCGCCGCCGGGCGCAGATGTAATGCGGAGCCGTCGCAGCCGCTACGCGGCGTCGGCTTCCTCTTCCTGCGCCTGCTGCTTTGGACCGCTGTCCAGGCCCTTCGCGCTCACGTCACGCTCGATGAACTCGATCACCGCCATGTCTGCAGCGTCGCCATAGCGCACACCGGCTTTCAACACGCGGCAATACCCGCCGGCTCGTGCGCGATAGCGTTCGGCCAGGGGTCCGAACAGCTTCTCCACGATCACATCGTCACGCAGCTGCGCATGCGCCAGGCGTTGATTGGCCAATCCACCCTTTTTGCCAAGCGTGATCAGCTTCTCAACGACCGGACGGAGTTCTTTTGCTTTCGGCAACGTCGTGGTGATCTGCTCATGTTTGATCAGCGCGACCGCCATATTGCGGAACATCGCCTGACGGTGGCTGGATGTGACGCCGAGCTTCCGGCCGGCTACCCCGTGACGCATGGTCGGCTACCCTCTTGTTGTTGTAGAGGGCGATGCACGCTTCCGACGCTCGCCCCTTCAGCGATTGCGCCCTAAAACGGCTCTTCCATCCGCTTGGCCAAGTCCTCGATATTCTCTGGCGGCCAGCCCGGCACCGTCATTCCCAGACCGAGGCCCATCGAGCCAAGCACCTCCTTGATCTCGTTCAGCGACTTCCGCCCGAAGTTCGGCGTGCGCAGCATTTCCTGCTCGGACTTCTGCACCAGATCGCCGATGTAGACGATGTTGTCGTTCTTCAGACAGTTCGCCGAGCGGACCGACAGCTCAAGTTCGTCGACCTTGCGCAGCAGATTACGGTTGAACGGCAGGTTGTCTTCCGGCTCCTCGGCGCGGATCTGCTGCGGTTCCTCGAAGTTGATGAAAAGCTGCAGCTGGTCCTGCAAGATTCGCGCTGCCAGTGCCACCGAATCTTCGGGCGTTACTGCGCCATTCGTCTCCACGGTGAGCAGCAACTTGTCATAGTCGGTGACCTGGCCAACGCGGGTCGGCTCCACCTTGTAGGAAACCCGACGCACCGGCGAGTAGATACTGTCGACCGGGATCAGACCGATCGGCGCATCCTCCGGCCGGTTCACCGCGGCGGGCTGATACCCTTTGCCAAGGTTCACCGTGAACTCCATCCCGAGCTTCACGCCGTCGTCCAACGTGCACAGGACGAGGCCCGAGTTCATGATTTCGATGTCATGGCCCGCCTGGATCTGACCGGCACGCACCTCGCCCGGGCCAGTGGCGGTCAGCGTCATTCGCTTCGGCCCTTCACCGTGCATCCGCAGCGCCAGCTGCTTGATGTTGAGCACGATGTCGGTAACGTCCTCGCGCACGCCGGGAATGCTGCTGAACTCGTGCAGCACGCCATCGATCTGTACCGCGGTCACCGCGGCGCCCTGCAGCGACGACAGCAGGATACGGCGGATTGCGTTGCCCAACGTCATGCCGAACCCGCGCTCCAAGGGTTCCGCGACGATGGTCGCGACCTGCGAGGGATCGGCGCCAGGTTCGACTTCCAGTTTCTCCGGCTTGATCAGTGACTGCCAGTTGCGCTGGATGACTGCACTCTGTCTCATGCTATCCAACCTTTCGGACCGCGGTCTTGCCGAAGGTCCAACAACGACCCAATGCGATCGGTACGTTCCCTGCCCGACGTCAGACCCGTCGGCGCTTGCGCGGCCGGCAGCCGTTGTGCGGAACCGGTGTCATGTCGCGGATCGCCGAGATGGAAAACCCGACCGCCTGCAATGCCCGCAATGCACTCTCGCGTCCCGATCCCGGTCCACTGACCTCGATCTCCAGCATTTCCATGCCATGCTCGCGGGCCTTGCGACCGGCGTCTTCGGCCGCGACCTGCGCCGCATAGGGGGTCGACTTGCGGCTGCCCTTGAAGCCCTGACTTCCGGAGGACGACCAGGCAATCGCGTTGCCCTGGGCGTCGGTGATCGTGATGACCGTGTTGTTGAACGTCGCCGCGACATGCGCGACGCCCGACGTGATGTTCTTGCGCTCTCGCCTGCGAGGGCGCGAGGAGGTGGCGGTTCTCGCCATGCTGCGTTAAATCCTGCTGCTGTGGGGACGGAGGGCGCCGACTACTTGGTCACCTTCTTCTTTCCGGCGATCGCAACCGCCTTGCCTTTGCGGGTCCGCGCATTGGTGTGAGTGCGCTGACCACGCACCGGCAGGCCGCGCCGGTGCCGCAGGCCGCGATAGCAGCCCAGATCCATCAGCCGCTTGATGTTCATCGCCACTTCGCGCCGGAGGTCACCCTCCACGCGATAATCGTGATCGATCATCTCGCGGATACGCAGCACTTCCTCATCGGAAAGCTGGTTGACCCGGCGGTCGTCGGGAATCGCCAGCTTGCCGCAGATTTCGGCGGCCTTCGACGGGCCGATCCCATAGATGTAGCGCAGGCCTATGGTCACCCGCTTATTGGTCGGGATGTTCACGCCGGCAATACGTGCCACGCCGTCACTCCTCGGAAATGTCTATTGGGGCGCAATTCCAGGGGAAAGCACCGAGGAGGCGGAATATAGGCCGGCTTGCCGCTGAGTCAACGAGGGAGGTCAAATGGCCGTGGGCAACCGGGACAGCACCTGCTCAATTTGTCGCGTCACATCGTCGATATCTGCCATCCCGTCCACCCGCCGCAGCACCCCTTGCGCCTCGTAATGCGGCAGGATCGGCGCCGTCTGACGGTGATACGCATCGAGTCGCGCCGTCACGGTGTCCCTATTGTCGTCAGCCCGGCGAGTGAATTCGTGCGAGCCGCATACGTCGCAGATACCAGCGACCGCGGTGGGTTTGAAGGTATCGTGGTAACCAGTGCCGCACCTTGCACAGGTGAAGCGTCCAGCGATTCGCTCGACCAAGGCTGCGTCATCAACCGCGAGCTCGACCACCGCGTCGAGCTTCATCCGCTTTTCGCGGAGCAGGCGGTCCAACGATTCAGCCTGGGGTACGGTACGGGGAAACCCATCAAGGATGAAGCCATTCGCCGCATCCGGTTGTTCCACTCGCTGTCCCAGCATCCGAATGATGATGTCGTCGGAAACCAGTTGGCCGGCCTCCATTACCACTTTCGCCTCCCGCCCGACGGGTGAGTCGGCGGCGACCTCCGCGCGCAGCATATCTCCAGTGGAGATCTGCGCGATGCCATAGCGGTCCTGCAACCACTTGGCCTGAGTTCCTTTCCCCGCGCCGGGCGGGCCAAGCATGATCAGTCTCATCCATGGTCCCGGGCGCCAGCCCGGCCTCCGACCGTCATGGCCGGACTTGAGCCGGCCATCATCGGTGCCGCACCCGGGCCTTGCGGATCAGGCCCTCATACTGGTGCGCCAGCAGGTGCGACTGGATCTGCGTGACCGTGTCCATTGTGACGGACACCACGATCAGGATGGAGGTGCCGCCGAAATAAAATGGCAGGCCATAGTCGCTGATCAGAACTTCGGGCAACAGGCAGACCGCCACCAGATAAAGTCCGCCTACCGTGGTCAGTCGTGTGAGCACGTGGTCGAAGTAATCGGCCGTCGCCGTGCCCGGACGGATACCGGGAATGAAGCCACCGTACTTCTTCAGGTTGTCCGCCGTCTCCTGCGGATTGAAGACCACCGCTGTGTAGAAATACGAGAAGAAGATGATCATGGCGGCATATACCGCCATATACAGCGGCGAGCCATGCGACAACTCGGTGGAGATCCATTGCAGCCAGCCTGGTCCGCCGGCGGAGAAGCCGGCGATCGTCGCCGGTATCAACAAGATAGAGCTGGCGAAGATCGGTGGAATGACCCCCGATGTATTGATCTTGAGCGGCATATGCGTCGAGTCGCCACCGAACATCCGGTTGCCGACCTGACGCTTTGGATACTGGACCGGTATTCGCCGCTGCGCGCGCTCGATGAACACGATGAACGCGATCACAAACACCGCCAGAAACATGAAGCCGATGATGAAGAACGGCGACAGCGCACCCGTGCGGCCTAGATCAAGCAGCGACGCCAGGGCATTCGGCAGGTTAGCAACGATGCCGGACATGATGATCAGCGAAGTGCCGTTGCCCACCCCGCGAGCGGTGATCTGCTCGCCCAGCCACATCAGGAACATGGTGCCGCCGACCAGCGTGATCACGCATGAGAACCGGAAGAACCAGCCAGGATTGATCACGGCGGGACCAAAGCTGGCATGCATGCCCTCGAGCCCCACGGCGATGCCGTAGGACTGGAACAAGGCGATGAACACCGTGAGATATCGGGTGTACTGGTTGAGCTTCTTTCGACCAGCTTCGCCCTCTTTTTTCAGCGCCTCCAAGGTCGGGACGGCGGCGGTCATCAGCTGGATAATGATGCTGGCACTGATGTAAGGCATGATGTTCAGTGCAAAGACCGTCATGCGCCCCAGCGCGCCGCCCGTGAACATATCGAACATGCCGAGAATGCCGCCGCCATGTTGCTGCAGCATCTCGCTCATCACCGCGGCATCGACGCCGGGTACTGGGACGTAGGTTCCGATGCGGTAGACGATCAACGCGCCGAGGGTGAACCAGATGCGCTTCTTGAGTTCGGTGGCCTTGGAGAAGACCCCAAGGCTCAGATTTGCTGCAAGTTGTTCGGCAGCGGAGGCCATCGGTCGTCCCTCGTCAGTCGAATCCTATTGTCGGGCTGGGGCAGAACCAACGCAAGGCCGACGCTAGGCTTCGGCTGCAGGCTCCGCCTTTGCGACGGTGGTGGTCACCGAGCCGCCCGCCTTCTGCACTGCCTCGATTGCCGCCGCGGATGCACCGGAGACGGTGATGGTGACCGTCCGTGAAATCTCGCCCTTGGCCAACAGCCGCACGCCATCCGACTTGCCGCGCACCAGCCCCGCCGCTTTCAGTGCAGCCTCGTCGATCGGCTGGGCGCCATCCAGCTTGCCGGCCGCGATAGCCGCGTCCAGCGCGCCGAGGTTCACCGGTGCGTACTCCTTGCGGAACGGGTTCCAGAAGCCGCGCTTCGGCAAGCGCCGATATAGCGGCATCTGGCCGCCCTCGAAGGCGTTCAGCGATACGCCAGCGCGCGCCTTCTGACCCTTGACGCCCTTGCCCGATGTCTTGCCCTTGCCCGAGCCGATGCCACGCCCCAGCCGCTTCGACTTCAGCCGGGCGCCAGGATTGTCACGCAGTTCGTTCAGGTTCATCTCTACCGATCCTCCACCTTTACCAGGTGGGCTACTTTGCGGATCATGCCGCGCACCGCGGGCGTGTCCTCCAGCTCACGGGTCCGACGCATTTTGTTCAATCCGAGACCAATCAGTGTTTCCCGTTGACCCGGCTTGCGCCCGGCCGGCGATCCGGTCTGCGTTACCCGCACTTTAGGCACTTGGCGCCTCCTGCGCGGGCGCGGCACGGGAAGGTCCGGAATCGCGGCGCGCGAACAGTTCCGACACCTTCTTGCCGCGCCGGTTCGCCACAGAGCGCGGCGACGCGCAGCGCCCCAGGGCGGCGAAAGTCGCCTTGACCATGTTGTGCGGGTTGCGGCTGCCAAGAGACTTGGCGACCACATCGCCGATGCCGAGTGTTTCGAATACAGCCCGGAGCGGCCCACCGGCGATGATGCCGGTGCCAGCCGGTGCGGTACGCAATACGACCTTGCCGGCGCCGTAACGCCCTTCGATATCGTGGTGCAGCGTACGGCCTTCCTTCATCGGCACGCGGATCAGGCCGCGCTTGGCCCGTTCGGTGGCTTTGCGGATCGCCTCCGGCACCTCGCGCGCCTTGCCTGCGCCATACCCGACGCGACCCTTCTGATCGCCCACCACCACCAAGGCGGCGAATGCAAACCGACGGCCGCCCTTCACGACTTTCGCCACACGATTGATAGTCACCAGCTTGTCGGTGAGGCCGTCATCAGCGTCACGATCGTCGCGATCGCGCCGTCGTCCGCCCTCTCTTGGTTCACGTGCCATGGATCATTCCTTTAGAACGCGAGCCCGCCTTCGCGAGCGGCGTCGGCCAGCGCCTTGACGCGGCCGTGATACAAATAGGCGCCGCGGTCGAACACCACTTCCTTGATCCCCGCCGCTGCCGCCCGTTCCGCGACCAGCTTTCCAACCGCGGCGGCCGCCGCCTTGTCAGCGCCGGTGCGCAGGCTGCCGCGCAATGTCTTGTCCAGCGACGACGCCGCAGCCACGGTGCGGCCAGCACTGTCGTCGATCACCTGGGCGTAGATGTGCTTGCCCGAACGGAACACAGACAGCCGTGGCCGTCCACCTGACTTCTGGCGCAACTGGAACCGCAGCCGCCCGCGCCGACGCGCCCGCAGATCCTGCAGCGTGCTCACTTCTTCTTCCCTTCCTTCCGCCGGATCTGCTCGTCGGTGTAGCGGATGCCTTTGCCCTTATAGGGCTCCGGTCCGCGGAACCCACGGATCTCCGCCGCCACCTGACCGACCAGCCGCTTGTCCACGCCTTCCACCCTGATCGCCGTCGGGCGCTCGCAGGTGATCTTGATGCCGTCCGGGATCGGATAGACGATCGGGTGCGAATAACCCAGGGCGAGTTCGAGGTTCTTGCCCTGCACCGCGGCGCGATAGCCGGTGCCGGTGATCTCCATCGATCTCGTGTAGCCGGTGGACACGCCCTTCACCATGTTGGCGACCAGCGCGCGCGTGGTTCCCCACATCATCCGCGCCCGGGTCTCCTCGGTGCGCGGCTTTACCGCGACATGATTGCCTTCGACCGTTGCCTCGACGAACTCGGTCAACTCGAGTTTCAACTCGCCGAGCTGCCCCTTCGCCGTGAGCAGCCGGCCGGCAATCGCCACCTGCACACCTTGCGGGATTTCCACCGGGTACTTGCCGATGCGCGACATCGTGTCCTCCGTCAGAATACGCGGCAGAGCACTTCGCCGCCGACATTGGCGGCGCGCGCCTCTGCGTCGCTCATCACGCCGCGCGGCGTGGACAGGATCGAAATGCCAAGACCAGCATAGACACGGGGCATCTCTTTGATCTTCGAATAGACGCGCCGACCTGGCTTGGAGACGCGGGTGATCTCTTTGATCACCGGCTCGCCCTCATTGTATTTCAGCTCGATGCGCAGCTGCGCAACGCCGGGTCGCAGTTCATGCGCCTCGAAGCCACGGATGAAGCCCTCGCGCTTCAGCACATCCAGCACATTGGCACGCAGCTTCGACGCCGGCGCCAGACAGCTGGAATGGCGTGCGCGCTGCGCGTTGCGGATGCGTGTCAGCATGTCGCCCAACGGGTCGGAAACTGCCATCTGCTCGTTTCCTTCTACCAGCTCGCCTTGACCATGCCGGGGATCTGGCCCTGGTTGCCAAGTTCGCGCAGCATGATGCGGCTCAGCTCGAACTTGCGGTAATTGCCACGCGGTCGCCCGGTGAGCTTGCAGCGCAGCCGGACGCGAACGTGCGAACCGTTGCGCGGCAGTTGCGCGAGCTTCAGCGTGGCGTTGAACCGATCCTCCACCGGCAGGGTGCGATCCATCACGATCGCCTTCAGTGCGGCACGCTTTGATTTGTCGCGCTTCGACTTGTAGGCGCGCATGGCGTTGCGATTGACCTGTGAAAGCTTGGCCATCTGTCTTCCTCAGTTCGCGAACGGCAGTTCGAAGGCTCTCAGCAGCGCCTTCGCTTCCGCGTCCGTCCTGGCTGTGGTG
>JBKPSV010000245.1:0-14695 GCA_046735215.1 Pseudomonadota bacterium | reverse complement strand
GGCCACGGCATGCGTTGCTCCATGAGCCGCAAGGCTGATTGCTGGGACAACGCGCCAATGGAGAGCTTCTTCGGCAGCATGAAGACCGAGCTCGATGACGCATCCGGCTACCTGACGCGCCAGGCAGCACGAAGTGGGCTCCTCCGGTTTATCCAAGGCTTCTACAATTGCCACCGCTTGCACTCGGCAATCGGCTACATGACGCCAATGCAAAAGGAGCAACTCGCAGCGGCCGCGTAGGCCGTAACCCGTGTCCACCAAAGCGGGGGAAGGTCATATCGTAGCGATGGAGGCGTGCTGTGGTGCGCACCATCTTAGGCGCGTGATGTCCGGCCAAGGCCACCAGGTATGTTTGATGTCGCCGGAGTATGTGCGACCCTACGTCAAGGCGCAGAAGAACGACGACCGTGATGCCGAGGCGATTGGCGGGGCAGCGACACTGCCGACCATGCGGTTTGTCGAGCTGAAGAGTGGATCGCAGCTCGACGTGCAGACGCCAACTGCGTGCTGTGCTGCTGGAACGCGGCATTACAGTTCCCCAGGGTCGACGCAAGCTAGAACACTATCTCGAAGCAATGATGGTCTTAGATGGCGACCATCCGCTCAGTCCCCGTGTCCGCCGCCTGATCGCGATATGCGCGCGGAATGGCTCCAACTGGATCGGCGGATTACCGCGTTCGACAACGAGTTCGCTGCATATGCCGTAGCGATGCGGATGCGCGACGCCTCGCGACCATCCTTGGGATCGGTGTCTTGAATGCGACGGCCTTGCTAGCGGCGATCGGCAAAGGTCAAACCTTCGCTCGTGGGCTGATCTCGCGGTGTGGCTTGGATTCGTGCCGTGCCAGGTTACAACCGGCGGCAAGCCGCATCTGGTCGGCATCACCAAGCGTGACTTGCAAGACAGGGAGCCATCCACACACGAATACATTGACGCAGACTGGCCAGATCGGATCGCAGAAAGCGCTTGCGGACGGGGCAGGCCATACGTTTTTTGAAGGCCTCCATGGCTTCTGGATCCTGCCGATAGGCCTTCGGCCGGGCGCTCAAATGGGCAAAGCCCAGGTCCTTCAGGGCACGATAGACCGTGTCGTCCGAGACCGAGATGCCAAATTCCTCCTGCAGCAGCGCAACAAGGTCACAGGCGCGCCAGCGCACCACCGTGCACGGCCGGGACCGGACCTGCTCGGCCACCTTGCTGAGGAACGCTCGATGTTCGGCTTCGAGTTTCGGCGGCACGCCAGGCGACGGAATATTGATGAGGCCCTCTGGCCCATGCGCATTGAACCGGATCACCCAGCCTGGCAAGCTCTGACGCTCCATCCTGCCGATCCGCGCAGCATCCGCTCGGGACGCCCCATCGATCTCCGCCCCGATCCCCAACAGCCGACGCGCCTGCGACACGTCCTTCGCCTGCCGAGCCAAGCGCCGGAGTTGATCGGCAGTGGAGTCGTTGCGCACAGGGACGGCCTGACCCATGGCAAACTCCATCGTTTGCCAGCTTGAATCACGCTATCGCCGGTTCGGGAATCTTGCCCCCGTCAGACGAGAGGCAGACACTCGGCGGATTGGTATTATACTGGGCCGCCGTCGCGAACCAGATAGGCCACTCGTCCGGTTTATAGCGAGCAAGCCGGCAGCAGCGTCGGGAGAGTAGCGGTCGGCAATAGGCGGCGTCAGGTAATCGCCGCTGAATGACTGTGCCATGGAAACGCGCAAGTTTGTCACCGCGGATCAGGTTCGCCTGCTCATGGACAATTATGCAAACGACAGTCCGGCCGATGGAATACTATCTCCCGTGAACTTCCGCCTATGGCCAATGTGGGTCACGCCGTGATGATCGACCGAGCTACAGGTCTTGCTCGACTTCGTAGGGCCAGGTGATGCCCTTGTCGTCACGCGCATCGATCGCCTCGCGCAGTCACTTCGGGATCTGCAGAACATTGTCCCTGACTAAAGAGAGAGGTGTGAGCCTGCGGGCGACCGAGCAGCCGATCAATACGGGCACCGCCCCCGGCAAGGCGTTCCTCGACAATATTTGTCTGCAAACAGAAACGACCTTACGAAAGGAACGACAGGCCGAAGGTATCGCCGCAGCAAAAGCTCGTGGGCATACAAGCGCCGGAAGGCAAAGATCAATGCCGTAGTCGTCCACAAGCTTCGCTACGGGGAGAAGCCCGACCTGCCGAGGTTGCACGCCGGCTCGGCATTGGCCGCGCCAGCGTGTATCGCGTGCTTGGGAGCAGGGCGGCATAGCTATGCCCATGCACGAAGGAATTGCGGCCACGCTATCATCCGCGGTGGTGCGGGTTGAGTAGCCATCGCTGCTTCGCGCTTCAAGTAGATGTCAATGGACACAGAAAGGAACCCGAGGGCTCGGAACCGAACACGTCCTGCCATGCGGCACGCAGGGCGGCGTCTGTTTCGGCCATCGTAGCAGCAATGCCGAGCGCGCTCAGGCTGGTGACGCCGTGTTCGCTGATGCCGCATGGGACGATGCCGCTGTAGTGGCTCAGATCGGGGGCAAGGTTGAGTGCGATGCCATGCCAACTCACCCAGCGGGAGACGCGCACGCCGATTGCGGCGATCTTCGCTTCGGTGGCATCGGCGTGGGCGATCCAGATGCCGACGCGGCCCGCGCGGCGCTCGCCGTGCACGCCGAACCGGGCAAGGGCGCGGATGAGCCATTCCTCCAACCCGTGCACGAAGCAGCGGACGTCCCGCGGCGGTACGGTGCCATGCGCATGGGATAGATCGAGCATGACGTAAGCCACGCGCTGTCCAGGTCCATGGTAGGTCCACTGGCCTCCGCGGCCAGCGTGGAAGGTCGGAAATCGGCGGGGGTCGGTGAGTTCCTCGATCCGTGCCGAGGTGCCGGCGGTATACAGTGGCGGGTGTTCGACCAGCCAGACCAGTTCAGGCGCGCTACCGGCTCGGATGGCGGCAACACGGTCCTGCATGAAAGCGACGGCATCGGCGTAGGCTGTCAGCCCTTCGGCGATGCGCCATTCGGGAGCGGGCGGCGGCATGTCATGGGCACGATAGCACGGGCGCGCCGACAGGCCACGAAGCCGCGGCGATTGAAGCAGCGGCGGTCATCCGCTATACCCCCGCGCCTGGCCCGAGCGGTCGTGGCGGAATGGTAGACGCGCAAGCTTGAGGTGCTTGTGGGGGAAACCCCGTGGAAGTTCGAGTCTTCTCGACCGCACCAGAAGCGACAGATGCAAGCAAGCCGGTGGCGCCGGCGCGGTGTTCCAGCCGCTTCGAGGCGGTTTTGCACCCGGAGATCGTCCGCATCGGCGCGAACGGACCATTCAATCGAGGCAATCAGGTGATCGTGCCCGGGATGCAAGGGACCGAGGTTTGTTCAGTTGAGATGTGATGCGTCCGCAAGGTCCCGCAGGGCAGGGGCGGCGAATTTTAGCTGCATGGGGAAGAGAGATGATCGTTGGGCGCGCGATCTTCGATCTTGAACCATTCTGTCGCGGAGACCACGGAAGGGCGAATGATCCCGCCGTTTTCACCGCAGAGGTGCGTCGTTTGGCGCTCTCCATGACAGGTCGTGGGGGCTGCCCTATACTGTCGCGAACATGCAGGAGCGCTCCACGATGAGTCCCAGTATCCGTCCGGCCCATCCGGTTTTCGCTGGCGAGGTCTCGGCCATCGATATCTCGCAGAAGTTGGACCAGGAACAGGTGGCCGCGATCGAGGCAGGGATGGACCGCTATGCCGTGCTGGTCTTCCGCGACCAGCAGCTGACCGACGACCAGCAGCTCGAATTCAGCCGCAATTTTGGCGAGCTGGAAGTCACGCTGGCGGGTCAGATGGCCAAGCCAGAGGACCGACGGCTCGGCGACCGGCTTGAGCTCGGTGACATCTCCAACTTGACCGCGCGGAACGAGCTGCGAGCGCGCGAGGACCGGTCCAGGATGTACGCGCTGGCCAACCGTCTATGGCATTCGGATGCTTCCTTCCGCGCCGTTGGCGCCGGCTACACGCTGCTGCACGGGCGCGTGATTCCGCAGAAGGGCGGCAATACTGAATTCGCCGACATGCGCGCCGCCTACGACGCGTTGGATGCGTCGATGAAGGCCGAGGTCGAGGGCCTGGTCTGTGAGCACTCGATCGTCTTCTCACGCGAACAGATCGGCTTCTCGGACTACGCACCGGGCAACGAGGAGCGACTGCGTCCGGTGCAGCACCGGTTGGTGGTCACGCATCCGGTGAGCGGGCGGAAGTCGCTGTATCTGTCCTCGCATATTGGCGGCATCGTCGGCTGGCCGGTGCCCGAGGCCCGCGCGTTCATCCGTGACCTGATGGAGCATGCGACGCAACGTCAGTTCGTCTACGCGCATGAGTGGCGGGTGAACGACCTGGTGATGTGGGACAATCGCACCGTGATGCATCGTGCGAGGTCGTTCAACGACCTGAAGGAAGTGCGCGACCTGCGACGTACCTCGATCAAGGGTACGGGGCTGATGGTCGAGGCAGTTCCCGCACAGGCCGCCTGAGCCGGTCAGCGCGAGAGTTCGCACCAGCCGGGAAGGCTGTGCGCCGATATCCGCTGCAGGATCTCGGTGCGTCCAAACATCGGGATGCCACGGTAGATCCGCGCGGAGATGCGATCGACCGTGTCCACGTGCGCCGAGACGTTATAGGTCGCGCCGTTCTCGGGATCGAAAAACCAGCCGCCGCCCCATTGCGACGGGCCATCGGAGGTAAGTCCCCATACGATGGTTCGGCCGCACATCTGGGGCGTGCGTAGTGCGGGATTGCGCAGCCAGGTGATCCTGCCACACAGTGCGTCGTTGCACGGGAAAATGTCGAAGGCGACGCGTTCGGCAACCAGCCAAGTCCCGTCTGGCGCGGGCGGTTCGGCCCTGACGCCGTGCGGGGACAAGGCGACAGCCATCAATAGCGCCAGTACTGCCAAGCGCCGCATCGTATCTACTCTCTCCATTCTGTGGTCATGCGCTGTGCTCCTGGTATCATGCACAGGCGCTGAACGGGAGACCGCGACGTGACCATCACCATCCGTCAGATCACTCCAATGTTCGCCGGCGAAGTCTCGGGTATCGACACCACACAGCCGCTGTCGGGGGAGGCCGTGACGGCGATCGAGATCGGGATGGATCGCTATGCCGTCCTGGTTTTTCACGATCAGCATCTAACCGACGATGCCCAGCGGGCATTCACGCGAAATTTCGGCACGCTGGAAGCCTCGCCCGGCGGGCACATCGCAACAGCAGCGGAAAGGCGGCTGCCGTTGGATATGCAGGACGCATCCAACCTGGACAAGGACCAGAGGCCGCTGGCGCGGGACGACCGGCGGCGCATGTTCAACCTGGGGAACCGGTTGTGGCACTCCGACAGCTCGTACCGTGCCCTGCCGGCGAAGTATTCGCTGCTGTCGGGCCGCGTCGTCGTCGAGAAGGGCGGGCACACCGAGTTCGCTGATATGCGGGCGGCATATGATGCACTGGACGCTGCGACTAAGGCTGACATCGAGGACCTGGTGTGCGAGCATTCGCTTATGTTCTCGCGTGGTGCACTTGGCTTCACCGAGATCAGCGAGGCTGCTCGCGTAATGTTCCGACCGGTGCGGCAGCGTCTGGTGCGCACGCACCCGGTGACCGGACGGAAATCGCTGTTCCTGTCGGCGCATGCGGGCACCATTCTCGGCTGGCCGGTGCCAGAGGCGCGCGCATTCCTGCGTGACCTGATGGAGCATGCAACGCAGCCGCAGTTCGTCTATTCGCACAAGTGGCGGCAATGGGATCTGGTCGTATGGGACAATCGTCAAACCATGCACCGCGTTACGCGGTTCGACGAGACCCAGGTGCGCGATATGCGGCGCACCACGGTGAGCGGGGATGAGATGACGGTGGCGCAGGCGGCATGACTAGCGACGGGGGAAGTGGCCCCAGCCGCTGTCGCGGTAGAACTCGATATCGAGTGCCGCAGCCTGCACCGGCGACTTCAGGCTGAACGTGATCTTGGAGATCGAGCCGGCATTCGCGTTCTCGCCTGACGGTGCATAGGTGAACACATTGGCGTCCCAATGATGCAGCTCGAACTCGCGTCTGGCAGGACCGAGACGCAGCACCAGCGCATTGTCGCGCCGCATCACCACGGCATCTCCGAAATATGCGTTTGTATAGACGCCAACATATGCGGACAGCCGGCGGGCGGAAGCTGGTCGTGCGGGCGGTGACTTTCCGACGAGTGAGCCGAACGGCGCACTGAGTGGAGCCATCAGGGAATGATAGGCACTGAACCAGTCGCGCGTGATTGTTCCGAACTGCACGAGGTCGGCGAAGTCCATGGCCAGCGTCTCGACTGCGCCGACCGGCGCGGCATTGCTAAGCACCGTGATGCCAAGGCCGAGCGATGGGATGAGCACATAGTTGGTCGCCGCACCCAGACTAAATGCACCGGAGTGGCTCAAATCGACGCGGGCCGAGGCCAGCGTGCCGACACCAAAGCCATACCCGTACATGCCCGGTCTTGCGTCAACAGTCATCGAAGGGCCAGAGATAATTTGTGCGGTGATCGCCGGCAGTAGGGCATCGGACGCGATCACCTGCTTGCCTTCGAAGCTGCCGCCCTGCAGCACCATGGTCATCCATCGTGCCATGTCATTCGCCGATGAGCTGATACCGCCAGCCGGCGACTGCGCATCCGGCTGGCGTTGGTACTTTGGCTGCCAGGCATCGTTGACCAGGACATGGCCGACCGCTTGATTGGGCTGCTTAATGAAGTCTTGAAACCGGGAACTGGTCGCGGTCATCCCGAGTGGCGCATAGATTGTCCGCTGTGACAGCTCTGCCCAGTCGGTGTGCGAGGCCGCAGTAACTGCCTCGGCCGCAGTGGTCAATCCAAAGTTGGTGTAGGCGTATTCGTCGCGAAATGAGTGCAGCTTTGCGTAGCGCAGCCGATAAAGGATCTGGGCCTGATTATAGCCGAGGTCTTCCAGGTCGTCTCCGGCGTGATCGGGCAGTCCCGAGCGATGTGCATACATGTCGGCGATCGTCACGTGACGCGTGACCCACCCATCGTCCAGGGCAAACCAGCGGAGATGACGCACAATCGGCGTATCCCACCTGACTGCTCCCGCCGCTACCTGATGCGCCACCACGGTTGCACCTACCGACTTCGACAACGAAGCGAGCTGAAATACGGTGTCGGCATCCACGGCGTCTGTGTTGCCGGCCCGTCGGACGCCAAACCCGGCTGCATAGGCCGTCTTGCCATCGCGTACGACGGAAATCGCCAGGCCCGGGATGTGTGTCTTGTCCAGCATGTCTCGCGCGAGATCGTTCAGCCTGGCGATTGCCGTGTCGATCTGTGCTGCAGGAACGACGTTGGTCGTGGCCTGCGGTGGCGGCACTGAAGGATCGATAGGGTTTGGCGGAGAATCGGCGAAGGCTGGGCTGGTCGCCGCAATCAAGAGCCAAAAGGGTAGCCGCGATGACATGGATCGGTCCTTGCGTCCGTAGCGAATCGGCCGATGTTAGCCAGTCGGAACTGCATAGAGGGAAACGTCCATGGCAGACAATCCACGCTGGAACCGCAGGCCTGCTGGTTCGACATGGGGGGATTTCGGCGCCGACGATGAACGTGGTCGGCTCAATCTGCTGACGTCGCAGAAGGTACTGCAGGGTATCGCCGAGGTGAAAGTGGGCAGAACGTTCTGCCTGTCGCTGCCGCTCGACTATCCGGGTGGCGCGATTCTTTCGCCGCGCCGGCATCCGCCGGTGTTGAAGCCGACGATGCGCGGCGACAGGCCCAACATGAACTATCCATTGCGCTGCGATGATCCGACCGCGACCGATATCGTCTGCGACGATCAGGTGATCTTGACGCTGCAATATTCGACGCAGTGGGATTCACTGGCGCACGTGGGGCAGATGTTCGATGTCGATGGCGACGGCAAGCCGGAGGACGTGTTTTATAATGGCTATCGCGCTGGCCGCGACATCATCGGGCCGGCGTACTATGACGCTCAGGGCAATATGATACCGTGCGACGAGCCACAGGGGGCCAGGCACCTGGGCGTGCAGAACATGGCGGAAGCCTGCATGCAGGGCCGCGGCGTGCTGATCGACCTCGAGGCGCATTTCGGCCGCAGCGGCCACATCGTCAGCTACGACGAGCTGATGGAGGTGATGCGCAAGGACAGCGTGGTGGTCGAGCCGGGCGACTTCGTGCTGTTTCGCACCGGGTTTGCCGAGATGCTGCTGGAGATGAAGAAGCAGCCCGACCGCGACAAGCTTATGCAGGGGACTGTGGGGCTCGATGGCCGCGATCCGAAGCTGCAGCAGTGGGTGACAGACAGCGGCGCCGTCGCACTGATCTCCGACAACTTTGCAGTCGAGGCGATGCCGGCGCGCCCATGCATGGACGATGTCTGCGCGACGCTACCGTTGCACGCGCACTGCCTGTTCAAGCTGGGGTGCTATCTGGGCGAGATGTTCTATCTGACCGAGTTGGCCGACTGGCTGCGCGCCAACAACCGCAGCCGGTTCCTGTTCACCGGACCGCCGCTCCGGTTGCCGGGGGCGGTAGGGTCTCCTGCGACGCCGGTTGCGACCGTTTAGCTAAACTGAAAGCCTTTCGAAGGTCGGCGATACTGCAAGCGGCCGGTAGGTATCAACGCTGACCCCGCATAGTGTGCGCCGCATTCCGGGGGTGCGGCGCTTCTGAAACGCTGCGCGTGCGGCTTCATCTGCGCCGTGCAGGATGCCTTGTGGCACGTGCGACAAGGTGCCGGGGCGGCGGCTGCTCGACTCGTCATGATGCACGAACACGCTTTCGTCGTTGTCAACGTTTCGATGATAAGACGGCAGTTCCTCGGCATGGAGGTCGGCGACTGCAATCTGCGGCACGAAGGTGATCACCACGACGCCGGATGCCTGGAAAGTGCACCATGCTGAGGGCGCGACGTGGATGCGATCCGAGCTGATGGGGATGATATCGCGAATGTTCAGTTTGTAGGGGAACAGGTCTCCTTTCCATCCCACGGAGGCCAGGGGATTGTTGCGGTAGAAGATGGAGCTGTGCGCGCCGCCGTGCTTCACGCGCAGTTCCCATTCATCTCGCTGGGGAGAGGGATGATCATGCAACTCCGGCAGCACCAGTACTGTGGGGTCGACCGGCATATGGCGCCCAACCTGTTGATGCTCAGTGAGCGATAGCGGGGCAGGGGACTCGATGACCAGCATGTGGCTATCGCGGGCGGCGGGCATTAGCGCGAAGGTGATTCCTTTGGGGATCAACACATAGTCGCCGGGTTCGTAGAGCAGGCGGCCGAATTCGGTGGCGAACTGTCCCGTACCTCTATGCACGAAATACAACAGGTCGCCATCTGTGTTGCGGTAGGCGTAGGGCATCGCGGCTGCCCGGCGGCTGATCGCCACGCTGACATCCTCGTTGGACAGCAGAATCTCCGGCCCCCCCCGGGGATCGCTCATGTCGGAGGGTTCGGCTAGGGCGGTGTCGACGACACGACGCGGATGCAGAGCACCTTCCACCCGGACGATCTCGTTGGGGCCGTGCTCTCGGTAGATCATCGCAACGGGGCCAAAGAAACCCTGACGGCTAATGTGCTCTTCGCGGAGGCTGCCCAGATCGACCCGCGCCTGCCGAACGTGGCGACCTCTTGTCTGATGGATCCAGGAACGCATTGTTTGAGCTCCTCGCTGCGGGATGACACGCGGGCGCGACCCCAAGGCTAATCCTCGCTGCCGGCTGTAGACAACGGGCATCTGGGTTTCGGAGCAGCGATTCCGGCGGGTGTCGGTCGCATCGGCGTCAGATGACGGTTCGGCTCAGCACTGACCCCAACCGGCGCTGATCAAATTTGCGCCGAATGGGTAAGTCCTCAAGGCCGCATGTGCGCCGCCATGTCCGCGATGCGGCCGTCAATGTAGTGGGCAAAGGGCGAAGGAGAACTGGTGCTGACTTCGGGTTGAGGGCGCTCCTATGCAAGCAGGTCTTGATATAGCCCGAGATACGCTTCGGCCATTGTTGAGACGGTGAAGCGCCGTTCGAAGGCCTCGCGTACTTTGCGGCGGTCGAGCTCGTTGATGCGGCTGATCGCCTCTGTCGCGCTTTCCTCGTCCTCGACGACAAATCCGCTTACGCCGTCCTCGATCACTTCCGGCACCGAGCCATGCCGGAAGGCGATAACCGGAGTACCGCAGGCCATCGCCTCTATCATGACCAAACCGAAGGGCTCTGGCCAGTCAATCGGAAATAGCAGAGCGCTGGCGCCAGCTAGGAATTGCTGTTTGCTGCGTTCATCCACCTCACCGGTCAATTGAATCTGCTGGCCGTCAATCATCGGCTCTAGCTCTTCCTTGAAGTATCGTCTCCCTTGCCGCGGGACCTTGGCGGCGATGCGGAGCGGCATACCGGCTGCGCGAGCGATGTTGATGGCGACCTCTGGTCCCTTTTCTGGTGACAGGCGTCCAAGGAATGCAAGGTACTGCCCTGGTTCAAACGAAGGACGCAGCAGGTCTGGGGGAAACCCATGGTACACGGTGCCAACCCACCTCGCGCGCGGCAGCGGCTTGCGCTGATCCTCTGATATCGACACGAAAGGCGCTTGCGGGAAGGTCTCAATCAGCCTTGGCAGCCCTGGTAGATCCAGCCGGCCATGCAGCGTGGTGAGAAAGGGAACACCAAGCCGGGTCAAGATTGGCAGATGGAGCCAGTCGGAATGACAATGCAATACATCGAACTCGGCGGCGCGGCGCGCGAATACTTCCAGAGCCACTGTCTGAGCAATGGTTGGATCGACCTGCGGTTGGCTGAGACGCAGCGCCCGCGGCCACACTGGCGCCAACTCCCCCGCTGTCGATGAGTTGCCCGTGGCGAATAGTGTAACCTCGTGACCACGCCGAACCAGCTCCTCGGTCAGCCAGGAGACCACTCGCTCGGTCCCGCCATAGAGCCGAGGCGGAACGCTCTCCGCCAGGGGGGCTAGCTGGGCGATACGCATGATCTGCTTCCGGATTGCACGCCTGGGGCCTGCGACAGGAGCAAACACACCAGGTCGATCCAGTCTTCAACAAGGCGGCATGGCAGGCGCGCTATCGTCGCGTGTGCACGCTCGCCAGCTGCATCAGCGATCAGTTGTCTACAGTCATGCAGCGAGTGCAGCCCTGAAGGGCTCGCATCGGGTAATCGCGCTGGCATGACAGGCACGGTCCTCCTCGCTGGGCTTCAGGCTGCGTCAAGCTGCAACTGCTCACTCACCAACTGGTTGCGTGGGATACAGTTCACACCGCGCGGCGATTCCCTCCGGCCACTTCGGTCGAGGTGTTGTGTGCGATCCTGATCCGAGGAAATCTGCGGCATGGAATATGCCGCTGACCTGCCGACGAGCCTAAACCCCGCCGACCGCGTGCTTCCCCGCATGCTGCGCCGCCAAGCGGCGCTCTATGGCGATCGGAAGTTGGTCGAGATCGCCGCCCATACCTGGAGTTTTGCGGATGCGCTGGACGTGGCCTCACGCTTCGGCGGCACTCTGCGCGCCGCCGGCATCGACCGGGGCGACCACGTTGCCGTCATGTGCAGCAACCGGATTGAGTTACTGCAGGTCTACCTGGGCTGCGGGTGGATCGGTGCGGTCATGGTCCCGATCAACACCGCATCGCGCGGTGCGCAGCTGGGGCATATCCTGACGAATTCGCAGGCGAAGCTGCTGGTGCTGCAAGCAGAGTTCGCGGATGCGTTGAGCGGCCTTGATATGTCGCTGCCGTCATTGGTCTCGATCTGGCTGATCGGTGATGCGCGAGTGGTCGAACGTTGGCCGACGCCCATAGCGTTTCCCGACCCGGAGGGGCCGGTTGCCGAAGCGCCAGTCGAACCTGGTGACACTGTCGCTATCCTTTACACCTCGGGCACGACCGGAATGTCGAAGGGCGTGTGCTGCCCGCATGCCCAGTATTTTTGGTGGGGGGTCAATACGGCGCGGCTGCTTGGCTTGAGCGGTGATGATGTGCTGCTGACCACATTGCCGCTATTCCACACCAACGCGCTCAACACGTTCTACCAGGCGCTGCTCACCGGCGCGTCAATGGTGGTGGAACCGCGCTTTTCGGCATCCGGCTTCGCTGCATCCTTGTCCCGACATGGCGCCACCGTCACCTATCTGCTGGGCGCCATGGTGCCGATCCTGCTGTCACGGCCAGAGAGCGAACTTGATCGCGCACATCGCGTGAAGCTTTCGCTGGCGCCTGGCGTGCCTGAACGGTTCCATCCGCAGTTCCTCGAACGGTTCGGCTTTCCGTTGCTGGATGGCTACGGATCGACAGAGACGAATTTCGTACTGGGCTGCACGCTGGCGCAGCGGCATCCTGGCACAATGGGGCCGGTATCCGATGGGTTTGAAGCGCGGGTCGTCGATGATGCAGATAACGCCGTGCCAGATGGCGCATCGGGAGAACTCGTGCTGCGTGCCACCGAACCTTTCGCGTTCGCCACGGGGTATTTCGGCATGCCCGAGCAGACGGTCCAGGCTTGGCGCAACCTGTGGTTCCACACCGGCGATCGCGTTGTGCGCGATGCAGATGGGTATTTCCGCTTTGTCGACCGCATGAAGGATGCGATCCGTCGCCGCGGTGAAAATATCTCGTCGTACGAAGTCGAGCAGGTATTGCTGTCGCATCCCGATGTGGCCGAGGCCGCTGCCTTCCCGGTAGGCTCGGAGCTTGCCGAAGACGAGGTGATGGCGGCGGTCGTGCTGCGCGACGGGTGTGGGCTCCCTCCTGCCGCGTTGGCCGAGTATTGTAAGGGCCGCATGCCCGGGTTTGCGATACCGCGCTACATTGAAGTGGTAGCCTCACTCCCGATGACTGAAAATGGCAAGGTACAGAAGTTCCGGCTACGCGAGCGGGGAGTTACTGCGGCCACGTGGGATCGCGAAGCATCGCGTTGACCTTGTTCCCGGATGCCTCCGTGATAGTGCCGCGACCTGAGCCGAGGTGCTGGTGGATTCTGTGCTGGTATGCACGCAGTTGTCAGCAGCACTGTATCCCTGCGTGGTGAAGTGATACATACGCGCGAGCACAAGGGCGTTATTTGGCTGCATTGCCCGACTGGAGGTGACTATGTTGGCGAGCCTGGGCAGCAGTTGGATCGTCATGCTGATGGCACTCGCGCTCACCGCGTGTTCGGCCACCGTCCGGCCGAATCCGAGTTATCCGGGGTTTATTGGAACCTATGGGCCCGGCGGCCCCGGGTGGCTCAGCGTAAATCGGTAGTAGCAGGAGGGGAACAACGTTTGGCGGCAACGGGTGATGTCCGTTGTTCGCTACTCAGAACCGACCGGTTGGCCCAGGAGTTCTGGCCGGTACTCGAAGTGCATTGTGTCGTAGTGCGCCCATCGGCCGCCCCAGATGAAACCGTGCTGCTCGAACACCCGGACGATTTCCAATGGGACATGGTTCACGTAACGCGGGAGGCGATCGGCCGATCGGTGCCAGAACCAGTAGTCAGATTGGGATGAGTTGATGTCGATCGCCGCACCCCAGGCATGCATACTTGTCTGACCTGTGTCGGCGACGGATCGGCACGCATATGTTCCGCCTGGCGGATACAGATGCCTCTTGGCTGATGCGGGCAATTGGTCCAGCTCTCGTGAAACTGCGGCAAGGCGGCGATCAACGCCGTTGACCGATGTGATCCTGACGAGATGCCCCCAGGTGTTTGGCAGCCAGACCACCGGCACAAGTTGTGCTGCCACATGGCCCGATCTGCAGTCGCCGTACATTTTGTCGAAGAACGCTTTGTTGCGGATTCGGCCAGGATCTTCCGTCGGGGCTGACAGCAGCCATTCACGTGTTGGATACGAAAGTCGCAATTGATCCAGGATGGAGCCGTTCCGTAGCTGCGCCTCCATGCTCTTGCCTGGCTGGCCATCTGACACCGGCATCGTCGTGCCATCGCGCCAGACCAACCTGTTGCCATCGAAACCCGCCAGGGCATCCGGGTAGGCGCGAAGTAGATCATCGATCGTTGCTGCGCGGCTCGTTTGCAAGCTGCCCAGCGACAGGAACATCGCCACGGAGCAACCAAGCCACACTGCGAGCATCACGGCACCCGACTGACAATGAGATCCCCTGTCAACCGGCGCAGGGTTTCGATACCAGTGTTGCGATGGCGCGTCGGATGTACACGATTGGTCAACAGCGCCCACGCCACCCCACGCCGCAAGTCGATCCATGTGCCGGTTCCGGTAAAGCCGGTATGGCCGATCGTTTCTTGCGAGCAAGAGTTCCCCCCCGACCAGCCCTCGTGCCTGACTTCCCAACCGAGGCATCGGGTCGTCGATTGCGGCTTCCGTACCTCAATCGCCCAGGGGTCGGTGCCCTGCAGCAAGCGCTGGGCTGCATCGAGCACGCCGTCGATCGTGCCGAACAGTCCTGCATGGCCGGCGGCGCCGCCCAGCGCAAAGGCGTTTTCGTCATGTACCTCACCGCGCATTACTCGACCCCGCCAGGTGCAGCGTTCAGTGGCGGCGGAGTTCCAGGGATCAGCGCCCCAAGGAATACTGGTGGCTCGGGCAGAACGCGAGCCGCCGTGAAGCGGCTTGGACCGGAATGCACGATGAAACCGGTCAGGAGTTTGATGAAGGCCGAGAAGATTACTATGCGTGGTCTGCTGCCTTCGTCAGCTATGTAATGCG
>JBKPSV010000244.1:0-6769 GCA_046735215.1 Pseudomonadota bacterium | reverse complement strand
CATCGTCAATGAATTCGGCGAAATCGGCCTGGATCACGAACTGATCGCCGCCAGCGACGAAACACTGCTCGCCCTGACCACCGGCTGCTTATGTTGCGCCATACGCAGCGACCTCGTTGCCACCCTGCTCGACCTGCAACGTCGGCGCGAGGCCGGAGAGATCACCTACGACCGGGTGCTGATCGAAACCTCCGGCCTGGCGGATCCCGCTCCCATATTGCAAGCGCTGATGACGGACCGCGACCTCGCCCAGCTTCACGTGATCGACGGTATCGTCACCGTCGTCGATGTGGTGCACGGCGAGGCAACGCTGCAGCGCCACCCGGAAGCGCGTCGGCAGGTCGCACTGGCTGATACACTGTTGCTGAGCAAGACGGACATTGCCCAACCAAGCGGCCCATTGCGCCAGCAGCTTGCTGCGCTCAATGCCAGCGCCGCATCGACCGCGGCGCACGACGCAGCGCCGGCCACATTATTTGCCGGCAGCGGTGTTGCGTCGCGGTTTGCCAGCCTACCAGCGCCCGCCACGCATAACCCCTTCGCCACCGCAGAACACAGCGACAAGGTCGAAACCTTCGCACTGCGCCGCGACCGACCGCTGCCCGCCCTGGCGCTGACCCTGCTGCTGGAGGCGCTGGCTGAGCACTGCGGCGCTCGCCTGCTGCGCCTGAAAGGCTTGGTAGACATTGAGGAAATGGCCGACCAGCCGGCGCTGATCCACGGCGTGCAGCACGTCATCTCACCGCCCGAATTCCTGGAACGATGGCCATCCGACGATCACACCACGCGCATCGTCTTCATTACGCAAGGTGTTCCGCAGCATCTTCCAAGCCGTCTGTTGGAGGTGATCGAACAGGAGGTGCGCGACGAACTGCCGCTACATCCTCACCCTCCCGTTGCGGGAGGGTGAGGAGTGCAGAGTTGCTATTTGACCGGCAGCATAAGGTGCTCGTACTGGGTTCCTGCCCACATAACATACGGTTTCTTCGGGTCTGGATCGGAGTCCTTCGGATAACCTGCCATCGTCTTGACTGTAGGCCCCACTATCATCACGTGAGCACCCGTCTCGATCCAGTGATGCTTGCAGTTTTTCCGGTGGCCCACGGGTCAGTGTTGCTCGCCCCTTTATCCCCCGACAGCATGTACATGAACCCGGTCCTTTCTGGCGGCTTGGCATGGGTCTGCCACGCGTGCGCCCACTCCGCCGCATTGGCGTCCATGCACATTGGGGACAGACGGACAATGAAGTAGAACCAGCACAGATCGCAGCCCGCTACCCAGGCTTGTGCCAGCTATCCGTCATGGCACTGTTGCCTCGACAAAGGGCCGGACGATCCCGGTCCCGATGGAGGAGACGGAGAGTTCATGGGCTACGAACACATTCTGACGAACGTAGAGGACGGCGTTGGCACGATTACCCTGAACCGCCCCGGCAGCCTGAACGCTATGAACCGGAGGCTGTCGGCCGAGCTGCATGCTGCGGTGAACGCCATGGATGCGGACGAAGCGGTCGGTTGCATCGTCATCACCGGTGCAGGCAAAGCGTTCTCGGCCGGTGGCGACATTCACGAGCAGCGTGAGGATGATCGTCGATACACGTTCGAGCAGCTCGAGGCGATGCGCGAGGGTCGTCGTGCCTACGACATCGCCGGCTCCGCCAAGCCGACGATCGGCATGATGAATGGCCTCGCCTATGGCGGCGCTGCCGTGCTGTCCTCGTCGCTCGATATGCGCATCGGCTGTGAAGACACCAAATTTCGGTTTCTTGCGGCGGCATACGGGCGGATCAACAGCACCTGGTCGCTGGGCGCGCAGATCGGCTGGCCGCTCGCCAAGGAGCTGCTGTTCACCGCGCGCATTGTCGAAGCCGAAGAGGCGTATCGCATCGGACTGCTGAACCACCTTGTGCCGCGGGAGAAGCTGCGGGACAAGACGATGGAGATTGCGCGTATGATCGCCGGCAACCACCGCGGTGCGGTCATGGGCGTCAAGCAGCTGCTGCTGGAGCAGAAAGGCGAAAGCCTCGAGCGTGCCTACGAGATCGAGCACCAATACACGACGCATGTGATGCGTGGCGCCAAAGCCGAGGACGCGTTCCCAGAGTTCATCGCGCGCAAGGGAAAGGCGATGACCTGATGGCTCTGAAATACGAAAAGCGCGACGGCGTCGCTTATATCACGCTGAACAATCCGGCAAAGGCGAACATCTTCGACAAGGAGACCTCGGACGAGATCTCTGAGGCGTGGATCGACATGTGGGAGGATCGCGACATTCGCTGCGCGATTCTCACTGGTGCGGGCGACCGGTATTTCTGTGGCGGACACAATCTGGCGCCGCGCAAAAACATCACCGAGGAAGAGCGCGAGTATCTGCGAACCAACCGTATCTTCTGGCCGCTAGCCGGCACGGTGCACGGGCAGAAGACGGGTGTGGACGGCCGGTTCGGTGACCACTATCCCCGCGTCTGGAAGCCGGTCATCGCCGCGGTGAACGGCTGGGCTGCGGGTGCGGGCCTGTATGTGCTTCTGTCGTCCACTGACATCCGCATCGCCAGTGCCGAGAATGCGCGGTTCAAGTTTTCCCTCCTGTCGCAGGGCTGGATCGGGCACGGGCCTGGCGCCAGCCTGCTGATCAAGCAGCTTCGCTACGCGGACGCTATGAAGATCCTGCTGACCGACGAGCCGTTCGATGCGCAGGAGGCACTGCGTATCGGCCTCGTCAACGATGTGGTCCCGCATGGGCAACTGATGGAGCGCGCGGAGAAATACGCGCGGCACATCGTCAAGCTGCCGCCGGTGGCTGTCCGCATGATGAAGGAGTTTGTCGTCCGCTTTGGTGATCTGCCGACGGATCAGGCATGGCACGTGCAGACGCTGATGAACAATCTGCTGATCCAGGTGACCACCGATGGTGAGGAAGGGCGCCAGGCCTTCAACGCCAAACGTCCACCTGACTTCAGTGGTGCCCTGCGCCGGCGTGGCGAGGCGTGGCCGGAACCATCCGAAGAAGATGCCGGGCGCCTGGACGAAGCTTACCGCAGCGGCGAGTTCTAACGCGCTCCGAGTGAGCGGCCTCGACCCTGTTGACCGTCCAGCCGGCGCAATGACGTTGAAGAATTGGGAGCAGTGATGCGGCTCACGATCGCTGACGCTCTACGTGTGGGCGAAATCCTTGCCCGCGCGGCCCAGATCGAGATCATGCCGAAATTCGGTGCGCTGACGGCCGGGCAGGTGCGCGAGAAATCGACGCGGTTCGATATCGTGACGGACGCGGACGAGGCAGCCGAGCAAGCTATCTCCGACGCGCTCGAACGCGCCTACCCCGAAGCGGTCGTCGTCGGCGAAGAAGCAACGGCGAAGAACGGCAGCCTGCTCGATGCAATCGGCACCGCTGATCTCGCTTTCGTCATCGATCCGCTCGACGGAACCAAGAATTTTGTCTCTGGCCTGCCCCTCTTCGGAATCATGGCCGCAGCGACGGTACGTGGAGAAGTGATTCTTGCCGCCATACATGATCCCGTGTGCCGCAACACGGCCTTCGCGCTCGGAGGTGAAGGCGCGTGGATGCAAGGTGAAGATGGCGCTCGCGCAGACCTGAAGGTCGCTCCGACGGTGCCGATCCAGGAGATGGATGCGATCATCGGCACGAACTTCCTGCCGGAGCCGCGCCGAACCATCGTCAACGGCAACCTGTCGCGATTGCGTATGAGTTCCTGGCTTCGATGCGCCGCCCATGAATACAGGATGGCTGCGGCGGGCCACTGCCACCTGCTCTTCTACAACAGACTGATGCCCTGGGATCATGCGGCGGGCTGGCTGCTTCATCGCGAAGCGGGCGGCTACAGCGCGCATTTCGACGGGACCCCCTATGCGCCGACACACCTCGCGGGTGGGCTCATCTGCGCGCCAGATGAAGCCAGCTGGCAACTCGCCAGGCACGCGCTGCTGGAGCAGGCCAGCCAGACATAGCCGCATCGCAGTGACGCTTGACAAAGCCCCGCCGATGATCAACTTACCAGTTAATTAACCCGTCGGTTAATCAATGGAACCTGACCCTCTTACCAACACCTTTGCGGCGCTCGCCGATCCGACGCGCCGTGCGATCCTGGCGCGTCTCGCGTCCGGCGAGGCTTCGGTGACCGAGCTTGCCGCCCCGTTCGAGATGAGCCTCCCCGCGGTCTCCAAGCACTTGAAGGTGCTGGAGCGCGCCGGACTGATCACGCGGGGTCGCGACGCGCAATGGCGGCCATGCCGGCTGGAGCCCCGCCCGCTAAAAGGCGTGGCCGACTGGCTGGAGCACTATCGGGTGTTCTGGGAGCAGAGCCTGGATCGTCTGGAAGGCTACCTGGCCGAATTGCAAGGCAAGGAGAAGCCACGTGGCCCCAGGCAGTGACGAAGGCGAACTCGTCGTCACCCGCGTTGTCGATGCGCCACGACGCCTCGTGTTCAACGCCTGGACTCAGCCCGAGCACATTGCGCGCTGGTGGGGACCGCAGGGCTTCACGACGATCCACTGCGATATGGATGTGCGCGTCGGTGGCGCCTATCGGTTCGGCATGCGCTCGCCGCAGGGAACCGAGCACTGGAAACGCGGCGTCTATCGCGAGATCGTCGAACCCGAGCGCATCGTGTTCACCTTCGCCTGGGAAAACCCTGGCGCCGGTGTGCCGCACAACGAGCTGCTGACTACGGTGACCTTCGACGAAGAGGGCAGCGGAACTAGGCTCACCTTGCGCCAGGCGCCATTCGCGTCAGCCGCGCTGAGCGACAGCCACAGCGCGGGCTGGACCAGCACCTTCGAACGTTTTGCCGCGTATCTCGCAACATCAGGAGACCAGAGCAATGCAGCATCAGGTCGTATCGCGCGATGAATGGCTTGCCGCCCGCAAGGAACTGCTGCGCAAGGAAAAGGAGTTTACCCGGCTGCGTGATCAGCTGAGCGCCGAACGCCGCGCGCTGCCATGGGTCAAGGTGGAGAAGAACTACGTGTTCGAAGGGCCCACCGGTCCGGAGACGCTCGCCGACCTGTTCAACGGCCAGACTCAGTTGGTCATCAAGCACTTCATGTTCGGGCCGGACTGGTCGGAAGGCTGCATCGGCTGTTCGTTCGAGCTGGACCATGCGATCGGCGCACTGATGCACATCCGTCATCACGGCGTGGCCTACGCCGTCGTCTCGCGCGCACCACTGGCGAAAACCGAGCCATTCCGGAGCCGCATGGGCTGGGACGTCAAGTGGGTTTCGTCATACGGCAACGACTTCAACTACGACTTCAATGTGTCGTTCACGCCAGAGCAACTCGCCAGCGGCCAAGTCTATTACAACTATGACGCGCGGCCGGCGATGAGCGACGAACTGTCAGGCCGCAGTGTGTTCTACAAGGGCGCGGACGGACAGATCTTTCACACCTACTCGTCGTACGGACGTGGCGGCGAGCAATTTCTGGGCAGCTATGCCTTCCTTGACATCGTCCCCAACGGACGCGACGAAACGATCAACGGCAACCTGAGCGATTGGGTCCGCCATCACGACCGCTATAAGGAACTGCCATGAAGCTCTTCTACGGCTGGGTTATCGTCGGCGTCGGCATGGTCATCACATGCATCGGCATGGGATCGATGATGTCGCTCGGCGTCTACCTGCAGCCGATCTCACAGGATATGGGCTGGACGCGCACCGGCATCTCGTTCACCGCTGTGCTCGCCTTCCTTGCCATGGGCTTCGGCTCGTTCCTGTGGGGCACGCTGTCGGACCGGTTCGGCACTCGGCTTGTGGTGCTTGCCGGCGGCGTGATCCTTGGCGCCGGGCTGATCGGGGCAAGCCTGGCCGCAACGTTGTTGCAGTTCCAGCTGCTGTTCGGCCTGCTGGTCGGGCTTGCAGCTGGGAGTTTCTACACGCCGCTGACCGCCAGCGTGACTCGCTGGTTCACCACGAACCGCAGCCTGGCGGTTGCATTGGTGTCAGCAGGCATGGGGGTCGGCTCTTTGCTGATCGCACCGCTGTCCCGGTGGATTATCACCAACTATGACTGGCGCAGCGCGATGCTCACCGTCGGTGGACTGGCACTCGTGGTGATCGTTCCCGCGGCGCTGTTCGTGCGCCAGCCGCCCGCCGGGGAGGTAATCGGCACCGCTGCTGATCGTGGTGCAGGTGGACGCGACTTCACCATCGGCGAGGTAATCCGCACGCCGCAGTTCGCCGCGATCTCGCTAACCTTCTTTTGCTGCTGTGCGGCTCATTCGGGGCCGATTTTCCACATGATCAGCTACGCGGTCGATTGCGGTATCTCGTCTATGACCGCCGCCACCGTATTCGGCACCACCGGACTTGCATCACTCAGCGGCCGCATCGTCTGCGGCCTGATCGCAGACCGTGTTGGTGCCAAGGAGACTCTGGTGACCGGGCTCGCGATACAGGCATTGGCTGTCAGTCTCTACGTTATCACCAAGGGCACAGTTGGGTTCTACGCGCTGGCGGCCATGTTCGGGCTGGCATTCGGCGGCGTGATGCCACTCTATGCCATCCTGGTGCGCGAGTATTTCGGCGCCAAGGTCATGGGCGCGGCATTCGGTGCCGCCGCGATGATTTCGACGCTCGGCATGGCACTGGGCCCTTGGGCCGGCGGTTGGCTGTTCGACACGTTCGGCAGCTACTTCTGGATGTATATGGGCTCGTTCGGCATCGGCCTGGGCGCTGTTGCGATCGCCTTCACCTTCCGACCGCCGGAGCGTCAACCGATCGCGCTGGCGGTGGCGTAGCGAGCCGCCGCG
>JBKPSV010000243.1:0-9512 GCA_046735215.1 Pseudomonadota bacterium | reverse complement strand
GCATGGTCAGGGTAATGGTGAAGGCGAGCGGGATCAGCACGCCGCCGAAGAAGCCTTGCAGTGCCCGCAGGACGATCATTTGCTGCAGGTTCCCTGCAAAGGCACAGGCGACCGACATCGCCAGGAAGAGCACCGTGTTCGCCAGCAGGTAGCGACGCAGCGAGAACACCGGCGCAAGGAAGCCGGTCAGCGGGATGACGACGATCTCCGCCACCAGGTATGAAGTCGAGATCCAGCCACCGTCATCGATGCCGGCGCCAATTGCGCCTTGGATGTCCGGCAGCGACGCGTTCGTTATCTGGATGTTCAGCACAGCAATGAAGGCGCCGATGATGGAGCCGATGACGGCGAGCCACACCTTCGCGTCGGCGCGCGGCTCCGGTGCCGCGCTTGTGGCTGTATCCATGGCGATCAGCCTCCCCGCGTGTCGATGGTCGGCTCGACCGACATGCCAGGACGCAGCAGCCCGGCAAGCGAATCATTGTCGCGCAGCACGATTTTCACCGGAATGCGCTGCACAACCTTGGTGAAGTTGCCGGTGGCATTGTCTGGCGGGAGCAGCGCAAATTCCTGGCCGCTCGCCGGCGCGACACTGTCGACCACGCCACGTACGATCTGGCCGGGGAAGGTATCGATCTCGATGTCCACCGGCTGACCAGGCCGCACGTTCGTGAGCTGCGTCTCCTTGAAGTTGGCGACCACGTAGACAGCACTCAGCGGCACGACCGCCATCAATTGCGTGCCGGCCTGGACGTACTGGCCGACGCGCAGTGTGCGGGCGCCGATGGTGCCGTCCTGCGGTGAGACGATGGTGGCGTAGCTGAGATTCAACTGGGCCTGCTGCTGGACCGCCTGTGCATGCGCCAGCGCTGCCTTCGCCGCGGACTGGCCAGTGCGCAGCACGTCCACCTGCTGGCGAGCGCTGTTCAGCGTGGCGCGGGCGCGCTGCAGATCGGCGGCCCGCTGCAGGAGCAGCGACCGGGTCTGCTGTGCCTGCTGGACGCTGCCAGCACCGGTATGGGCGAGATCGGCGTAGCGCCTCTGGTCCTGCGCGGCAAAGCTCGCGGCGGCCTCGGCGGAGGCAAGCTGCGCCTCCGCTTCCGAGATCAGGGACTGCTGCAACTGTAGTTGGGCGTCGAGGTTGGCGACCTTATGTTCGGCCGCCTCACGGTCCGCGCTCGCCTGGTCCAGCGCCGTCCGCAGGTCACGATCATCGATCCGTGCCAGCACCTGCCCAGCCTTCACCGGCTGATTGTCGTTGACCAGCACCTGAGCGATGTAACCGGCCACGCGCGGCGCGATAATGATCGAATCGGCGCGGACATAGGCGTCGTCGGTTGCGATCTCAAACCGCCCGAACTGCCAGTACTGCACGCCATACGCGGATGCGACCGCGAGGCTGATCGCGCCTGCTACACAAAGCAGCGCCTGCTTCAGGTTCAGGCGGCGTCTCACCTGGGCTTGGCCCGCGTCAATACCCGGCGCGCGTTCGACCAACCCACTCATGGCGCTCCTCCTCCGTCCTGGCAGCGGTGGCTGCCTCTACGCGTGAGGTAGGGCAATCTGCGTAGGCATTAATCAGGGTCTGGCCGATATGACCTTTGCGCCAAGCGGTGAAATCTTAGTTCCGCGGGGCCTCTGCCGGGTGCGACGGGGTGGCGGCCGTCAGATACATGGTGGCTGACCCGAACCATCTGGTTTGGAAGGAAATCCGCACCGGAAGGACCTGGCCTTCATTTGCCAAAGGGGCGAGCCAAGCGACACCGTGCAAGGGTTGCCGGTGCTCCGGATCGTTGTCACCCAGCAGGAAGCCAGCCACCTCCCGGCCCTCGAAATCGCAGCGAAGCGCGGGCCCGCTGAATGTGGAGTGTCCCGTCGGCTCCAGCCTCTCCATACCGCCGGTCCTGGCCCAGATCTCCAACATGCGGCGCCCGTCATAGGTGTGGACAGTGGTCTCGCAGGTCCGGTGGCGCCCGACCTGATGCATGAGTTGCGCCAGCGCGCTGAGCGTGTCCATCGAGTGGAGCTGCAGAGCCCGCGGCACTGTTTCCCGTTCGCTCTGCTGTGGCGGCTCCAGGTCACGCACCTCTGGCACCCCATGATCGTAATCGATCAGAGTGCGGCGCTGCCGACCGCGCCACTCGCCCTGGCCGAAGAACTCAATGGGTGCCGCCTTGTCATCCTGCCACACCCCGCGAACGGTGTTGATCTGATGGCCTCGGTAGAGCACGCCGACTAGGCCGGTGGTGTGGTAGTCGACCCGGATCTGATAGTTCCATGGGCCAATTCCGAAATATGCCATCATCTGCATGACTTCGATGCCGGCGGCGTAGGTGTCATAACTCAGCCGCACCTGCTCGGTGTCTGCCAAGGCAGCGGGACTGGCCGACAGCGTCAACGCGAGCAGGACTGCAGGAAACAGCCGCATGCTGTTATGTTGCGCTGCGGCATCGCTTTGGCAAGTGTAATCGCCGGGTTGACACCTGAAAGAGCCGGCGCCTATCTGATGAACCACGGGGTGCGTAGCTCAGCGGGAGAGCACCGTCTTCACACGGCGGGGGTCACAGGTTCAAACCCTGTCGCACCCACCATCCCATCAACGGGTTGCTGCCGACCGCATGGAGCTCGCTCCACGCATATTGGCAACGGCAGTCCCGTGAGCCAACCCAGTTGCCTCAGCACGGGCCACACGCGTCATCACCATCCGCCGGTCACAAGCCGCTCCTGAGCCACATCCCCCAATCGTTCCGCCCACTCCTTGGCCCGACGAGCAATGATACCCTGACAGGCAACGAAGCTGGCTGAAGACGCCGGCTGTCTAAGGCGCCTACGCGGCCCGCAGGGGAGGCATGATGAGCGCGGCGGCAGATCAGGAACTGGCCGAACTTCGACGCCAATGCAGAAGCGCAGAACGAACGAGATGCTGCGTTGGCGGAATTGCAAGCGCGCACCGTCGTGCTGGCGCTTCGAGACAGCGAATACGGCGAGCGGATCGATCATCAGGCCGCGACGACCGACGTGCTGAAGGTGATGTCGGCTTCTCCCGGCGATCCGCAGCAGGTGCTCGATCTTATCACCGGCGAGGCTCAAGCACAGTGCAACTGTACGAGCGCGACTGGGTACGAGTTAATGGGATGATCCACTGCCGTTCTATCGTGTCTGGCGTCGTGTCGAGCGATGCTATCGAGGCATTCTTTCGCCAGTCCCCAATGCCGTGGAGGAAGGTCTAACTACAGTCTCACGGCATCTATTCGCGAACGGTGGATCGTTCCTCATTGCGCAGCGCTATGTGTGCTTCTGGTAAGCCTAAGCGCGCGGCAGATTGTCGGGCTGTGCGAAGCGCAGGCTGCAATGTGGCTGGCGCGCTGATATGTCTCCTCTTGCCAAGACGTTGACTCGCTTTGCCAGGCCGCTGCCCAGCAACACGACAGAACCGACAGCGGAAGCAGCCCGTCCGAGACGGCCTGGGAGCAGCAGCGATGTCAGGACAAGCACGAGCGGCGCAGCCGCAGAGCCTGTCGTCTGCTCGCGCCCTGCATCGATACCAACCTGGCGTTCGGCATGTTCCGACGTGAGCGTCGCGGCGAGCTCCAACGCCAACGCTGCAACTGCGATGCCGGCCAGGTCTCGTCGCCGCCGGTCATTCCGTTCGCCCAGACCTAGGGCCGCCGCCGCCGATGCGACTGCCGAAGACGCAAAGCGCACCGCGAGGCTCTTTGGGGCGGCCGCCCAAAGCGGCGTGCTGGTGGCTGATAACAGGGAGGCGGTATAGATGGACATGAACGCCCCGGCGATCGCGGCAGGAAACTGCATGAGGCGGGTAACACCTCGTAGCGAGGAGAAATGCAGTCGATCTGCTGCGAACTGCAGCAATGCCGTCGCGGTACTTGTAACGCTGAACCCGATCAGTCCCCAGCTCCCGAGTGACATTGGCGAGGTAGGTTTGATCAGGCGCAGCATGTTGTAGAACCGCTGAGGCGTGTGCAGGTCCAGAATCAAACACAACGTGCCCAGCGTCGGCGCCAGAAGCGCAAGAAAACGTCCGCGCCGGATGGTCGGCGCAGCGCTTGGTCCGTGCACACAGTCCACCGCTGTCGCCAGCAACTGTGCTGCACCGGATAGACCGGCCAAGAAAATGTAGCTGCCCACCAATTTGTTGTTGAACGGCGCTGGCCGGAGCTGCGACTCATTGTAGTAGGTCCGCCCGTCCCACGCGGGTTGGCTGTTCATGTCCATTTCTATGCCTGCCGAGTAAACAAGGACACCGCCGCCACGGCCAAGCCAAGCACGGTGGCAATACCCGCCGCCAGGCTCGGAGCGATACGCTTCGCCGGACGTGTTGGAGCGCGTGGCAGATTATATGTCTCGGGTGGTGCAGTCAGCAGAAAGAATGCGTTCAAATGGTCCAAGCCGCCTGTGGCGCCTGGCGTACCCGGTGCGCCATAGATATAGGCGCCGGCCACGCCACGACGATGCAGGTCTGCTTCGCGCCGCCTGGCACGTTCTTGAAGCTCGCCAAGTTCACCGAACTGGATGGAGTCCGTTGGGCAAGCCTTGGCACAGGCCGGCTCCAGGCCACCCTTGAGCCGATCGTAGCAAAGCGTGCACTTGTGCGCCTTGCCGTCCAGCAGGCTTATATCGACAACCCCAAAAGGACAAGCCGGAACGCAGTAGCCGCAGCCGTTGCAGATGTCCTGCTGCACAACAACCGTGACGAATTCGGTGCGGAATAGTGCGCCGGTCGGGCACGCCTCCAGACACGGTGCGTTGTGACAGTGCTTGCAGACGTCGCTCATCATCAGCCAGCCGCTCTGGAACGGCTGGGCCAGGTCGTCACGCACGCCCGTCTCGATGAACATCACGTGGCGCCAGGTATCAGCCGACAGCGCCGTCGTATTGTCGTAGCTGTGCCCGGTCAGCTCAATGCCGTCCGCCGGCAGGTTGTTCCATTCCTTGCAGGCCACCTCACACGCCTTGCAGCCGATGCACAGCGTTGTGTCGGTAAAGAAGCCATACGACCGCCCAGGCCGTATGCGGACCCCCGCTGTCAGTTCCGCCTCGTCGGCGATGACCCCGTCTAAGTCGGACACGGCATGATTCAATACGCGCGGATGCATTTCCATCCTCAGCCCTCCAGCAAGTCGATATGCACCGCGAGGTGACCGATGATGTCTGCCCCCTTCGCCGGCCGATAACACACGCGGACCTGCCGATGCAGCAGCGGAGGCAGTTGCTCAGCTTCCACGGCTGCACCGGAGTGAAGCAGGAACTGATGCCCAACGCCGTCGCGATCCAGCAGCTGGAACCTCCCCTCTTGAGCAATGACCATCGTCCCGACAATGGACCGCATGCCGCCTCTCGCCTGACGCAGGTTCGTGCGGGAACCTGAACGGCGGAGGGGTGTTGTGGTCTACGTTCTCGCCCGGAGTTGTAGAGGGCGACGTGGAGTCCTGCTCATGAAGCGCATCCGCCGCCATCTGCGTGACCGCGTTACCGGCTTCATCGGGGATTGGTCCCTGCCGCGACAGCTTGCTGGTCAGAGTGTTATGGCCGATGCAGCGTCCAGCCGAACATCGCGTGCCTTGCGGCCACGCCTGGAACAGGCAGACCGCATAGGAACCTCGATTTGCCCGTTTTGCGCCGTAGGCTGCGCCCAACTGGTATATGCTAAGAACGGCAAACCCATCCACATCGAGGGCGATCCTCGCAGTCCGGTGAACCAAGGCACGCTGTGCCCGAAGGGCGGCGGCACGCTGGGGATGTTGCTGTCGGAACAGCGCATCAACCACGTGCTGTATCGCGCACCTTACGCCAGTACCTGGGAACGCCGACCGCTCGACTGGGCAATGGAGCGGCTCGCACAGAATGTGAAACAAACCCGCGATGAGACATTTGTCGAGCGTCTCCCGGACGGCACCCCAGTCAATCACACGCTTGGCATTGGCTCCCTCGGCGGAGCGACGCTCGACAACGAAGAGAATTACCTGATCAAGAAGCTTCTGGGCGGCGGTCTCGGTGTGGTGAACATCGAGAATCAGGCAAGGATCTGACACTCGTCATCGGTACCCAGTCTGGGGACGACATTCGGACGAGGCGCGGCGAGCATGGCCCTGTGGGACCTGGCGAATGCCGATTGCATCGTTGTGATGGGCTCCAATATGGCGGAGAACCATCCGGTGGCGTTCCGCTTCGTCACAGAAGCGCAGCAGCGAGGCGCCATCTTGGCGCATGTCGATCCCCGCTTCACGCGCACATCGGCTTTAGCCAACATCCACGCCCCCATCAGGTCGGGCACCGACATCGCGTTCCTGGGCGGGATCATTCGCTATATTCTGTCGAACGACCTCTGGTTCCGCGAATTCGCGACAGCCTTCACGAATATCGCGACGATCATCGACGACAGCTATCGTGACGCCGAGGACAACGGCGGCGTGTTCTCGGGCTTCGACGAGAAGAGTGCCAGCTACACCTCGGACAGTTGGCAGTATATGGACGAGGTCCTGCCGTCGCCGTTGGCGGAGCATTTCGTGCGCACGAAAGACTTTGCGCAGGGGGCCGACAAGACCAGACAGCACCCACCGCCGACCGATCCTACGCTGCAGCATCCGCGGTGCGTCTACCAGATCATGCGTCGCCACTATGAGCGCTATACGCCAGAGATGGTGGAGCGGGTGACCGGCTGTCCCCAGAGCATCTTCCTGCGCGTGTGCGAGGCGCTGACCAAGAATTCGGGACGCGAGCGGACGAGCGCATTCTGCTATGCCGTAGGCTGGACGCATCATGCGCATGGCGTGCAGATCATCCGAGCCGCGTCGATCATCCAAGGACTGCTGGGCAATATTGGGCGCCCGGGTGGTGGCATGATGGCGCTGCGTGGTCATTGCAGTATCCAGGGCAGCACGGACATCCCGACCCTCTACAACATGTTGCCGACCTACCTGCCGCAACCGAACGCTTACCTGCCGCACAAGACGCTGAGCGAGTTCCTGGCGGCGGAGACGGTGCTGACAGGTTGGTGGAACAATTTTCCAGCCTACATGATCTCCCTGCTCAAGGCTTGGTATGGCGCACAGGCGCAGCCGGAGAATGCTTTCGGCTACGACCATCTTCCCAAGCTGACGGGCGACCACTCGCAATTGCCGATGACCCTCGCGATGGTCGAGGGGGTCGTCAAGGGCCAGTTTGTGCTGGGACAGAACCCTGTCGTCGGTGCGGTGAACTCCGACCTTGTGCAGCGCGGCCTGGCAAAACTCGAATGGCTTGTCGTGCGCGACTTTGCCATGACGGAGACTGCCAATTTCTGGCAGAAGGGCAGCTTGATCCAGAAGGGCGAACTGGCGCCCGGTAACATCCCGACTGAGGTGTTTTTCTTCCCAGCCGCCATGGGGCCGGAGAAGGAGGGCACGATGACGAACACGTCGCGCCTGGTGCAATGGCACGACCGGGTGTGCGATCCGCCGGGTGACAGCCGATCGGATCTTTGGTTCGTCTATCATCTCGGCCGGCGCCTGAAGCAGCTCTACGCGGGAAGCGCGGAGCCGCGCGATGCGGCGATTCAGGCCTTGACGTGGATGTACCCTGTCAGCGGCGACCTTGCGGAACCTGACGCCGCAGCGGTCCTGCGCGAGATCAACGGCTACACCGTAGCCGATCGCAAGCAGGTCAAGAGTTATCAGGAATTGAAGGACGACGGCAGCACGGCCTGCGGTGGCTGGATGTATTCGGGGATCTTCCCGGCGCAGCACGACAACCGGTCGCGGTCGCGCCGGCCGGACGGCCCTGGCGGACCTGGCAGCCATCAAGGCTGGGCCTTCGCATGGCCCGACAACCGTCGCACGCTCTACAATCGTGCGTCCGCCGACCTGCAGGGACATCCGTGGTCATCGCGCAAACGAATGGTGTGGTGGGATAGCGCACAAACGAAATGGGTTGGCACCGACACGCCGGACTTCGTACCGACGAAATCACCGGACATGCGACCAGACTGGAAGTCACAACCGTGTGGTATGGACGCCCTGGGCGGCGATGATCCGTTCATCATGGAAGCGGACGGCAAATGCCAGTTGTTTGTGCCGTCCGGCCTGAAGGACGGCCCGTTGCCAACGCACTACGAACCGGTAGAGAGCCCGGTCACCAATCCGATGTATCGGCAACAGATCAATCCGGCGGCGAAGCTCTGGCCACGGCCGGGCAATGAGATGCATGCGCCACAAGACCCGCGCTACCCGTACGTCCTGACGACGTACCGGCTAACCGAACTGCACTGCGGCGGTGTATCCACCCGCGTAATGCCCCACACGGCAGAGCTTCAGCCCGAGGCGTTTGTAGAGATCTCGGTCGAATTGGCGGAGGAACTCGGGATTGCCAACCTGGATTGGACGGTACTCAGCACGGCACGCGGTGCCGTGGAAGTGAAGGCACTGGTAACCCAGCGTCTTCGTCCGTTCCTGGTCGATGACAGGATCGTGCACGAAGTTGGTATGCCGTGGGTGTTCGGCTGGGAGGGCTACGCACGTGGCGCGATCGCCAATGTTCTGCTGGCGATCCATGGCGATCCGAACACCAGCATCCATACGACGAAGGCGTTGACCTGCTCGCTACTAAAGGGGCGGCTCATGCCGGCAAAGGCGCATGGCTGAGATGGGGGGGAGTGACGCACTGGCAGCGATCGACCGAGTGCTGGCAGACCGCCCGCACAAGGTCGGTCACGACTTTTCCGGCGCGACGCGTCATCTCGCCATCTGGCGTGACATCCTGGCGCACCGCTGGCGGCAGTCAGCTGCAGAACGCGATCGCCGCGCTCTGGACAAGGTGAATGCCGCGCTGAGTGTCATCCTGGGAGGGCAGTTTCCGCTGGGGGAGGTGCCGTGGCCGGAGATCGAGCGGGTGCGTGAGGACCTTCGGTCTTTGGCGAACGCCGAGGTCGATCAGCGGTCGACGGCATCCGGCAATTCGTGCCAAACGACACGTTCATAGCCTAGCCCCTGCGCCATCTGCTCAACCCATATCTTTACATCGGTTGGGCTCGTCCCGACGTGATAGTCTGGAATTTCTCGTGAATCGCTCGGATCCGGATTGATCTCCCCGCTGTACTCCGCGCGAAACAGCTCTTCTTCAACCTGGTGCATCCGGGCGTGAAGGACTCCTAGGGAGCGTCGCTTTTCCAACATTGGGCCGAACTCCTGCCTGTGGTGTCGACGGATAGAACGGCCTTGGCGGAGCGCGGTTGGCGGCGGCAGAACTCACGAGGTCTGGAAGTCCACGCCGCCTGCATTCAAGACACTGCCGCCCTCATGACGGACCCACCTGTGTCCCGCGTCGGCACCATCGGCTCACGCCTGAGCCGACGTCTGCTTTCCCCGCCGGACCTGTAGCACGCCCTGGGAGATGCTGGCCGCGTCGACATCATCCAGGCTGGTGACGACGAGACCGGCTCCAGCGGCGCGCAACAGGGCCTCATCGCCAAGCCGCGCAATTCCCACCGAGGCCATCCCGCCGGCACAGGCGGCGGC
>JBKPSV010000242.1:0-19373 GCA_046735215.1 Pseudomonadota bacterium | reverse complement strand
ACCTCGCGCGCCTCGCCAGTCTCCACCACAAGACCGGTGCTAGTACGCAGACCGCGACGGATCAGATGGTGGTGCACAGCGGCCGTGGCCAGCAGCGCCGGCATCGGAATTCGCGATGCGGATACCGCACGATCCGACAGGATCAGGATGTTGTAGCCATCCAGCACAGCGTCGGTCGTGAGGCTGCAGATCCGATCGACGGCGCGCGCCATGCCTGCAACGCCCTCGCCGGCCGACCAGGTCGTATCTATCGTCTTGGTGCGGAACGCATCACCCACCAGCGAGGAAATCGCGCGAACCTTCTCCAGATCCGCATTCGTCAGAATTGGCTGCGCCACCTCAAGCCGGTAGTGCGATCCGGCGTGGTGCCCCAGCAGGTTCGGCCGTGGCCCGATCATCGACACCAGCGCCATCACCAGCGCCTCGCGGATCGAGTCGATCGGCGGATTGGTGACCTGGGCGAAGTTCTGCTTGAAGTAATTGTACAGCAGCTTCGGCTTGCTCGACAGCACGGCGAGCGGCGTATCGGTTCCCATAGAACCGACCGGATCGTCGCCCTCCTGCGCCATCGGCTCGAGGAAGAACTGAATATCCTCCTGGGTATACCCAAAGGCCTGCTGCTGCTTCAGCAGTGCGGTCGGATCATTCGGCCGCGCCGGCGGCAGTTCCGGCATCGGCGCCGGCGTGTCGGACGGCTCGGGCAGATCCTCCAGTTGCACCTGGGTCGCCTTCAGCCAGTCGGCATAAGGATGCTTGGTCGCCAGCTGTTGCTTCACCTCGGCGTCGTCGATGATGCGGCCTTCCTCCAGGTCGATCAGCAACATCTTGCCAGGCTGCAGGCGCCATTTGCGGACGATGTTCTCTTCCGGCACCGGCAGCACACCGGCCTCGGATGCCATGATCACGTGGTCGTCGTCAGTCACCACATACCGCGCCGGCCTAAGGCCATTGCGATCCAAGGTCGCGCCGATCTGCCGACCATCAGTGAATGCGATCGCCGCCGGACCGTCCCATGGCTCCATCAGAGCCGCGTAGTATTCATAGAAGGCACGCCGGTCCGGATCCATCAGCGGGTTTTCGGCCCACGCCTCTGGGATCAGCAGCATCATCGCGTGCGCCAGCGAGTAGCCGCCGGCGACCAGGATCTCCAGCGCGTTGTCGATGCATGCCGTATCCGACTGGCCATGTGGGATCAGCGGCCACATCTTATCGAGATCCGGTCCGATGAGTTCTGACGCCATCGAGTGCCGCCGGGCATACATCCAGTTGACGTTGCCGCGGACGGTGTTGATCTCGCCGTTATGCGCCAGGAAGCGATACGGATGCGCCAGCCGCCAGGACGGGAAAGTATTGGTGGAAAAGCGCTGATGCACAAGCGCCAGCGCCGACTTCGTCAGCGGATTGCGCAAATCCAGATAGAACGTGCCGACCTGTGGCGCCAGCAGCAGTCCCTTATAAACAACGGTGCGCGTCGAGAATGACGGCATGTAGAGTTGGCTGAGCCCCGGCAAGCGACGAGCATCCTCCAGCCCGCGCACATTGTTCAGCGTCTGCTTGCGGATCGTTAGGATCTTGCGCTCCAACGCGTCCTGGTCCTTCACCTTGGGCCCAGCGACGACGATCGCCTGGCGGATCACCGGCATCGTTTCGATCACACGCTTGCCGAGACCCGTGGTGTCGGTCGGCACCTCGCGCCACCCGAGCAGGCTCTGGCCTTCAGCCGCTATGTAGTGCTCCAGTAGCCGGATGGCGAATTCGCGTGCCTGCGAGTCCTGCGGCAAGAAGCACATCGCAACCGCGTATCGACCAAGCGGCGGCAAAGCCAGGCCATGCTCTTCGGCCCAGCTGCGCAACAGCTCATCCGGCATTTGTATCAGGCAGCCGGCCCCGTCACCAACCAGGGGATCCGCTCCGACCGCGCCGCGATGGTCCAGGTTGACCAGGATCTGCAGCCCACGGCGGATAATCTCGTGCGACTTTCGGCCTTTGATGTTAACCACGAAGCCCACGCCGCACGAGTCGTGCTCGTTGCGTGGATCGTACAGTCCCGGTCCCATCGGGGATCCCATCATTGTGCCTTCAATCGCCTCCAAGGACATGGCGGACCCACCCATGCAAGGAGGGGTCAGAAACAGGTAAGGTAGCCTGCGCTTTGCTGCGCTGCAACGTCCGGCGTTGGATCAATCAGCGCCGCCACGTCCAGGAGGCTGCACAGCTGGGCGGCGCGCGAGCCTGACGAGCGACGATCAGGCGGAGCGGGCGCGGCGTCCTCGCCCGCCTTGATTGGCCCCTCGCCGCTTTGGCGATGGGCCGGCCGACTTGTGGCCCAGACCTATCTCCTTCGCCAACGACGAACGCACCTTGGCATAATTCGGGGCCACCATAGGGTAATCCGCCGGCAATCCCCAGCGCGCCCGGTATTGCGCTGGTGTCATCTTATATGCGGTCGTCAAATGCCGCTTCAGCATCTTCAGCTTCTTACCGTCCTCGAGGCAGATGATGAAATCCGGCCTGACCGACTGCTTGATGGGAACGGCCGGAGTTGGCTTGGCGGTTTCCGGCGGTGCCTGCCCGACATCGCGCAGCGTCTGGTAGACCTTCTGAATCAGGTTCGGGAGCGCGTCAGTTTGCACCGCATTGTGCTCGACATGCGCCGCAACAATTTGCGCGGTCAGTCGCAGGACAGTGTCCGAAGCCTCGGTTTCGGCCATTGTTACCGCCTCTGTTTATGCTTCAATCTTCGCTGTAGGAATATTACCACTTCATTGCAGATGTTTCTAGTCTTACGCACCGAGTGCACATCAGCGAACGTGCATCCTTTCTTGCCCGGACGAACGTAACCAGCATTGATCGGTTGGGTAGAAGCCATCCAGCGAGGACGTGCCAAACATTATCTGCGGACATCGCGTACTCTATTGGACTCTATTGGAGGACCCACCGGACTGCTGGCCAGCCCTGCTGGCGGACGGCCTGCAGCGGTTGCAGGATATGCAGCCGAAGTAGAGGAGGCCCCACATGCTGCGCATCTGCGCACTCGCCTGCACCGCCCTGCTTGCTGTCAGCACTGCACGGGCGGAAACAACGCTCGTGGTATCTATGGCAGCCGATCCCACTGGCCTTGATCCGGAGGCGGTGCTCAATAACACGTCCGGCTTCGTCATGGCGACCATTTACGACGGACTAATCCGGTACAAACCGGGGACTGTCGAAGTTGAACCGGGGCTCGCAGAGCGCTGGGACATTTCACCTGATGGACTAACTTACAGCTTTCGGCTGCGAAAGGGGGTCAAATATCATGATGGCACGCCTTTCGACGCGAACGCTCTGATCGCCACCCTCGATCGTCAGCTCAAGAAGAGTGATCCCAACTACATCTACAATTCGGGACCGGTGCAGAGTTACATCGACTTCACCTATGGTTCGGTCGCATCTTACCGCGCGGTCGATGACAGCACCGTCGAAGTCAAGATGAAAGAACCGTCGGCTGCGCTGCTCGCGAGTCTGGCGATGGTGTGGAACGGCGTGGTAAGCCCAACGGCAGCAGCCAAATACGGCAAAGAATTCCGCAACCACCCTGTGGGCACCGGCCCGTTCATCTTCCGCGAGTGGCGCGAACGCGACCGGGTCGCGCTTGACGCGAACCCCAACTACTGGAAGGGCAAGCCGAAGGTCGATCACCTGGTGTTCAAGGAATATCCGGATGCACAGGCCGCGCTGCTCGCGCTGAAGCGAGGCGACGTGCAGATCATGGGTGATGTTGCCACCCCGGTGATCCCGTCGATCCGCGCCGACCACAATCTGGTGCTGCTGACGCAACCGGGGCTGGCGGTGAACGGCATGGCAATGCCCAACGATGTCCCGCCATTCACCGACCAACGCGTCAGGCAGGCGTTGAACTATGCAGTGGACAAGGACGCCATCAACAAGGCCTTGTACAATGGCCTGGCCACCCCGATGGTTTCTCCACTGCCGGAAGCACAGTGGGGCTTCGACAAGACAATGACCGGATATGCATATAACCCGGCCAAAGCGAAAGAGCTGCTGGCGGCGGCGGGGGTGCAGTCCGGGCTTAAGGTCGAGCTGCTCGCCTACAGTACGCCACGCGGCTACAACCCTGCCGGCCCGGACCTCGCGGTGGCACTGCAGGGTTACCTGCAGAAGGTCGGCATCGCCGCCGACGTGCGCAAGCTCGACATCGGCGCGTTCCTCGCAACGGTGCGTTCGGGCAAGTATCAGGGGCTGTTCATCACCGGCTTCAGCGGCGACAACGGCGACCCGGACAACTTTCTGAATGCGCTGTTCAACTCGAGCCAAATGCCGGTGGGTGACACCGCGCACTACAAGAACCCGGAAGTTGACAAACTGATGGACCAGGCCGCACGCGAGCCGGACCAGGTCAAGCGTGTAGCGATGTACAAGACATTGCAGCGACAGATCATGGACGATGCGCCGTGGGTGTTCGTGAATTCGGTCCTCCAGGTTCGTGCAGCACGCACCGAGGTGAAAGGGTTCCGGCTCAATCCGACGCAGATGTTCTTCGACATGGACGAGGTGTCAGTCGAGAAATGAAGGCAGGTGCTATCGCACTCTTAGCCGCGGATCGTACTCGTCGCGCAATGCGTCCCCGAGTAGATTGAAACCCACCACCACAAGAAAGATCGCCAAGCCGGGAAACGTGGCGATCCACCAGGCGGTAAGAAAATATGCATGACCCTCGGCGAGTAGGGCGCCCCAGTCGGGCGACGGCGGCTGGGCGCCCAGCCCGAGAAAGGAGAGGCCGGCAGTTTCCACCACCACAGCGCCTGATTGCAGCGTCGCCAGCACCAGCACCGGGGTAAAGCTGTTCGGTAGGACGTGCCGCAACATGACCCGCGATCGGCCGGCACCAATCGCCTGTGCCGCAACGACGAAATCTGCAGCCTGCATGCTCAATACCTGGCCGCGCATCAGGCGTGCATATTGGGGCGTATAGATGATCCCGATGGCAATCACCGAATTGGTCAGGCTCGGACCCAGCACCGCGACGATGATCAGCGCCAGCAGCAGGTAGGGGAACGCCAACAGCACATCGACCAGCCGCATGATCAACGCGTCAACCTTGCCGCCTAGGTAGCCTGCCACCAGCCCGAGCGCACCGCCCAGCAGCAGCGCAAGCCCGTCGGCGACAATGATCGCCAGCAGAGCAGTGCGCGTGCCATAGAGGATCCGGCTCAGGGTGTCGCGACCATACTGATCCGCACCGAACCAGTGCAGCGTCGATGGTGGCGACAGCGCACTGGAGAGGTCCTGCTCATAAGGATCAGCGGGCGCCAGCAGCGGCGCGAACAGGGTGATCAGCAGGAAAAGCAGGGCTATCGCCAGACCGAACCTGGCGCCGGTTCGACGCAGCGCGCGACCAAAGATTCCTGGTGTAGCGTTCACCCGTGGCTGATCCGCGGGTCCAGTGCGGCATAAAGGATATCGACGGCGAGGTTGACCAGCACGAACACGAGCGCGATGAACAACGCGCCGGCCTGCACCACGGGGTAATCCCGTGACAGAATGGAGTCGACCATCAGCCGACCCAGGCCCGGAAGCGAGTAGATTGTCTCGGTCAACACCGCACCCGACAGCAGAAGGCCAGCCTGCAGGCCGATAACCGTCACGATTGGGATCGCCGCATTGCGCAGCACGTGGCGGAGGACCACTCGGGATTCCGCCACGCCCTTGGCGCGCGCGGTGCGGACATGGTCGGCGGTCGCGGCAGACAGCACTTCTGCCCGCGTGATCCGCGCAATCAGCGCCAGCGGCACGCTCGCCAGCGTGACAGCCGGCAGCACCATGTGGCGAAGGCTGTCCAGAACCATAAGGACATTGCCTGACAACAGACTGTCGATCACGCTCATGCCAGTGATGCGAGGTGGATCGAGCCCGACCGGCATCAAACCGCCCACCGGCAACCAGTCGAGACCAGCGGCAAACAGCAGAAGCAGCATCAGGCCCAGCCAGAAGATCGGCATGGACACCCCGAACAGTGTCAGCGTCATCACCACCGCATCAAGACGCGAGCCGCGCCTAACGGCTGACAGCACACCGATCGGGATGCCGAAGACACCGGCCAGCAGCAGAGATGTGAGGGCGAGCTGCAGGGTCACCGGGAATGCGCTGAGCACGTCTTTCAGTGCCGGGCGATTGGTCTGGACCGAAATGCCAAGATCGCCCTGCAGCGCTGCCTGCATGAAGCGCCCGTACTGCACCCAGACCGGCTGATCCAGACCAAGCTGCTCGCGCAACCGCTGCAGTTGCTCGTTGGTCGCATGCTCGCCCAGCAGCAATTGCGCCACGTCGCCTGGGAGCAAGTGCATGGTCACGAACACCACGACGCTGACCCCGATCAGCACGAACGCAAGTTGAATCAGTCGGGATGCGACGTAGTGTGTCACTCACACTGTCTGTGGTCGGTTCTGTCGAGCCGCATCCTTCTCCTGGCCCAGACCGAGCGCAGCGCGCACGGTATCAATCAGCGTGCGGGTGAGGAATGGCTTCATCAGCACCCAGCGTTCGCCGCTGATCCACTCGTCGTCGCCAGCAAGGAAGACAACCGGGATCGACGGTCGGCTCTCCCTTACTTTGCGGGTCAACTCGACGCCGTCCATGCCCGGCATGGCGACGTCGACCAACAGCAGGTGAAACTCCAGGCCGCCATCGATCAAACGCAGCGCCGTTTCCGCATTCTCTGCCAAGACCGGTGTGAAGCCGCTGCTTGCCAGGAGAGATTCGATCGTGTCGCGGTAATCGGCTTCGTCATCGACGACCAGAACCTTACGCTGTCGCGCCCCGTCGTCCGTCAGGCGTTCGGCCCGCGCTGCACGTTCGAGGCCGGATATGGCGTCAGGATCTGGTTCAGGGGTTGCCCGCGGAAACAGCACACTGACCGTCGTTCCCTGACCCAGAGCACTGTCGATCTGCACGCTGCCGCCGGATTGGCTGGCGACGCCGTAAACCTGCGACAGGCCGAGCCCGGAACCCTGTCCGGGCGGCTTGGTGGTGAAAAACGGCTCGATGGCGTTGCGCTGCACCTCCTCGGTCATGCCGGTACCCGTATCACTGACCGAGAACGCGACGTAGTCGCCGGCCGGCAGGTCGACCACGGCCCCGTGATCGCCCAAGGTTGTATTCGCGGTGGAGATGGTCAGCGTACCGCCAGCGGGCATCGCGTCGCGGGCATTGATCGCGAGATTAAGGATCACATGCTCGACCTGCACCGGATCGATCAAGGCCGGCCAGAGTTCTTGATCGAGCCTGGTCTCAACCCTGACCTTGCGACCGAGCGTGGCTCGCAGCAGCCCACCCATGCCCTGCAGGACCTTGTTCAGATCAACCAGGGCAGGCGTCAGTGGCTGCCTGCGAGAGAACGCCAGCAGGCGTCGGACCAGTTCGCTCCCCCGACTGGCCGCCTGCAGAATCACGGCCAACCGCTGCGCATGATCCGGATGACTGCGCAACTGTTCGTGCAGCATCTCGGCGTTACCGCCGATCGCCGCGAGAAGATTGTTGAAATCGTGGGCCACACCGGCTGTCAGGCGGCCGACCGCAGCCATGGTCTGCGCCTGGCGGAGGCGTTCTTCGGTCTGCCGGCGCGACGTTACGTCGGTGTACAATGTGACGAAGCCGCCACCGGGCAGCGGATTGCGCCTGATTTCAAGCTGACGTCCGCTGGGCCGCGGTCGCTCGATCGTGCCCATCGAGTTCCCGGACTGCAGCAGCGCCAGGCGTCGCGATACTTCCGCCTCGACGTCGACCGGGCCGAATTCGCCGGCGGCCACCTGGCCGCGCAGAATGTCCTCCATGGGAAGGCCGACGCGAAGGATCTCACGCGGAACGCCCGTGAATTCGGGGAAGCGCGGATTCCACGCCATCAGCCGAAGTTCATCATCGACCATCATGATGCCGTCGCTCATGCCCGTGAGCGTGGCCTCCAGGATTGCCCTCTCGCGCGCCAGCGTCTCGTTCCGACGCTGGGCCGCCATCTGCGCGCGCAGCAGCACAAAGGCGAGCAGGATGATCAGGGCGGTGATGCCGCTGGTAAAGATCAGCGCCGTGCGTTCCCACGTCGTGGCGTCAGCCAACGCCTCGTTACGATCGGTGCCGACGGCCACGGCCAGCCCGTAGTCCGGCACGGTGGCGAACGCATAGATGCGATCGACCGCATCCAACGGCGACACGCCCGACCAGTTGCCTTCGGCGCGCTCGCGCATTCCAGCAAAGATCAGGCTGCTGCCGATATTGATCACCGAGGGCGCCTGTCCCGGGCCGGCCATTGTCCAGGCATTGCCATCCCGCATGCTGACGACAGCAATCAGATCGCCGGTGCCGACGTTGACGCCTCGGTAGAACCGGGCGAACGCATTGGTGTCGTACGATGCGGCGACGATGCCTGAGAAGCGGCCGTCCGGCAGGTCAAGGCGGCGGACCAGATTGATCTGCCACAATCGCGTCACCTGGCCTTGGGTCAGCGCACCGACGAACATCCTGCCGTCATCGGCCGGCAACGACGCCTCATAGCGGAAGTAGTCGCGGTTGCTGACGTCGGTGCCGATAATTGCCGGCCTGGTGCTGGTCCGCACCCGACCTTGCGCGGTGGCGATGAAGATCTGCAGCGAGACCTCGGAGATCACCACGACCTGCTTGGCGCGTTCCGCCAGATCGAAGTGATCGGGGTCGCGCTGCCACTCGTACTCAAGGATGCGAAGCGTCTGGTCCAGCGACAACAGTTCGCGGTGCAATTCCTCTTCGAAAGCAAACGCCCGTTCCTGAACCTCCGCCTGCACGCGGGCGAGAGCCTCGGTGCGATGCACGCGGACCGCGTCGCGGGCGCCTATCCATGCCAATGCGATGAGGATCGTCGCAGCAACAACAATCGTGACCCGACTCGCCTGGCGAAAGGCTCGGCTCTGGGCGGGCACCTTGGTGCGCCTATCGCCCCGGGAGTGACTGTTCTGGTCGATCAAAAGCCTCCAATCTGGGAAGCGGGACGCCCGGTGACGCCGCTATAGCGCCGTGAGGCATAGCCCAATTCGCCGTTAGATGGAACGGAAAGCTCGCGAGGTGCAACGAAATATCGGACATGGTCGCTGGCTTTCCGCCGCCGTGCTACAGAGCATGATGCAGTAATTGGAGGCGTCAATGGCAGTTCCCAGCCAGTCGACCCGGTTCGGCCGCATATATCCACCGGACGAGGCCTGGTTGGCGAGGGGGCCGGAGGAAATTGTTATCGAACCGAACCTGCCGATTATTGATACTCACCATCACCTTTGGCGGCGTCCCGATCATCGATACTTGTTGCAAGAGCTGCTCGATGACGTCAGCCAGGGGCACAACCTCACCGCCACAGTGTTCCTCCAATGCCATGCGATGTACCGCGCTGGCGGACCCGAGGAAATGCGTCCCGTCGGTGAAACGGAATTCGTCGCCGGCATAGCCGCGATGAGCGACAGCGGCGGTTATGGAGCCATCAGGGTTGCCGCAGGGATCGTTGGATTTGCCGACCTGACCCTGGGCGACCGAGTGGAGCCGGTGCTGGAAGCACACATCCGTGCGGCCGGCGGGCGGTTCCGCGGTGTGCGACATTCCGGCAACTGGGACGCCGATCCGATCGTCGGTAATGGTGCGCCAGGTCCCGACATTTATCAGCGCGCCGACTTTCGTGCCGGGCTGGCGCGATTGTCGGCGCTTGGCCTGTCGCTGGATGCGTGGGTGTTCTTTACGCAACTGGCGGATGTGATTGAGCTGGCGCACGCCCACCCGACCACGAATATAATCGTTGGACACGTGGGCGGAGTGCTGGGTTATGGCCCCTATGCCGGCAGGCGCGATGAGGTATACGCTGCGTGGAAGACGTCCATCACCGAGTTGGCGAAGTGTCCCAACGTTACTATGAAGCTGGGCGGAATGATGATGCGGGCTGCGCTGTACGACTATAAGGCGGCGCAACGGCCTATCGGGTCGGAGGAGCTGGCGGCAGCCTGGCGCCCATATATGGAGACCTGCATCGACCTGTTTGGTGCGCGGCGGTGCATGTTCGAGAGCAACTTCCCGGTGGAGAAAATGGGGATTGGCTGGGTCGCTCTGTGGAACGCCTTCAAGCGCATTGCCTCCGGCGCGTCCGACGACGAGAAGCACGCACTGTTCCATGACACGGCAAAACGGGTGTATCGGCTATGAGTAGTACCAGTCATCAGGACCGGATCCTGGATCAGTTCAGTCGGCAAGCGATGCCATTCAGCACCGCGGCGACGATCACCGATGCAAACGCACTGCGTATGATTGTCGAGGCGGCGGCACCGAAGCCCGGCGATACGCTTCTGGATGTTGCGTGTGGTGGCGGCATCGTGGTGTCTGCCTTTGCGCCGCATGTGAAGCATGCCACGGGCATAGACATGACTCCGGCGATGCTGGACCGTGCAAGGCAGCACGCCACCGAATGTGGCGTCACCAATGTCACCTGGGATCGCGGCGACGTCACCGCACTGCCTTATGCCGATGGAACTTTCGACATCGTGGTGACGCGCTTCTCCATGCACCATTTCCTGGATCCTGTTGGCGTGATGCGCGAGATGGTGCGGGTCTGCGCTCCTAGCGGTCGTGTAGTGGTGGTGGACATGTATGCTTCGGACGAACCTGCCAAGGCCGTGGAGTGGAATCGGGCGGAGAAGCTGCGCGATCCATCGCATGTGCGATGCCTGACACTTGATGAGTTGAAGATGCTGTTTCCATCGACAGGATTGCCGGCGCCGCGCGCCAGTTTTTATGAGCTGCGCGACGAGATCAGGAACCTGTTGGCACGCTCATTTCCAAACCCTGGTGACGAGACGAAGATCATTGAGATGTTCGCGGCGTCGGCCGAGGATGATCGCCTTGGCATTCCGGTGCGTCGGGTTGGTGAACGGATCGAGTACGCATATCCAATCACCATTCTTGCGGCCGAGCACGCCTGACTGCGTAGCTGACGGCGGACGCCTGTCTAGCCGAGGTAGGCCCGCCTGACCCGTTCATCATCCAGCAGATCGCGGCCGGGACCATCCAGCACGATCCGGCCGCTCTCGAGCACGTAGCCCCGATCGGCGATTCCCAACGCCATCGGCGCGTTCTGCTCGACCAGCAGGATGGTGACCCCCTGCTGGTTGATCCGCTTGATCGTTTCGAACACCTGCTCGACAAGCATCGGCGCCAACCCCATGCTGGGTTCGTCCATCAGCAGCACACGCGGTCGCGCCATCAGCGCGCGCGCCGCCGCAAGCATCTGTTGCTCGCCGCCAGAAAGCGTCCCCGCAAGCTGCTTCAGCCGCTCGCGCAGGCGCGGGAACAGCACGAGCATCTGCTCTTTGTCGGCCGCGACGTCGCGCCGGTCGCGGCGAGTGAAGGCGCCCAGGTCGAGATTCTCATTCACCGTCAGCCGACCGAAGATGCGACGGCCTTCCGGTATGTGCACCACGCCGCCAGCAGCTATTTCATGCGCGCCCAGGCCGGCAATCGGGCGTCCTTCGAACCGGATGGAGCCCTGCCGCGGATGCAGCAGACCACTGATGGCGCGCAGCGTGGTCGACTTGCCGGCACCGTTGCCACCCACAAGGGTGACGATCTCGCGCTCCTCGACCGTAAGCGAGATGCCTTTCAGCGCCTCGATCTTGTCATAGAAGACGTGGATATCGGCGACCTGCAGCAGCGCCATGCCGTCACTCCGCGGCTGTTGCGGCTTTGCCGAGATACGCCTCGATCACCGCCGGATCCTGCTGCACGCGCGCCGGCAGATCCTCGGCGATCTTCACACCGTGATCGAGCACCGTAACACGGTCCGACATCGACATCACCACGCGCATCTGGTGCTCGATCAGCAGGATAGTGGTACCAAACTGCGCCCGTACCTGGCGGATGAAGTCCATCATGTCCGAGGTCTCGTGCGGATTCATCCCTGCCGTCGGTTCGTCCAGCAGAAGCAGCCGCGGCTTGGTTGCGAGCGCACGGCCAATCTCCAGGCGCCGCTGCTCACCATAGGCGAGGTTGCGCGCCAGGATATCACCCCGGCCGCGCAACCCGACGAAATGCAGCAGACGCAGCGCTTCCTCATGCGCCGCCTGCTCATCACGCATTGTGAAGGGTGTGCGCAGCACTGCGCCAAGCCAACTGGAACGCAGGTGCAGATGCATACCCACCAACAGGTTCTCGATTGCCGTGATGTTCCGGAACAGGCGGATGTTCTGATAGGTCCGGCTGATACCGGCAGCGGCCACACGGTCCGGCGTCAGGCCATCGATGCGCTGGCCGGAGAACCATACCTGGCCGGAACTCGGCCGCAGGTTCTGGGTGATGCAATTGAAAACCGTGGTCTTGCCAGCGCCGTTCGGCCCGATGACGCTGTGGATACTGCGCTCGGTAACTGCAAGATCCAGATCGGCGATCGCCGTCAGACCGCCGAAGCGCATCGTCAGGTGATCGCAGCGGAGCAGCGGTTCTGTCACAGTTATCTCGGCTGCGCTGGCACGGCATCCGTGCCGGCATCGAGGGCCAATGTCTCGTCGGCCGCGTGCAATTCCCGCTGGCGGACATCAGATGGCCACAGTCCTTCAGGCCGAAGCCGCATCATCACGATTAGTACCGCGCCATAGAACAGGTAGCGGTACTCGCCGAATTCGCGCAGCAGTTCCGGAAGGCCGATCAGCACGATGGAACCAAGGACCACCCCGGGAAGGCTGCCCATGCCGCCGACGATGATCAGCGCCAGCACGTTGATCGAAATCAACAGCTGGAAGCTGGATGGATAGACTGACGTGAGCATCGTCGCGAAAATCGATCCCGCCAATCCGGCGAACGCTGCGCCAAGGCCATAGGCGAGCAGCTTTGCCCGCACCAGGTTGATGCCGAGTGCCTGCGCCACGTCCTCATCGTCGCGCAGCGCCTCCCAGGCGCGGCCCAGCCGCGAGTTCTCCAGGCGCCATGCAACGAACGCCGCAACGGCGGATGCCACCAGGGTCAGGTAGAACAGCGATACCGGGTTGCCGAGGACGAAATCGCCAATACGAGGCTTGGGAATTTCTAGAATGCCCTGTGCGCCACCAAGCAACGGCGCGGCAAAGTCGGACTGCACAATCACGCGAACGATCTCGCCCAGTCCCATCGTCGCGACCGCAAGATAGTCGCCACGCACGCCAAGTACCGGCAAGCCGAACAGGACGCCCACCCCCACCGCAAGCAGCACCGAGACCGGCATTGCCGCCCAGTATGGCAACTGCATCAGCGCATGCGCCGACCCGGCCGTGAGCAATGCCGTGCTATAGGCGCCGACCGCGAAGAATGCGACGAAGCCCAGATCCAGCAGACCGGCGAGTCCGACCTCCAGGTTCAGTCCCATGCCCATCAGGATATAAAGCCCGACCAGCACGAGCACCTGGCCGACGTAAGACCAGCCCAGCAGGGGTAACAAGACCAGGATCAACAAAGCAATTCCGGCGCGGATCATGCGCTCGCGCCGGTGGTCGTGGCTCGCGCTGCGTTCAGCACGCATACGCCAAATGAAGCCGAATACCTCGCTGCACAGTGCGGCCAGAACAAAAATCGCAATGGCAGCCTGAAGGCTGAGCCCTTCCCAGGTATAGATGAAGTCGCGGAAGTCGCCGACAGGTCCCTCATATTGCTGCAGCATCAGCTGGATAAGTTCCTGGAACACGCCGGCGACGACAACCGAGATCGCGCCGGGAAAAATCGCCCGGCGCACCATGCGTGAGCTGTTCGATAGCAGCGCGCCAATCAGACCGGCGATCGCGCCGCCGCCGATCAGAATGACCGCGCCAGCCGCAAGACCGACTCCCAGGGTGAGCATGTTGAACAGATCGTTCGACAGCGCGATGAAGATCGAATTCAGCGGCACCAGCGACATCACTACCGCCAGAGCGACCAACGGCACACCTGCGGCAGCACCGGCCACCGCGCCCAGGACACTGCCGCGCGCCATTGCACCTGCACCACCGGCGAGCAGCAGCAGTGCTGCCTGTCCGAGGGTAAGCGCCTCGACGATGATCCAGCGCTGATGCATTGCGAGCAATACACCCACCGCTGCCAGATGTACCGCGCCGGCCCCGAACGCCAGACCGACCAGCGCAGCGCGACGCGTCACGCGCGTTTCCTTGCCAGCGCCTCGCCCAAAAGACCGTGTGGGCGGAAGATCAGCACCATGATCAACAGAGTGAAAGCGATCAGATCGCGCAGCTGATACGGCGCAGGAATGCCGATACCATCGAGGAAAAGCGTAGGTCCGACCGATTCAACCATGCCCAGGAAGAAGCCGCCCAACATGGCACCGGGGATGTTACCGATACCGCCCAGCACCGCGGCGCCGAACGCCTTGATGCCGGGCGTAAACCCCATCAGAAAATAGACCTGCTTATAGACGAACGCATAAAACACGCCGGCGATGCCGGCCATCGCACCACCGAGAACGAAGGTGAAAACCACCACCTTGTTCACATCGATGCCCATCAGTGCCGCCGCCTCGCCGTCCTCGGCCACCGCTCGCATAGCTGTACCCATGCGGGTGCGCTGCACGATCACGTACAGCAGTCCCATGAATACCAGGGCCAGGCCGATGACCAGCACATCGATGCGCGGCACGTTGAACCCGAACACGTTGATGGCGGCGCGCTGCCACTCCGGATCGGGATAGGATTTCACCGCCGAGCCGAACATGCCGCGGAAGGTCTGCTCCAGGAAGAACGACACGCCGATCGCGCAGATCAGCGGCGCGAGGCCGACGACACGCCGAAATGGCCGATACGCGATCCGCTCCGTCAGCACGGCGATACTGGTCGACACGATGACGGCAACCAGCAGGATCGCCGCCATGGCGAGCACCGGCTGGCTTTCCAGGAAGCCGGCACGATCCAGCGGCGTGGCGACGAAATAGCCGGCAAACGCGCCAGTCATCACGATATCGCCGTGTGCGAAGTTGATCAGCCGCAACACGCCATAGACCATCGTGTAGCCCAACGCGATTTGCGCGTAGATACTGCCGATGGTCAGGCCGAACATGATGAAGTCGAACCACTGCGCCGCGTTGTAGCGACCCTTGATCAGGGTGCCGACGGTGCCAATGACCACGACGGCAACAACGCCGACACGCAGACCCCACAGAACGATGTCGACTGCATTAAGCCTGGCGACGTTACGGCCGACCACCTACGGCCAGATCTTCTTCGGGTTCTTGCCGACACCAAAGGTCTTCGGATCGGACGAGGTGAACTCCAGCACCGACGGCTTGAATTGCGAGCACTCGCCGTATTGATCGCAGGCGATCGGACCGCTGATGCCGTCGAACTTGGTGGCGAACACCGCGTCACGCAGGGCCTTCTTGCCGATGAAAAGATTGCCGTCCTTGTCGGTCTTCGCGACCTTTTCGATGGCTTTCATCGCCAGCATCGCGCCGTCATAGGCGTTCGCATGATAGCCTGAGATTGGCGCCTCGTTGTACGCCTTCTTGTATTCCTCGACGAACTTTGGATAGTTCTGACCCATGGCCTGGGGTGACAGATCGGGGTAACCAATGATGAATCCAACGACTGCAGGCCCTGCCGCCTCGATGAAATCGGCCGACAACAGCGAACCACCGCCCATCAGTTTGGTCTTCTCCAGACCGGGTGTACCTCTAGCCTGCCGGACGATCTGCGCCGCGGCCGCGGTGAAGACGGGGAAGTAGATCAGATCCGGCTTCTCGCTGGCGATGCGTGTCAGCAGCGGCTTCATGTCGACGTCGGTCGGCGCAATCGCTTCCTGCGACAGTACCTTGCCGCCCAACTGCTTGAAGTTGTCCGCCATCACCTGCTGGAGCTGCTGCGCATAGGGGCTTCCGTCGTGGATGGTGACCACCGACGGCACCTTGAGGACGTTGTGCACATACGTCGCGTCCGCCTTGCCCTGTTCGGCGTCGCTGAACACCGTGCGGGCGAAGCCGTCATATTCCTTCTTCCGCGTTGGCGCGGTGAGCGCGGGAGCAGTGCAGGCGGTGCAGATATCGACAATTCCCTGCTGCCAGAGGATCGGTGCGCCGGGTGTGGCGGCGGACGAACAGGCGGGACCAAGCACGATCACGGTCTGCGGATTGGCGGCGAGCTTGGTGGCCGCAGTCTGACCGCCTTCCGCGTTGCAGCCATCGTCTTCCGCATTCAGCTTCAATGGATGACCAAGAAGCTTGCCACCCATGTCCTTGAACGCGATCTCGACGCCACGCTTTTCGTCAAGCCCGAGAGCGGTGTCTGCACCCGACAACACCCAGTAGGCGCCAATCTGGATCGGTGCGCCCTTGGCGATGCGGATCACCCCCAGATCATCGGTGACCGGACCAACGGTCACGGCCGTTGCGACCTGCGACACGCAAAGCAGCGCGACGCCGGCGCTCCACTTCAGCAACGCCCCCAAGCGGACCTCCTATTATAGCGGCTGTTCGCCGTCACCGGAAACTGTGGGACGTGGCTGCGGACGAAGTCAACAGCTGTGGTAGGAGTAGTGCGTTGCAAGGGGACGCCAGGAAAATGACCAGCCAGCTTGAACAGGAGATCGAGGATCTTTGCGCTGTGGCGCGGCGCTACGATGCGCGTCACCAGCGTATACCCGAGTTGATCTGGCCACATGGTGCTCGCATTGCGGTCAACTTCACCGCCGATTTTGACGCCATGCTGCTGCGCCGACTGCTGAACGAGCCGCCGATGCAGCTTGCCAAGGGTGAGTTCGGGGGGCGCGTCGGCATCTGGCGGCTGATAGAGCTGTTCGACTCGCATAGTATCAAAGCGACGATTTTTACCCCGGGTAGGATATGTGAGCTGTATCCACAGGCGATGCGAGCGGTCGCGCGCAGCGGACACGAAATTGCCGATCACATGTGGGAACACCACGTCCCAAAGGATCCGGCCCTGGAACGCGACCATCTGCTGAAGACAGCGGCAGCGCTGGAGGCGATCGCAGGACGGCGCCCGGTCGGGACACGCAGTTCACATTCACTGAGGTTGTTGCGCCAGGAAGGGTTCCTCTACGTCTCGGAAGGTTCCGCCGATCATCGGCCATACTATGTGCGCGACGCCGCAGGGGCGCATCCGATGCTGAACCTGCCATTCCATTACACAATCGACGACGCGATGTTCTACAGCTTCGCCTGGTTAGGAAGTGGCAATGCCGCGCAACGGATCACCGACCCTGGCCGAGTATTGGATCTGTGGTGGGCAGCGTTCTGGCAGCAGTACCGCGCCGGCGGCTATCTGAATATCGTTGTGCACCCATTCGTGTCCGGACGGGCATTGCGTATCGAAATGATGGATCGGCTGATCACCAGGATGAAGACACTGCCGGGCGTGTGGTTCGCCACCTGTGAGGATGTGGCACGACACTGCCTCGCGCATTACCCCGTCATGGAGGCCGTGTGATGCCGTGGAAACAAGGCTACACCATCTCAGACGAGATCGCGCTGCGTGGCGAGGAAGTGCACTGGCCCGATGGCAATCGATGCTGCTTTACCGTCACGGTGGATCTCAGCGTCGCGCGTGGTCCGCAAGGGATTCGCGCGGAAGACCTGACGCACCCCGATGCCTACTTTGCTGCCCATGATGGACTTGACCAACTTATTGCTCTGCTCCGCCGCTTCGCCATCCAGGCGACATTCGCCGTCCCGGCCGTCATCGCGCAGTTGCGGGCGGAACGGCTGCGCGATCTGCTGGCGGACGGGCACGAGATCGCCGGAAATGGACTGAAGCACGAGGACGTTAGCGGCTTGAGTGCGGCCGACGAGAAGGAACGGCTCAACCTGGCGACCGACATATTGACCCGAGCGACCGGGCAGCGCCCCACCGGCTGGTTCTGTCTGCCGCGGCAGGAGGATCCGTTTGCCGGAGGCACCATCAGCCCCAACACAATGGATCTGCTGATCGACGCCGGTTACGAATACTTGGGGAATGGCCTGGCGGACGACGTGCCGCATTACTGGGTGACGGATTTTGCCACCCGCCGGGCTTTGCTGACCTTACCTTACTACTACCACTTCGACGACCAGTGGTTCTTGCTGTTTCCACGCCGCGGTACCGGGCTGGAGCATGCCGACGACCTGTTCCGCAACTGGCGGGCCGAGTTCAACGCGCAGTATAAGCGGGGACGCCAGTTCAACATGGTGCTGCATCCGGGCATGGTGGGATGGGCGCACAGGTTGCAATTGCTGGAGGACTTCCTGGCGCACGCCCGCGCGTTTCCCGGTGTGTGGAATCCTTGCAGCGCAGAATGTGCAAGATACTGGAATGCGACCTACCCTCCCGGTGATTATCTCAAGCTGGAGCCGAGCATCTGGCGCGACTATCCGGGGAGCCTGAGTTAGTCGAACAGCGCCAAGTCGATGATATCGCCCATCCGGTTGTAACCGGCATCGCTCGGGTGCAGGTGATCGCCGCAGTCGTACACCGGCAACATGCTGGTCGGGTGTTCGGGGTCACGAACGCCGGCGTCGAAGTCGATCACCGCATCGAACGCGCCGCCGGAGCGGATCCAGGCATTGACCGACTGTCGCACTGCCTCGCGCGCTGGGGTCCAGGCGCCGACCAGGAAGGTCTCGTTTTCGAATGGCATCAACGTGCCACCGAAGATCTTGATGCCACGCGCGTGCGCCCGCAGCGCCATCTGCTTCAACCCGGCGATCATCTGCCCTGCCGTCGCCTCTTCCTCGGGCTTTGCCCAGCGGTTGCGCAGATCGTTGGTGCCGAGAAGCACGATTGCATGGGTCACCCCAGGCTGCGACAGCACGTCGCGATCGAACCGACGCAGGCCGCTGTCGCCGCGGATGTCATGCAGGATGCGGTTGCCTCCGAGCCCCTGGTTCATGACACCCAGCTTCCTGCCCCCCCGGGCGATCAGTCGGCGGGCGAGCTGATCAGGCCAGCGACAGAAGGCATCGTGAGTCGAGATGTTGGCGTCGGTCAACGAGTCGCCGAGTGCGACAATTCCGCCGGTATCCGGCGATGCTAATACGTCAATGCCATTGACGAAGAACCAGTCGTCAGTGATGCGACCCACCGGCATAACGGCTTCGCCGGAGAAATCTCCAGGGGGCGAAATGTAGTTGGTCTGCCTGGCGTAGCGACCAGTGATACCGAAGCTTGCAGGCACATCGGTTGGAAGCCAGAAGGTGATCGACAAGTCGGACAGCGGCGCTGCGGACAATTCGATCGGGTCGCTCAGCAGCAGCGCGCCCGCTGCGATGGTGGCCGACTTCTCTCCTCCAAAGGTCAGCGCCCGTTCGGAACCGGCGACGATGGTAGGACCGGAATCACGCAAACCGATATGCGCGGCACCAATCGTGAGCGGGCGCACGCCAT
>JBKPSV010000241.1:0-4806 GCA_046735215.1 Pseudomonadota bacterium | reverse complement strand
CGCCGCGGTCGATCGCCTGACGCGACAGCCACTTCACCAGCGCATGCACCGCACCCTTCGAGGCCGCGTAATCGGGCGGGGTGTTCGCCGACGTGCCGCCGGTACGACCAGCCACCGAGCCGACCAGCACGATCGCGCCGCCGCCATGTTCGGCCATGTGGTCGATCACGGCCGCGGTCAGATTGAGCGGGACACGAACGTTGACGTCCATCACGCGATGGAACCGCTCGTGCCAGTTCTGCTCCTCGCGCCAATTGCCCGACGCGAGGATCGCTGCGCAATGCGCCACGGCGTGCACCTGACCGCCCGCGAACAATGAGGCGATGAACGCATCGGACGTCAGGTCGCCTTCGGCCGCAGTGCACGTGCCACCGGCATTTGCAATCTCGGTCGCTGTCCCGGCAAGCGTGGCGCGGTCGCTCAACAGCAGGTTCGCGCCGAGCTGCGCCAGCACGATCGCTGTTGTGACCGATGCCGCTGGCGGCGCCGGTGACCAGCACATGCCGGCCGCGCAGGTCGAGTGCGGTCGGCAATGGGATACTGCTTTGGCTCATGGCTGCTCTTCCTCCGCGTTGACCCGCATCAAAGCGCTTGCCGGGCAAAAGGACCAGAACGCAGAAGCAGGGCCTTGCGCGCCGCTCAGGGTCGCTTGCGCATCGGCAGGCACGCCCTACCATGCGGTCAGTAACCCTGCTCCTCGGGAGGAACGCGGCATGATCACGAAATTCGACAGCCTCTACGCGGGCCATGTCGATCTGGACAACATCGGCTACGCCGGCACGCCGATCAACGATCGGCTGTATGACAACGCGCATCTCTCCACGGCACTGGAGAAGGCGCAGTCGATGGCGACGCTGATGGACCGCCACGGCTACAACGCGTTCTGGATGGCGGAGCATCATTTCCAACGCGAAGGCACCGAGTGCATTCCGAACGTGCTGATGATGGCATTGCATCTGACGCATGTGACCAAGAACCTGAAGATCGGTTGTGGCTTCAACATCGCGCCGATGTGGCATCCGCTGCGCCTCGCGGAGGACTACGCGATGGCAGACATCCTGTCTGGCGGCCGGGTGATCTTCGGCGTGGGGCGCGGCTATCACACGCGCGAGGTGGAAGCCTTCGGTTCGCCGTTGCTGGACCAGCAGGCGAACCGCGAGCTGTTCGAGGAGCAGGTCGACATCATCTTCAAGGCATTCAATGAGGAGTCGTTCAGCCATAAGGGCAAGCACTACACGCTGCCGCCCGAGGTGCCGTATCGCGGCTATACCTTGAAGGAGCTGACGCTGGTGCCGCGCCCGGCGCGCCTACCGGTAGAGTGCTGGCAGCCGATTCAGGGCGGCACAGGGCGTGCAATGGAATTCATGGCGAAGCATGGCATCCAGGGCATGGTCGGCGGTGGCTCGGCCGAAGGCGGCGCGATGCACAAGGTGGTGCTGGGCTGGCAAGAGGCGCACGCAAAGCAGGGCAAGCACATCGAACTCGGCGAGCGGCTGTGCTTCGGCTTCCACTTCTACATGGGCACGGATGGCATCGAACGTGCCCGCAAGTACTACGAAGAGAACATGAAGATGTTCGGCGAGCTGCGCCTGGTGCGTGCGATGACTGACGAGCAGGTCGAGATCATGCGCAATCCGAAGCGGGCACCCACCGCAAAGCTGCCGAAGATCGAGGACGCGGTGGCGGCGGGCGGCTTCCTCACCGGCAACGCGCAGGAGGTCATCGATCACCTGAAGGCGCTGGAGGAAAAGTATCCGGCGCTCGATCGCATCTCGGTGTCGCTGTCGGTCGGCGTTCCGAGGTCCGAGGCGCTGGAGCAACTGCAGCGCTTCGCCGAGGAAGTGATGCCGGCATTCCGCAAGGCCGAGGTGCGCGAGCCGGCGATGGTCAAATAGCCGCAAACTCAGAAGGCGTTCGCCTTCGGCAGCTGCCAGTTCTGCCAGACCGCGAGCATGCGCAGCATGAAGCACACCGCGCCACCCAGAATGGCGGCTGTGGTGCGGGGCATGCCGATACGGTGGCCGGCGACCATAACCAGGGAGCCGGCCAGCGCGGCAGTGGCGTAGATATCGACCCGCAGCACGGCGGGGATCTGTGCCAGCAGCACGTCGCGGACCACGCCGCCGCCCACCGCGGTGATCGCCCCCAGCAGGACGGCGATTGACGGATGAATGTGGTAGGCCAGCGCCTTCTCGGTGCCGGCCACGGCGAACAAGGCAAGGCCCGCCGCGTCCAGGGCGACGATGACCTCCTGGGGGTATGGCCGGACCAGGGCGTGGGCCAGAAAGGTCAGCGTGCCGGCAGTGAAGGCCACGGCCGGATAGCGCCAGTCCCGGATCGCATTCGGCGGCACCGCGCCGATCAGCACGTCCCGCGTCATGCCGCCGCACAGCGCAGTGGCGAACGCCAGGACAGGCCGAGCAGGTCCAGGTTGCCCCGCATCGCGGCGGTCGCGCCCTCGATCGCGAACACGAAGGTTCCGGCCAGATCCGCCACCAGCACCAGCGTGGCTGCACTCAGTCGCACGGCGATCTCATCCAGGCTAGCGCCGGTTTCAATAACTGCTGCCGGGTTCGGCTGCCACCGTCGGCATGGCGAGAGGCTTTTCCAGTTTTGCTGCGCGCGAGGGGACCACTATCCCGCTGAGGGCTGAAATAGAATAAAATACTTATTCCGGTCGATATCTTGCGCATGGGAGAAAAATGCTTCTCTGTCTGGATGGATTTTCCGTCATGAGATGGCACTATCGTCATGGTCCCGGTCGCACTCGACCCCGCAGCGTTGGCTATGGCAGTGGCCGGTCGAGGCCAGGCAGCCGTCCGGCGGTTTCTCGCGCTTCGTGCTGGTGGCGCAAAGGATCTGCTGCTGTTCTCGGACCGATGCGACGAGTTTGAGCCAGCCCCTCGAGAAGCGCTGCGGCCCTTTCTGCCTGGCCACTCTGATCTGGCGGGACTGCGGGCGCTATGGATCGTTGGCCTCCCGACCGATGCCGCCCGGCAGCTTGCGGCGGCGGCGCGCTCGGAACGCGTGCTGGTCAACGTCGAGGATCGCCCAGAGCTGTGCGATTTCCACAGTGTCGCCGAAGTCCGTCGCGGCGACCTGTTGCTGACCGTCTCGACCGGGGGAGCCAGTCCGGGTCTGTCGGCGCGGCTCCGTGCCCGGCTGGCGGCTGAGTTCGGACCGGAATGGAGCGAACGGCTGGCCGTGCTGCGCGACCATCGGATGGCCTGGCGTGGAGAGGGGCGCGACGTGGCGGCCGAGACCGACGCCCTTCTGCAAGCCAACGGCTGGCTGGCATGAGCTTCGCACCCGGCAGTGTCTGGTTGGTGGGCGCAGGTCCCGGAGATCCCGGTCTGCTGACGTTGCATGCCGCGCGAGCGCTGTCCCAGGCCGATGTCGTGCTGCACGACGCGCTGGTGTCGCCTGACATTCTCGCACTTGCGCCACAGGCGCGGTTAGAGGCGGTGGGCAAGCGAGCGGGCGGTGATCGGGTGCCGCAACTGCGCATCAACGAACGACTGATCACGTTGGCGCGTGCTGGCTTGCGCGTGGTCCGGCTGAAAGGCGGCGATCCACTGGTGTTCGGCCGCGGCGGGGAAGAGGCGCTGGCACTCGCCGCGGCGGGCATCCCATTCCGCATCATCCCCGGCATCAGCGCTGGCATCGGCGCCACCGCGGCGGCCGGCATTCCGGTCACCCATCGTGGCCTGGCGCACAGCGTCGCGCTTGTGACTGGCCACGATACCACCGGCGCATTGCCAAACATCGACTGGGCAGCGCTGGCGCGCGGTGCCGATGTGCTGGTGTTGTACATGGCGCGGCGCCAGATGGGCGCGATCGCTGCGCGGCTGCTGGCCGCAGGTCGAGATCGTGTCGAACCGGTGGCCTTCATCAGCGAGGCAACCACGTCGCGCCAGCAGGTCGTTGTCACCACCCTGGCGGACGCGGCGCACGTTGCCGGCACCATTCCAAAGCATCTGCCGACGCTGATCGTCGTCGGCCCTGTCGTCGCGCTGCAGCCGCTGCTCGCGGTCTGCCAGCCGGAAGGAGAACGTCATGCTGCCTGAGACCGCGCCGTTCCCGGCGGATCAGATCGTTGCACTGAACCGGATCATCTCAGGCAGCAGCGCAGAACAGCGAACGTGGTTGAGCGGGTTCCTGGCCGGCTATCAGGCGGCCAACGCACCGCAGCCCGCCGTCGCCGCTCCACCCGCCCGGCGGGTGCCGTTGACGATCCTGTTCGGCACCGAATCCGGCAATGCCGAAGCGCTGGCCAATGAGGCGCGCAAAGCAGCCGGCAAGCTTGGATTTGCCGCACGAGTGCTGGACATGGCGGATACCACGCCGGCGCAGATTGCCAGCATACAGAACCTGCTGGTGATCGCGTCCACCTGGGGCGAGGGCGACCCGCCGCAGCGTGCGACCGACTTCTTCGCCGCGCTTATGGCCGATGATGCGCCACGCCTCGACAACGTGCACTACGCCGTACTGGCGCTGGGCGATCGCGCGTATGCGAAGTTCTGCGAGACCGGCCGGTTGTTCGACGAACGCTTCGCCGCCTTGGGCGCCAGGCGCGTGGCCGAGCGCGTCGAATGCGACTTGGACTATGAGGCCCCGGCCTGCGCGTGGATCGATGGCACCCTCGGCGTGTTGCAGGCCGAGTTCGGTGAGCCCGAGGCCGGTGCCGTCATCCATGTCGATTTCGCTCGCCCGACAACCGGGGTCGCGAGCTGGAGCCGGGCGCGGCCGTTCGAGGCGGAGATCACCGAGCGCGTCCGGCTGTCCGGCAGCCGCTCGACGTCCGAC
>JBKPSV010000240.1:0-27158 GCA_046735215.1 Pseudomonadota bacterium | reverse complement strand
GCGGTGATCTCGCTTACCCTGACGCCGATGATGTGCGGCCAGATTCTGCGACCGGCACGCGAGCAGCGCCCAGGCCGCATCGCGCGTCTCAGCGAGGCGGGTTTCGACGCGCTGCTGGCCGGCTATCGACGCAGTCTGGATTGGACCTTCCGGCATCAGCCGTTGGTGTTGCTGGTCAGTGTTGCGACCCTGGTCGGCACGATCGGGCTCTACGTCGTCGTGCCCAAAGGCTTTCTGCCACAGCAGGACACCGGCGTGCTGATTGCGGTGACCGAGGCCGCTCAGAACGTCTCCATCCCGCGCCTTGTCGAACTGCAGACCAAGGTGGTGCAGATCGTCGAGCGCGATCCTGCGGTCGACGGTGTGGTGTCGTTCGTCGGGGCCGGCACGATCAACGCCACGCCCAATACCGGCCGGTTGACGATCGCCCTGAAGCCGATCAGCCAACGCGATGCGGTATCCGTGGTCATTGCTCGCATGCAGCAGGCGATCTCGGGCATCCCCGGCATCACCGCGTTCTTCCAACCTGTGCAGGACATTCAGATCGGGACGCGCATCAGCCGCACGCAGTTCCAGTTTACACTTGTCGATACCGATCCGGCCGAGCTGGCGCTATGGGGCCCGAAGCTGCTGAAGCGGCTGACGGAAGAGCCGGCGTTGATGAACGTCGCGACGGACCAGCAGAACGACGGCTTCCGTACCTACATCAACGTGGATCGCGACGCCGCATTGCGTCTCGGCGTTTCGATGCAGGCGATCCAGGACACGTTGTACGACTCATTCGGCCAGCGGCAGATCTCCACCATATTCGGTCAGGCCAATCAGTACCGCGTGGTGTTGGAAGCCACTCCGGAGTGGCAAGCCGATCCCAACTTCCTGCGCCTGCTGCGTGTGCCCGGCATGAATGATGTGCAGGTTCCTCTGTCCCAGATCGCCACGATCACGCGTACGGTGGCGCCGCTGGTGGTGACGCATCAGGAGCAGTTCCCCGCTGTGACGCTGAGCTTCGATCTGGCGCCAGGATACTCGCTGAGCAACGCCGTGCGGGCGATTGCCGCGGCGGAGAAGGACATCGGCATGCCGGAGACGATTTCCGGCAGCTATGCGGGCGATGCGGCAGAGTTCCAGAAGTCGCTCAGCGCAGAACCGTGGCTGATTCTGGCTGCGCTGGTGGTGATCTACATCGTGCTTGGCGTACTTTACGAAAGCTGGATCCACCCGGTCACCATTCTGTCCACGCTGCCCTCCGCCGGGATCGGTGCGCTGCTGGCACTGATGCTGTGCGGGATCGATCTGTCGCTCGTGGCGCTGGTCGGCATCGTGCTGCTGATGGGCATCGTGAAGAAGAACGCGATCATGATGGTGGACTTCGCCCTTGAAGCCGAGCGCACCCGCAACGCGTCACCGCTGGTGGCAATTCGCGAAGCGTGCCTGTTGCGCTTCCGGCCGATCATGATGACCACCATGGCGGCGTTACTCGGCGCCCTGCCGCTGGTCGTGGAGCATGGTGCAGGATCCGAGCTGCGCTCGCCGCTCGGAATCACCATCATTGGCGGGCTGCTGCTGAGCCAGTTCCTTACGCTTTATACCACGCCGGCGATCTACCTGGCATTCGAGCGGCTGCGGCAGCGCTTCTCGGAGGGACGCGCACGATTGGAGCCGGCGGAGTGATGGTTGGCTGACATGGGCTTCTCTGCGCTGTTCATCACGCGTCCGGTTGCCACCATCCTGCTGTCGCTCGGGCTGCTGCTGTCGGGCATCGTGGCCTATCGCTTTCTGCCGATTTCCGCACTGCCCAGCGTCGATATCCCCACAATCGTGGTGATGGCGTCGCGGCCTGGGGCAGATCCGGAAACCATGGCGAACTCCGTTGCCGCGCCGCTGGAGCGACGGCTGGGCGAGATCGCCGGGGTTACCGAGATCACGTCCATCAGCTCGATCGGCAACAGCTCGATCGTCGTGCAGTTCGACATCGACCGCAACATCTATGGCGCCGCGCGCGATGTGCAGGCGGCGATCAACGCGACTATCACCGACCTGCCCTCCGATCTGCCGACGCGCCCGTATTATCGTAAGTTCAATCCGGCCGATGCGCCGATCATGACCATCGCGCTGTCGTCCGACACGCTGACCACAGCGCAGATCTACGATGCAGCCGACACGATCCTGGCGCAGCGGCTGTCGCAGGCAGAAGGCGTCTCGCAAGTGACGGTCAACGGCGCCGAGAAGCCTGCTGTCCGCATCAGGCTCGATCCTGGGCGGCTTGCGGCAACCGGCCTTGCTGCGCAGGACGTTTACAACACGATCAAAGGCACCAACGTCCTGCAGCCGACCGGCAGCTTCCAGGGACCCGCGCGTGCTGAATCGATCGGCATCAACGGTCAGATTTCGCAGGCAAAGGATTATGCACCACTGGTGCTGAAAGCTGGCAACGGTGCCATCCTGCGGCTGTCCGATGTCGCGACGGTGGTCAATGGCGTCGCCAACAGCCGGCTTGCTGCGTGGAACGGCAAGCAGCCGGCGATCCTGCTGACAATCACCAAGCAGGCCGGCGCCAATGTCATCGAGACGGTGGACCGCATCAACGAATTGCTGCCGCAGCTGATGCAGTGGCTGCCAGCCAATATCGATCTCACAGTCATTTCCGATCGCACCACCACAATTCGCGCCTCGGTCGCCGATGTTCAGTACACATTGATGATCACCATCGCGCTGGTCCTTCTGGTGGTGCTGCTGTTCATGCGTCGGCTGATGCCGACGATTGCCGCCGCAGTCACCGTACCGCTGTCGATCTGCGGCACGCTCGCCGGCATGTGGTTCATGGGCTACATGCTGGACAACTTCTCGCTGATGGCGCTGACCATTTCGGTCGGCTTTGTGGTCGATGACGCCATCGTAATGATCGAGAACATTGTCCGGCATCGTGAACGCGGCCTGGATCCGATGCGCGCCGCGCTGATCGGCTCGCGCCAGATCGGCTTCACCGTGATGTCGATCAGCATCTCGCTGGTTGCGGTGTTCATCCCGCTGATCTTCATGGGCGGCATCATGGGACGGTTGTTCCATGAGTTCGCCATGACCATGGCGATGGCGATCGCCGTCTCGGCTGTGGTCTCGCTCACGCTGACACCAATGATCTGCGCGCAGTATATGCGTCGTGACCTGCGTGACCCGCCGCGCAATGCGATTCTCGCGCGGTTCGACCGCATGCTGGAGCGCGCCTTTGACGCAGCGCAGCGCTTCTATGCGGTGACCCTTGGCTGGGCGCTGGAACACCGCTTCTTCATGTTGCTCGTTACGCTCGCAACTATCGTATTGACGGTGCGGCTCTACACGGTGCTGCCGAAAGGGTTCCTGCCGCTGCAGGACACCGGTATTCTTATCGGATCCACGCAGGCATCGCCTGACATCTCGTTTCAGGCGATGGAGGAGCGCCAGCGCGCCGCGGTGGATGTGATACTGGCGGACCCGGCCGTCGCCGCGGTCGGCTCCAATGTCGGCGTGGCATCCGGCTGGAGTTCACTCAATCGCGGCTTCATGACGGTAAGCCTCAAGCCGCTGTCGGAACGCCGCGTTTCATCCGAGGCGGTGATTGCGCGCCTACGTGAGCCGCTGCAGAAGGTAGCCGGGGCCCAAACCACGCTGTTCTCGGCGCAGGACTTGCGGGGTGGCGGCCGGCAAGGCGGCGCTCAGTTCCAGTACGCCATTGTCACGCAGGACATCAACGAACTGCGTCGTTGGGCGCTGGCGCTGCAGGACAAGCTGCGGGCCACGCCAGGCATCGTGGACGTGACGTCGGATCAGGATCGCGCGGGCCCCCAGGTGAACGTGGTGATCGATCGCGACGCCGCGGCGCGCCTTGGCATCAGTACGGCGGCAATCGACAATGCGTTGAACAATGCCTACTCGCAGCGACAGATCTCGACGATATACGCGCAGCGAAATCAGTACAAGGTGGTGCTGGAAGTCGATCCAAAGCTGCAGACGGACCCCTCGCTGCTCGACCGCATCTATGTCGGTCCCAGCAACGGTGCACAGGTGCCGCTATCAGCCGTTGCACGTTTCGAGCGGGGCACGGCGCCACTAGCCGTTCGCCATCAGGGGCAGTTCCCGGCGGCGACACTGAGTTTCAACCTGGCACCAGGCGTGGCACTCGGCACCGCCGAGAAGGCGGTGGAGAATGCCGTGCGCGAGCTTCGGATGCCCGAGGATGTGCGCACCGAGTTTGCCGGCAACGCACGATTTATGCAGCAGTCGCTGGCGACGCAGCCGCTGCTGATCGCCGCCGCGCTGATCTCGATCTACATCGTACTCGGCGTGCTGTACGAGAGCCTGCTGCACCCCCTGACGATCATTTCCACCCTACCATCGGCTGGCCTTGGCGCGCTGCTGGCATTGCTGATCACCGGCAACGAGCTGTCGATCATGGGCATGATCGGCATCATCCTGCTGATGGGAATCGTCAAGAAGAACGCCATCATGCTGGTGGACTTTGCCCTGGAGGCCGAACGGCAGCTTGGCCTGTCGCCAGAGCAGGCCATCCACGAGGCGTGCCTGGAGCGTTTTCGGCCGATCATGATGACCACGCTGGCGGCACTTCTCGGCGCGGTGCCTCTCGCCGTCGCATTCGGCACCGGCTCCGAACTTCGGCAGCCGCTCGGGATTTCCATTATCGGCGGCCTGATCGTGTCGCAGATGCTGACTCTTTATACTACCCCGGTTGTCTACCTCGCGTTGGAACGACTGGCCGGCAAGCGCCCGCCGATCGTGGTGCCGGCCGAATAGCCCGATAACGATCGATCAGGCTCGAGCGAACGAGGGCGCCGTCGCCGCTTCTATGCTCGTCGACGTGATGCGCTCATCAAGCGCACGATCAGCCGTGCCGTAAATTGCGCGCACGGTCACCTCGTCCAGCGCCTCAGGTGCGCCGTCGAACACGATCCGGCCTTGCGCCATCCCGACGATGCGGTCGCAGTAGGCGCGCGCCGTATCCAGCGTGTGCAGATTGCACAGCACAGTGATGCCGTCGCGCCGATTGATGTCGCGCAGCGCGTCCATCACCAGCTTGGCGTTCATCGGGTCGAGCGACGCGATCGGCTCGTCTGCCAGCAGGATGCGAGGTTCCTGCGTCAGTGCGCGCGCGATCGCCACGCGCTGTTGCTGCCCGCCGGACAAGGTATCTGCCCGCTTCAGCGCGAGATCGGCGATGCCGAGACGATCGAGCGCGCCGATCGCCAGTGCGCGCTCGGACGGAGTGAAAAGCTTAAGCATGGCGCGCGTCGTGGGAATCCGGTTCAGCCGTCCCACCAGCACGTTGGTCAGCACATCCAGCCGCGGGACAAGGTTGAATTGTTGGAAGATCATTGCGGCACTGGCGCGCCAGGTGTGCAGCCGTCGACCGTGCAATTGAGTGATATCCTCGCCGTCGAACAGCACGCGGCCGGCGGTCGGCTCGATCAGCCGATTCACCATCCGCAGCAGCGTCGACTTGCCTGCGCCCGACCGGCCGATGATCCCCACCATCTGTCCCGCGGGAATCGCCAGCGCGGCTTCGCTGACCGCAGTCAGTTCCCCGAACCGACGCGTGACCTTGTCGATTTCCAGCATACCGGCAGAGGCCATAGCCGCCGTGGAGGTCAAAACGATGGACGAATGTGGAGAGGCCGTCTCGGTCGTCAAGCGTGGCGTCGCCGCTGCACGGGACCGTGGTTGTGCAGGTTCAGCGCGGTGTTGATCAGCGCAAGGTGCGAAAACGCCTGCGGGAAGTTCCCCAATTGCCGCTTCGCCCTCGGGTCGTATTCCTCTGCCAGCAACCCGACGTCATTGCAAAGTCCCAGCAGCCGCTCGAACAACTCGCGTCCTTCGTTACGCCGGCCCTGCAGGATCAGGTTGTCCGCCAGCCAGAAGCTGCAGGCAAGGAAAACGCCTTCGCCGGCGGGCAGACCATCCACGCCTTCATGCGTCCGGTACCGCAGCACCAGGCCGTCGATGGTCAACTCGCGCTGGATCGCCTCGACCGTGCCCTTTATCCGCGGATCGCTCGGCGGCAGAAAGCCGACCATCGGCAGCAGGAGCAGGCTGGCGTCCAGCGTGTCGCCCCCATAGTACTGCACGAAGCTCTGCTTCTGCTCGTTGTAGCCCTCGCGGCAGACCGAATCATGGATCCGCTGGCGCAGGGTTCGCCACTCGTCCAGTTTCCCCGGCAGGTTGAACTGTTCGGCGCCGCGAATGACGCGGTCCATCGCGACCCAGGCCATCGCCTTGGAGAAGGTGAAGTGCCGAGAGCCGCCACGCACCTCCCAGATGCTCTCGTCCGGCTGGTCCCAGATTTCGCTGAGGTGCGAGATCAGGGCGCGCTGAATGTCCCAGCTCGCTGAAGGGCGGGCCAGGCCAAGCTGCATCTCCTGGTATAAGGCGTCCATGAGCTCGCCGTAGACATCGAGCTGCAATTGCGAGCTTGCGGCATTGCCGATGCGCACCGGCCTGGCGCCGCCATAGCCTGCCAGCCACGGGACTTCCCACTCCATCAGCCAGCGCTCGCCCGCCAGGCCATAAAGCGTCTGCACCTGCGACGGGGTGCCGGCCACGCTGCGGCGCAGCCACGCACCCCAGGCCTGCGCCTCATCCTGGTAGCCGGCGTGCATCAGCGCCAGCAGCGTGAAGGTCGCGTCGCGGAGCCAGCAGAACCGGTAGTCCCAGTTGCGTGGGCCGCCGAGTTGCTCCGGCAACGAAGTGGTCGGGGCCGCGACGATCCCACCCGTCGGGTCATAGGTCAGCGCCTTCAGCGTAAGCAGCGATCGCTGCACGGCGTCGCGCCACTCGCCCGGACAAACACAGCGCGATGACCAGGCGGACCAGGTCGCATTCACCTCGTCGAGCGCCACAGTCGCGTCCGGCACAGCCGGATCGGCACGGTGCGACATGCCGTGGGTCAGGGTGAACGGTACCCGCTGCCCCTCGGTAACGGCGAATTCGCTGACGGTGGTAAGATGGTGCCCCCGCAAATGCACGCCGCTGTGCAGCAGCACGACGTCCGGGCCGGCGATCGCGCGCAGACCCGTGCCGTGCTGCAGCCGCGTCACCCACGGAATGGTGGATCCGTAGTCGAAGCGCAGAACCAGGTCGAGGCGCATATCCACCTTGCCGCTGCGCCCTTCCACGATGCGGACGACGGACGACGTCCCGTCGATCGCGGTCATGAAGTCGATCAGCGCCACGCTGCCGTCAGGCGTTTCGAAGATCGTCTCCAGGACCAGCGTGCCGGGCCGATACTGCCGGCGAATGCGCGCCTGCGCGACCGGAGCGATCCGCCAACGGCCGTTGTCGGGCGTGCCGACCAGAGCAGCGAAGCAGGCAGGGCTGTCGAACCGAGGCCAGCACAACCAGTCGATCGACCCCTCGCGACTCACCAGCGCCGCACTGTGGCAGTCGCCGATCAGCGCGTAATCCTCGATGCGCGTGGCTTGATGGCCGTGCGCGCTGTTCGTTGGCTGGGCACGCCCATGCCGTCTGGTGTTCTCCAGTGGTCCGGAGCCGGGGGGCGCCGCCATCAGGTGGCGCGTCCCCAGGCGCGACCCTGCCCCGTCGTGCAATAGCAGGAGGAGCCTGGGGCGACCGGGTGCTCCATCGCGCATACCGTTCCGGCGACGACACACGATTGGCCGGGGGGGCGGTACTGAGGAGGAGGTGCGTAGGCGTAGGCCGGCGGCGGGTAGTACGCCGGCGGCGGATAATAGGCTGGCGGCGAATAGTAGACCGGTGGTGGGTAGTAGGCGGGCGGCGGGTAGTAGGCGGGCGGGGCGACATACAGCGGGAACCCAAACCCGACCCATACGCGTGCCGCCGCGGGATCGGACAGCCCGACCAGGACGCCCCCGAACGCCGCGATGGCAAGCGCGCTCCGAAGCATGCGAAATATGCGATTGATCATGCCAACGACCTTAGCCCAATCATGCGGCGCGGAACTTCGCTGCGCAGGCATGCCAGCGGTGCGGCCGGACTTCAAGCCACAGCGCGTTGCGCTTGACTTTCAGAAGCTTACTCCTGATACCGGACTAGTTACGCGCGGCATGCCGTCTTCGCGGCGGTCTCGCGCGGGTGCTGCGCCGCAGTGCGACCACCAGCCAGCGACTGGACCGGATTTGAACGATACCACGACCGCCCCGGCGGATCCGACTGAACTTGCACCCGTCGCGACGACGCGGCCCGACGTGCCCACCTCCGAAGAAGCTCCTCGTCCACTGTTTGCCGAGCTCGGCCTATCGGACCCGGTGCTCCGCGCCATCGCCGAGATGGGCTATCGCCATCCAACCCCCATTCAGGAACAGGCGATTCCGGTCGTGCTGATGGGGCGTGACGTACTCGGCGCGGCGCAGACCGGGACCGGCAAGACCGCCAGTTTCACTCTGCCGATGCTCGATATTCTGGCCCGCTCGCGCGCGCGGGCACGCATGCCGCGCAGCCTGATCCTTGAGCCGACACGCGAACTCGCGCTGCAGGTGGCCGAGAACTTCATCCAGTACGGCAAATACCTGAAACTGACCCATGCCCTCGTTATCGGCGGCGAGAGCGTGACCGACCAGCGCGACGTGCTGATGCGCGGCGTCGATGTGCTGATCGCGACACCCGGCCGGCTGATCGACATGTTCGAGCGCGGCTCGATCCTGCTGTCGGACGTGAAGATCCTGGTGATCGACGAAGCCGACCGCATGCTGGACATGGGGTTCATCCCCGACGTCGAGCGCATCGTCACCTTGCTGCCGCAGAATCGGCAGACGCTGTTCTTCAGCGCGACGCTGTTTCCCGAGATCCGCAGGCTGGCGGATAAATTTCTTTCCAACCCGAAGGAGATCGCGGTTTCCCGGCCGGCGTCGGTGGCGACGACGATCACCGAAGGCCTGGCGCTTGTCGCAGAACACGACAAGCGTGAGGCGCTGCGGCGGCTGGTTCGTATCCAGAAGGTGCAGAACGCACTCATCTTCTGCAATCGCAAGCGCGACGTGGACATCCTGCACAAGTCGCTGACGCGGCATAAGTTCAGCGTTGGGGCGCTGCACGGTGACATGGCGCAAACGGTACGCTTTGCGACGTTGGAGAAATTTAAGGCAAATGAGCTGCAACTGCTGGTGTGCAGCGATGTCGCCGCGCGTGGCCTTGATATCGGCGGCCTGTCGCATGTGTTCAATTTCGATGTGCCGCATCATGCCGAGGACTATGTGCATCGCATTGGCCGTACCGGGCGCGCGGGGTTGGAAGGACATGCATTCACCATCGCGATGCCCGACGACCGGGCGGCGGTCGAGGCGATCGAAAAGCTGATCGGCCATCCGATTCCGCCGGTGAATGTCGAAGGTCTGGACCCGGTCGACTGGGCCGAGGATGACGGGCGGCGCCGGCGCGGGCGTGGACGGGCGCCGAGAGCCAAGGCACCAACGCGTGCGAAACCGGTGGCCAAGGCACCGGCAAGCGCGAAACCAGCGGCCAGGAAGGAGAAGCCACGCGAGCCGTCTCGCCGAGAAGCGCCGCGACGTGAGCCGCGGCGGCAGGCGGAGGAAGTGACCACGCCGGTCCAGGGCTTTGGCAACGATGTGCCCGCATTCATGCTGCTGCGTCCGCGCGTTGTCAGCAAACAGCGGGAGAGCAAGGCATGAATGACGCGCCCATTCGTCACAAGAGCCACTTCACCCCGTTTCAGTGGGATGACGCGCTACGTCTCGATCAGCAGTTGACGGAAGAGGAACGCGCGATCCGCGACGCGGCCCGAGAATACTGTCAGGAGAAGCTGCTCCCGCGCGTGATCGAGGCGAATCGGCATGAGAAGTTCCATCGCGAGATCATGAACGAGATGGGCGAGCTGGGATTTCTCGGCGCCACGCTGGAGGGTTATGGCTGCGCTGATGTCAACTACGTCAGCTACGGGCTGATTGCGCGCGAGGTGGAGCGGGTCGATTCCGGTTACCGATCCGCCTTCTCGGTGCAGTCATCGTTGGTGATGTATCCGATCTGGGATTTCGGCTCCGAGGCGCAGCGGGAAAAATATTTGCCTAAATTGCGCAGCGGCGAATGGGTCGGCTGCTTCGGCCTGACCGAACCGGATGCCGGCTCTGACCCGGCCTCGATGCGCACGCGCGCGAAGAAGGTCGACGGCGGCTATTTGCTGAACGGATCGAAGACCTGGATCACCAACTCGCCACTTGCGGATGTGCTGGTGGTGTGGGCGAAGGACGATGCCGGCGACATCCGCGGGTTCATCCTGGAGAAAGGCACGCCTGGGCTGAGCGCGCCGAAGATCGAGGGCAAGTTCTCACTGCGCGCGTCCACCACCGGCATGATCATGATGGACAATGTCATGGTTCCGGAGGATGCGATGCTGCCCGGCGTGAAGGGGCTGCGGGGGCCGTTCTCCTGCCTCAACAACGCAAGATATGGCATCGCTTGGGGCGCGCTGGGCGCGGCGGAGTTCTGCTGGCAGGCGGCACGCGAGTATACGATGCAGCGGCTCATGTTCGGTCGGCCGCTGGCAGCTACCCAGCTGATCCAGAAGAAGCTGGTGGATATGCAGACCGAGATAACGCTTGGGCTGCAGGCAGTGCTGCGGCTCGGCCGGCTGATCGACGAGGACAACGCGGCCCCGGAGATGATCAGCCTGCTGAAGCGCAACAACTGTGGCAAGGCGCTGGAGATCGCGCGCATCGCGCGCGACATGCATGGGGGCAATGGGGTGGCTGACGAGTACCACGTGATCCGTCACGTAATGAACCTGGAGGCGGTAAATACCTATGAGGGCACGCACGACGTGCATGCCCTGATTCTTGGCCGTGCGCAGACCGGACTGTCTGCCTTCGGCGGCTGATCAAGCTACTCGGGCTTTTCTGTTCTCGGACGTCGATAGCGTTTCGTATCCTGGTTTAGGTGGGGGTCAGGGCGTGCCATGTCGGACGAAGGCGCGGAAAGCGCGCGAAGTGGTGTAACGGCTCCTCGTCGTCTGGCCACCATCATGGTGGCAGACATTGTCGGCTACTCGCGGCTTACCCAGGCCGACGAGCGCGGCACGCACGAACGTATCCTGCGAATCAAGCGCGAACTCATCGAACCGGTGATCGGCGAACACGGCGGCCGGGTGACCCGGCAACAGGGAGACGGATTTCTTTGCGTCTTCGACAGCCCGGTCGAGTGCGTGCGCGCCGCAATCATCATTCAGCAGAATATGGTGGCGCGGAACCTTGAACTGCCACAGGACCAGTGGATCCGATTCCGCATCGGCATCAACCTTGGCGACGTGATCGTCGAGCCGGATGATATCTATGGCGATGGCGTCAACGTCGCTGCTCGACTCGAACAGCTTGCGGAACCAGGCACGATTTATATTTCGGGTGGGGTTTACGAGCAGATCAGATACAAGCTGGTCTGTGGCTATCAGTCGCTCGGGGACCGCAAGGTCAAGAACATTATGGATCCAGTGCCTATCTACCGCGTCTTGCCCGATCCAGCTGCGGTCGCCAAGGCGGCAACCCGGCGCTGGTTGCGCGTGGGCGCGCTTATGGCGGCGTGCCTTGCCGTGCTTGTGGGCGCCGGGGGTTGGTACCTGTGGCAACGCCAGCCGGAGCAGGTAGTGATCTTCGAACGTCCGACACAGGCCACCCTGCAGCCGGCGTATCAGTCAACGCCGCTGACCGGACAACGCCGCGCCGACGAGGCGGCTTCCCGGCCGCCAGTTGAGGCGCCGGCTCCGTTGGCCGCACCCACGCAGCAAGCGATGGTCGCGCCGAAGCCTCCATCCGAGCCGCGCGCCGCCGAGCCGGACACGATCGGCATCGTTGGCGGCAGCTTCGATATGGGCAGCAATGACGATCCGACCGAACAGCCGCTGCACAAAGTGCAGATCGCTCCATTCGTGATCAGCAAAGGTGTCATCACCGTCGGACAGTGGCGCGAGTGCGTGCAGGCCAATGCCTGCAGCTATGTTCCGGCCCGTGACGACGATGCGCCGCTGAGCAATGTCAGTTGGAATGACACGCAGCAATACTTGAAATGGCTGAACACCGTCACGCACCGCCAATGGCGGCTGCCCACCGAGGCCGAGTGGGAATACGCGGCCCGCGGCGGTACCAGGACACGCTTCTGGTGGGGTGACGCCATGAAGCCGGGTGTCGCAATCTGCAAGGGCTGCGGCGATACCAAGGTGACGAAGGCCGGAACCGTGCCCGCCAACCCCTATGGCCTGCACATCAACGATGGTGTCTCGGAATGGGTCGAGGATTGCTGGGTGAAGGACTATCGTGGCGCTCCCGCCAACGGTGCGGCGCGTATCGTGCCGGATTGCCGCGAGCGTGTCATCCGCGGTGCGTCATCGCGCAACGATGCCAGCTATGCGCGGACAGCGAGCCGTGATTTCTATGATGCGTCGGTCCGATATCCCACGCACGGTTTCCGAGTTGTGACAACGCCATGAAGGAGCACGAAAGATGCTGACGCGCCGTCTTGTCCTGCCATCGCTTTTGTTGGCATCGACCAGTGCTCTGGCCGGCAAGACTCCGGCGCCGGGTGACGCCTATCTCTACTTCATCTGGCCGCAGGACGGGACGCGTATCAAGGGTGCGTTCTGGTGTCGGTTCGGGCTGCGCAACATGGGGGTGACGCACGCCGGCGACTCGACGGCCAATATGGGCCATCATCACCTGTTCATCGACGTGGACGAGCCGCTCGACGTCGACCAACCGATCGCACAGGACAAGAAGCACCTGCATTTCGGAGCCGGCCAGACCGAGGCCCGCATTGACCTTCCGCCTGGTCCGCACACGCTGCAACTGGTGCTAGGGGACGCGGACCATGTGCCGTTCAATCCGCCCGTCGTGTCGAAGAAGATCAAGATCGTTGTCTACTGATTAGCGCCGATCGCAAGGCACCAGAAGAAGGGGGGCTTCCCCGCCGCTGGCAACGCAGCGGAAGGCATGGCTGCCAATGGTACGCGCTATCGCGCTGCGATGGAGATCCTGCAGAACTTTGCCGGGCAGATCAGCAGCAATACCAGCTCGGGTGCCAGCGGATACTCTTCGCTCGAGACTCTGTTTGTGCGGCGCGCGTTCGGTATGTGGCAAGCGATCAGTAGGGGTATCGTGCGGGCCGGTCGGGCCGATGGCATCATCGGCCTTTACGATTTCGGCATGCAGTACGCCCCGAATACCTCGAATGGCTTCGGCAACGGGAGCCGCAATTCTCTCAATGGCTCACGCACCGGTGCGGGTATCGGTACTGGCAACGCCTGCACGTGGCGAATGCCGGTGTCCGTCGTTGTTGTCCGGTCCGGGGCAGCTTGACGGTGCCCGGGTGATCAACCAGACCATGCTCGGTGTCCGCTATCAGGGCGTATCGGCGCCGTCGGCGTGCTGGCTTACGCAGCATACGGGCTCAGCGGGCACGGCAACTTCACTGGCCGACCACAGCAGCGTTCATCGGCAACACGGTCTCTGACAGCAAGTTCACCGGCAAGTACGACGGCTTGAACTTCGGCAACGGTGGGGTCACCGTGACCTATGGCTGGTTCACGATAAGGGGCAATATCATCGGTGGCCGTAGCTCGCCCCCGTGCCGCAGAACGGGGGCAGCGAACTGGCCTATCTGATGCCGGTTATTCGTTGCGCCGGCTACCTGGTATACGCTGAATACCAGTATCAGAACCTGCACCAGAGCGCTTTCAACTTTGTCACCAATGCGATCGGGTCATCGGCGAACAACAGCACGATGTCGCAGTGCTTCGTCCTCGGCAACATCGTGATCTTCTGACCGGCTCCAGTAATGCTGCAGTTCCTGCGGCAGGAGCGGTTGGTCGCGCACCTCGACCAGCCGCCCCCGATCGAAGCCGTTGAAGGCCGTGCGCATGCAGCCACCGTAGGCGCCGAGCTGCCCGATCTCGATCCAATCGCCTTCCGTTGCATCGGCTGGAAGGTGAAATGGCCCCTGCATCACATCGGCGCTGTCGCACGTCGGACCGAAGAATTTGAACCCGACCAGCTCATTCGACGGCGCCGCACCGGACGACCGGATCAGGCGCACCGGGTAGCGGAAGCGCAGTGCACCCGCGTCAGCCAGTGCACCGTAGACTCCATCATTGATGTACAGCGCATTGCCGCGACGGTGTTGCACCTGCACGACCACCGATCCGCCGGCAGCGACCAGGGCGCGACCTGGCTCGGCCCACAGCCTGGCTTGCGGCATGCCGAGGCGCTCGAACCCCGCCTCGATCTCAGCGAAGATCGCACCGAGAGGCGGCGGCGCGACGTCGGTGTAGGCGACCGGGAACCCACCACCCACATCGATGATCTCGATCCCGACGCCGGCATCCCGTAGCACTTCACCGAGCAACGTCAGAGCGTCGCGCCAGGCAAGTGGGTCGAGGCACTGCGAGCCGACATGAAAGCTCATGCCAAGCCGCGCCGCATGCGGGCGTGCCGCACGCAGCAGGTCGACCGCCTGCGCAGGCGAGGCCCCGAATTTGCCGGAGAGATCCAGCACGGCACTTCGCTTTGGCAAAGCGAGACGAACGATCAGGCCAAGTTCGCCGCTGGCGCCGGTCGCTGCGGTCTCGTGCAGGATCTTCGCGAGTTCGTTGGTGCTGTCGAGCACGAAGTCGCGGACGTCGTGGCGAGCCCATGCCTCGCGGATCGCGCGACGCGCTTTCACCGGATGCATGAAGTGGATCGCGGCATCCGGGAACATCTGGCGCACCAGTGCCACCTCGCCGATGGACGCGCAATCGAAATGCGCAACGCCGCCGGTGCGGACCCCACGCAGCGCCCCGGGCTCGGGGTTGCACTTCACCGCGTACAGCACATCGCCGGGAAACGCCGCGACGAACGCGCGTGCAGCGGCGGCGATTGCGGCGGGACGCAGGCAGTGCATCGGATCCTCGGGGCGCTCCGTCGCTACCAACTCGTCGACCGAGGGAAGTGCAGAAGTGGCAAAGCCGCGGCGCAGCGGCGTGACGGCAGCGCGAACGCGGACATTGTTCATGGCGGTATCCTCGCAGGCACCACGGTCGCCCGTGCAGGCGCGACCGACGACACGGACAGGACAGAAGAACAATCGCCGCGCTGACGCTGCGGCGACGAACTCAGTCGGTGCTGCTAGTACTTCGCACCGCGGTGTGGCGATCAGCCAACATAGGCGACTCCCTCACGACCCCGGCCCCACGTTTGGACCGGCCAGACGAAAAGGACGCGTTACGTCGTTGCTGTGCCCATTATCGGGGCTCGCGGCACGTGCGATGCGTCAAGCCTCGCACCGCCAAAATGGGCAGCGCGGGACGGTGCATATAATAGTCAGGATGCCTGATCAGGCATGCGATCATCGTTGGTAGGATGCTTGCTGGCTGCATGGCTTGAGCCGACCAGCGCGAGATACTCCCAGACGACTGTCGCGGCGGCGAGCGCAGTGATCTCTGCGACATCGTAGGCGGGCGCGACCTCCACCACATCCATCCCGGCGAACGCCACGTCGCGCAGCCGGCGCAGAATGGCCTGTACCTGCCACGAGGCGAGGCCGCCGACTTCCGGCGTGCCGGTGCCTGGCGCAAACGCAGGATCGAGCGCGTCTACGTCGAAGCTCAGATAAGCCGGTGCACCTCGCACCACGTCGTGCACACGTTGCGCCACCGCGGCAGGTCCGATGGCGTGTACGTCCTGTGCCGTGAGAACGGTGACACCTTGGTCGATCGTCCAGTCCCACACGTCGCGCTGCACCGGCGAGCGGATACCGATCTGGATCATACGCTTCGGCTCGACCAGGCGCTCGCGGATCGCATGGTAGAATACCGAGCCGTGTGCGTAGGTTTGGCCGAAGTTGGTCGGCCAGGTATCGACGTGTGCGTCGAAATGCACCAGCGCCAGCGGGCCGATGCGACGCGACAGGGCGCGCAGCAGTGGCAGGGTCACTCCATGCTCGCCGCCGAGTGCGAGAAGATGACGAATGCCCGCCGCCTGCCGTTCGATGTGCTGCAGACTTGCGGGGATGTCGCCCAGGGCCAGCTGAAAGTCGCCGATGTCGGAGATGTCCAGCGCGGCCGGCGCGACCCAGAGCTCCGGATGTTCGCCGTCGGTCAGCATCCGGCTGGCGCGGCGGATAGCGTGCGGACCATCGCGTGCGCCGGCCCGGTTGGTGGTGCCGATGTCCAACGGCACTCCCGCCACGACGAAATCAGCCGCGCGGTCATTGCGGGTGATGCCGAGAAAGCTCGCCGTCGTGGCAAAGGTCGGCGTGTAGGTCATGTGTCTTTGCGGATAGCTAATGTCTTAACCAAGAGATGACGTTCTCCGCCATGATCAGGATAATGATCAGTAACTCCATCAGTTTGGTCCGGCTTGCGGAGCTTTCCGTTATACGATCGCGCGCCCGAACTAACGGTCGGCTCGGCTGGGCGGACCCTCGACGCCAGTATGCCGACAGTTTCGGCCATGGCGACGTCCATAGCACGTTCAGGGTCGTCGGGCTGTCCACTCAGCCGTCCACCCACTCGATATGGACGTCACCCAACGCCCGGGCCTGGTCCTCCACCCACTGCCTGGCCTCGGTATGCGAGGCACAGTGCCGCGTTGCCGGCAATCTGCGCACGGGCGTGTCGCTGCCCCGCGGCACGCCAATGAATGCCGCAAGGAGGCCGGGTCGGTCCCCTCGTGTCTCGATCCATGCGCGAAGTCTGCCAATCGCTCATTCGCCAAAAATCCTCGACAACCTGGATGAGTTATCTAGCGCCATGCTGCGCCTGCGAACACCCGGCGCCCGACAGGGTGGATTGCCGCACCGACCCTTGCCAATGTGGCAACCCGACCAACCCACTGCCTCGCCGTGAACGCGCCAGATCGGACCTTCCGCCTGCTACTCTATGACGCGCTGGCCAGCGAGGCGATGAGCACGCTGGCCACCGGGGTGTTCCTGACCGGCTACGCCGTCGCTCTCGGCGCCAGCAACCTGGCCATCGGCATCCTCGCGGCTGCTCCCTCCGCCGTGCAGTTCTTGCAGTTTCCTGCCGTCGTGCTGGTCGAACGGGTGCGGCGGCGGCGCGCCATCAGTGTCTGGGCAGCAGCGATCGGTCGTTTCTTTCTCATCCTTGCGGCAGCGTCCCCGCTCCTGGGTGGCCCGGCGGGCGTGATCGTGCTGATTACCTCGGTGGCGATTTGGCAGGCTTCAGCGGCTATTGCCGGCTGCGCCTGGAATTCGTGGATGCGCGATCTCGTGCCGGAGGACTCCTACGGCCGCTTCTTCGGCCGACGCGCCGCGGCCAACACCGCGATCGCCATGGTGCTCGCCCTCCTCTGCGGAGTCATCGTCGATCGCTGGAGGCACTTCCTCCCGGACTATTCCATCATTGCCTATTCGGCACTGTTCCTGACCAGCGCTGGGATCGGCTACCTTGGTGTGTGGCTGCTGTCGATCACGCCCGACCAGCCCATGGTCCCGACGCCAAGCAGGACCCGGGTGATCGGCATGCTGGTGGCGCCCTTCCACGACAGGAACTTCAGGCGGCTGATCGTCTTCCAGTCGAGCTGGAGCTTCGCCGCGAATCTCGCTGCACCGTTCTTTGCCGTCTATATGTTGAAGTCGCTTGGCTATTCGATGACGCGGGTCGTGATCCTCACCACGGCAAGTCAACTCAGCAACCTCGCCGCCGTAAGCCTGTGGGGTAACCTGATAGACCGCTTCAGCAACAAGGCCGTCTTGGGCTACTCGGCGCCGCTGTTCCTCCTGTGCACGCTCGCCTGGACCCTCACGGGGCTGCCTTGGGCGGCAGCTTTCGTCTTCTACATTCTGCTTGCGATCCATGTGCTGATGGGAATCGCGACGGCGGGAGTGGCGCTGGCGTCCGGCAACATCGCAATGAAGCTGTCACCCGCCGGCCAAGCAACGTCATTCCTGGCCGCCAGCAGCGTCGTCAGTGCGAGCTGCGCCGCCCTGGCGCCAATTATCGGAGGATTGTGCGCCGATTACTTCGCGGCGCATGAACTCAGCCTGGCATTCACCTGGAAGACCAACGTGGACGCCACGACGCTGCAGGTGCTGAATCTGCACGCCTGGACGTTCCTGTTCGGACTGGGGTTCCTCATCGGACTGCTGTCGCTGCACCGGCTGTCATTTGTGCAGGAGGCGAACAGAGCCATCAATCCGCTGCTCATGCGCGACCTGCTGCTCGAAGCGAGAGACGCTATCCGGGGACTCTCCAGCGTGGCCGGCCTCGTGCGGGTTGGGCGTGTGCCGCTCGCTTTACCCCGTCGTTCCGATCCGCGCGCAAGATAGCAGTCACTCGTTCGAACAGAACTAGCCAATCAAAGCATCTTGCCGAGCAGATAGCCAAGTCCCAGCGCGATCAGTGCCGTTGCGAGCGGCTGTTCCTGGGCGAAGCGAGCAAGTGCCTCGACGTCCCGCTCAGTCCTCTCGCGGCCGATCCGATTGCCTGCCTGGTCATACAGCCCGCTGTGGTCTGTGCGCTCGGTTGACGCGCTTCCTAGGCCAGATTCGCTCATGGTGCCCTCCTGGGTCGCTGATCATCTGCTCCATCGGACGCCCGCCTTGCGGACGCCCGAGGCCTACGAACGCCGGGCGCCTGATCGGGTTTGTGCAATTTTGTGTGCCGGAACTCGATGGTTATTCCAGACTGGGGACGCCCGGCGTCAGCTCCCATCACCGGGCACGGTCAGCCTGTACGAGCGATCAGTTTGCATCGCTCCAAGGCGGCGCCCCTAGGTTCAAATTCTGCGGGCCGGTGGAGGCACCTGTGAGTGCGCCAGCCCCGCCGCCAATAACCGCGCCGAGCACGACCCCGACGGGCCCGCCGACCAGCCCGATAGCGGCACCAGTCGCTGCACCTCCAGCCGCCCCGCCCTGCGTCCGGTCGGGTTCCGACGTTCCGCACGCAACCAAGCTGATCACAGCAGCCACAACCATCACCGCTCGCGTCATCGCGTTCCTCGTGTCGTTGCTCAAACCCTAGCTGCAGCGCTCCGCGTCGGCCGCCAACACGATGGCGTGAGATGCATGGGCGAACCCTGGGCAATTGCTTTGACCGCCAGCGAGCCGCGGGCCTAACCTTGCCGACATCGATAGCAGCCGGCGCAGCAGGCGATCGGTCGGCGTGCACAGAACGAAGCGGCAAGCCGTAAGTTGGCGATCCTCCCCTAGTACAGTTCAGGGCAGATCGCAGGCGTCGCGGCATGAGCAAGAGCACGACACCGGCTGCGCTGTTGGCCGGCAACGCTGCCGCGCGCCAGGGATTTACTTGCGCTCTACTTGCCCTTCGCGCAGCTCCAGATCTTTTGACTGCATAACCTTTCCTCACAGCGAGAAAAATCAAGTATTGATCTGTGGCAACGCGCCACGCAAAGAACCGGCGCATCGGCGACAATCAAGCAGGGAAGGAAGACGGCCATGGGATACATGAGCCGACGGTCAGTGATTCGCGGATCATTTGGTATTTTGGCATCTGGCGCTCTGATGCGGCCTCACATCGCCCGGGCGGCCGCAAGCACGGCCGTTGTCTGGCGCGATCAAGGCTTTGTGCCTGAAGAGGACGCGGCGTTTCGCGCGACAGTTGCCAACTACGAAAAGGCCAGCGGCAACAAGATCGATCTCAGCATCATGCCGTTCACGGCACTGAATCAGAAGATCGTATCGGCGCTAACTACGGGCGATGTCCCTGACCTGATCTTCCACATCGCGCCCTCCAGCATCCTGCCGCAGAACGCGTGGAACGATAAGATCATAGACGTCAGCGACATCGTCGAGGAGCACAAGTCAGAACTTAGCAAGACCGCGCTCTTGAACTCCAGCTACTACAACAACGTCACCAAGCGTCGCGGCTACTATCTTGTGCCGCTCAGCCAGGGTGCCGAGCCATTCCACTTCTGGGGCGATCTGGTCGAACTGGCCGGCTTCAAGTTATCGGAGATCCCCAACACGTGGGATGCCCGCTGGGACTTCTTCAAGCCCATGCAGCAGGTGTTACGTGGCAAAGGAAGACGCAAGATCTACGCTCTGGGACCACAGATGACGACGGTTGGACCGAATGACGGCAACGGTCTGTTCCAGCACTTCATGATCGCCAATGGAGGCGCGGACCTCGTCACGCCTGACGGCAAGTTGCATACCGACAAGCCGGAGATCCGCGAGGCGGCGATCCGGACGGTGAGCTATCTGACAGATGCCTACAAAGGCGGCTACGTGCCGCCCGAAGCTCTTAGCTGGACCGACGCCGACGACAACAACGCGTTCCATGAAAAGCTCATCGTCATGGATTTGGACGGCTCGATCTCCACCGAGCTGGCGATGATCAAGAACAAGCAGGCCTATTACGAAGAGAGCAAGACCATGGGGCTGCCGCTGGGCAATGATGGCAAGCCGATGCCGGCGCCGGTCGGTGCCGGGGGCTTATTCATCCCGAAGGGCACCAAGAACCTCGAAGTCGCCAAGGACTTCAGCCGGTTCTTCATGCAGCCGCAGGTCTTGAATGCCAATCTCAAAGGCGGCCTTGGCCGCACAGTGCCTTCGATGCCGCACCTTGCAAAGGAAGATCCATGGTGGCTCGATCCCAGTGATCCGCATCGGGCCCCCTTTACGGAGGAATCCGTCCTCGGACCCACCACCGCAAGCTACTACGCCTATAACCCCGCATATGGCCAGGTAAGCGCCGAACAGCTCTGGGGTGGGATCTATGCCGATGTCATCAAGAACGACATGACGCCGGCGCAGGCAGTCGACAAGGCGTTCAAACGGGCGGAGGCGATCTTCGCAAAATTTCAATTCGAGTAGTTCGACACTTACTACCTGCCGCCTGCGATAGTGCGCCTCCGCGGCACGCGCTTGGTGACGCGTTCGCCATCTCGACCAGGCGATAATGAATCCGAGCCTGGTGACCGGATTGAAGCAGACGTGCGAGCAAACTGCGGATCCAGGTACGCTGAGCACGCCGGCAGCAATCAGCCTCAGGCGGCCAGCGCCATCGGGCTCCTTTCGTTCGCTTCCCGTGGCCTGTCGTAGCTCAGCAGAGAGCCTGGCCGGGACAGCTGCGGCAGCCATGCACAGCGTCATGTGACGATGCCAGCCATGCCAGGTGCGCGTCTCGCAGTGATCGAGGCCCAGTTCTCTTGGCGCGTTGGAAGCATTCCTCAATGGTCCAGCGCAGGCCGGCGGCACCGGCCAGTTCGGCAAGCTCGGTCCCGGCGTGGGCGAACACCAGATAATAGGCGTATGCTTCAGGATCCTGTCGACTGCGGCGGATCAGCACCCAGCGCTCGAAGCTCGTATCGACGACCAGGGCAACCGAAGACGCGCCCAGTCATACAATCTGATCCCTTGGAGCCTTCGCCCGCGGCATGCGCCCCTCCTGGCTTCGGCTGGCAGTGTGTTGGCAAGCTCGGCAGGATTGGTCTGCAGCAGACCAACTGGCCGATTTCGCAACTGTAGTCTAGCGCAGATGATACTGGCGCGACTTGCAGGCGTAGGCGGGTGGGCACGCCGTAGCGCCGCCGTGTGAATCGATGAATTGGCGCACCATCTCGTCGACCTGGCCCGCGCTCATTTTCAGTCGCATCTGGCCGCGCTGGCGCTGCGCCAGATGTTGCAGGTAGAGCTCATGCTCCGGTGACAGGTCCATCTCCACCGAGATATCAGTCCCTTTGATTCCCTTGCGCATAAACTCGTTCCATGTTCACTGCCGGTCGGGGCAGGAATATCGGTGGGTATGGTTACCGTTACGTCTACGAACGGGACGTCATGGAAGCATGGTGCTACGCAAATATTGCAATGCAGACCCATTGCCTGAAACTGGCTTGACTCCCACGAACGCAGGGGTGGCATGAACAACGCCGAGACGGACGTCGTGGCACTGGCGCGGGATCTTATACGGATCGACAGCCGGAGCTTCGTTTCGAACCTTCCGATCGCCGACCGGGTCGAACTGGCGCTGACCGGATTCGACATCGAGCGGATCGACTACACCGACGCTTCGGGTGTAGCCAAACGCGCGCTTGTCGCGCATCGCGGCCCCACCGGCGGCATCGCGCTCTCAGGTCACATGGATACGGTGCCAGACACCGGCTGGCAGAAAGATCCATGGTCTGCGCAGCTTGACCCCGATGGTACGCTGCACGGACTTGGCAGCACGGACATGAAAGGCCCGGTGGCCGCTGTAATTGCCGCAGCTCGGTCGCTTCCGGAGCACGTGCCCATCACGCTGCTGATCACCACGGACGAAGAGACGACGAAACAGGGAGCGCGGCTGATCGCCGAGCGCTCAGAACTGGTGCGGCGCGTGAAGCCCACGGGCATCATCGTCGCCGAACCCACTGGCCTTGCTCCGGTACGCGGCCATCGCAGTCACATCGCCTTCACCTGCATGGCGACCGGCGTGCAGGCGCACAGCAGCACAGGCCGAGGCCGCAATGCGAACTGGGATCTGATTCCATTTCTGGTCGAGATGAAGGACGTGTTCGAGCGATTGCGCAGCGACGTGAGCCTGCAGGATGCCGACTACGATCCACCGTTCAGCGATTTCAATCTGGTGCTCGACAACCACGGCGCGGCCATGAACGTGACCGTGCCCAAGGCGACGGCACGGATCAAGTTCCGCTACTCGGCCAGGATCGATCCAGCTCCAGTATTGACAACAGTATATGACACTGCTCGCCGGTTCGGTATTGCGGTCAGCGAGGCGCGCGAAGGCTTTCCGCCCGAACTGCCGCCGGATCACCCATTGATACGGCAGTGTGTGGCGCTGACCGGCAAGCCGGCGAGTACCGCGCCCTATGGGACGGACGCCTCGGAACTGCAGGCGATCGCACCCTGCGTCGTGCTGGGACCAGGCGACATCGCCGAGGCGCACACACCCTCGGAGAAAGCACGCACCTCGGACCTGATTGCGGCAGTCCCTCTGTTCGCCAAGCTGGCCGACAGCCTGTTCTCCGCCAGCCGCGTGTAATCAGGCGATGCCGCGCCCTGGTCGGCCGCGGCCAGATCACGCACAACGCGGTCGGCGATTTGGTGCCGATAATGCAATCCGTCCCAGTAGTTGTTCACGTCATCGGTGATCGGGGTGGGCCCCATAAAATCAAGCACCAGGGTATTCGGCGTGCGTTCTGCGAGAGCCACCACACGCCGCTTGCATTCCTGCCACACCACATCGCCTGCCGAATCCGGCGCGGGCATGATCTTCCGGCTGTAAGGAACAAAGTAGAGGATCTTGCGGGTATTATCGGCAAACGGCGAGATAACTTTGTCCAATCGTTCGATCGCCAGATAGCGCCAATCCGCCGGAGCACCGTCGCGGGCGCCTGGCGGGATGAATACACCGGACAACTGCATATGTTTGGCAACGCGGGCAGGATCGTAATCGCCATCCGGCGGCAGGAAGTCGTTGTATCCGTCGATGTCATATGATGGACGTTTGAGCCCGATCAGCACGCCGAACTGCTGGCCGGCCTCTTCCACGGCATACAGGTTGAACAGCTCCAGGTAACCGCGCCAGCTGGCGTCGTCCTCGTACAGCCATGCGGGGAACGCGCGTGGAGTCAGCAATTGCTCCGAATTGCCTGTGGCGCAGTAGCTGAGGTCGAGCCCGACGATGATCGTGCGTGCAGCTGGGTGCGCCGACCGAAACACCTGCATCAGGCGGGCCTGCTCGTAGGGTGTCGCCGCATTCATCGCCAGATTGGCGAAGCGGCCACCGAACTCCGTATCCAACAGATCGGGGCGAAGCAGCCGGCTGGTCGAGGTCCCGAACACCGCGCTGTCGAACCGTTCCGAGCGCGCCACCGAGGGATAGGAGAATCGCTGGTTGCTTGCGACAAGACCGCGCTGCAGCGGCGGCGAAAGCGACAGCGTGTCGAACGGATCCACCAGTACGACGAAGGCGTAGATCACAATGATCGCGAGCGCTGCCGTGCCCGCGGCGAGGCAAAAGAAGCGTCGCCAGTGCGAGGCGGCGTCAGAACTGGAAGTAGATAAAGACATTCGGCAGCCGGCCGCCCACCAATAGCAGCAGATAGGCCAATCCCGCGCCAGCCGGCACGGCCATCCATGGCTTCGGTTGCAACCTTTCAAGCGCAATCGTCTGGCTCGTCGGCCCAAGCAGGGCGACGGCTGCGCCGCCAATGAGAGCCGCAACGAATTCGCGATCCAACGTAATGTGGCCTGCGCCGTGCAGCCCCACCATGGACGACAGGACGGAACCGGCCGTCGCGAAATCCGCAGCGCGGAACAATACCCAACACGCCATGACGAACAGCAGAGTGAGTGCCCAGGCCATCACTCTTGGCAAACGCCACCCACGCACCTGCCATACATGGTTCACCGCAAGCGCCGCACCGTGCAGGCCGCCCCAGGCGACAAAGGTCCAGTTGGCGCCATGCCATAGCCCGCCAAGCAGCATGGTGAGAATCACATTTGCTGCCTGGCGCAGCGGTCCGCACCGGTTGCCGCCAAGCGGAATGTAGAGATAGTCACGCAGGAAGCGCGACAGCGTCATGTGCCACCGCCGCCAGAAGTCACGAATCGAGACCGCGCGATACGGCGCATTGAAATTCAGCGGCAGCGATAGACCGAACATCAGGCCCAGGCCGATCGCCATATCGGAATAGCCAGAAAAATCGAAATAGATCTGCAGTGTATATGCAAGCGTCCCGACCCACGCCTCGGCCGCTGACAACGACGTGGCAACCGCCTTGTCGAACAGCGGATCGGCAACCATTGCCAGCGTGTCGGCCAGTGCAACTTTCTTCGCCACACCGATCACAAACAGCACGAAGCCGCGCGACAGATTCTGCCACATTCCCGACCGGCATGGATCAAGTCGGAACTGATGAATGATCTCGTTGTGTCTGACGATGGGTCCGGCGATGAGCTGCGGAAAGAACGTGACGAACATGCAGAAGTCGAGAAAACCGTAGATGTGCCGATCGCCTCGACGCAGATCGATCAGGTAGGAGATCTTCTGAAATACGAAAAAGCTGATGCCGAGAGGCAGGATAAGATCCCAGGGATGAAACACCTCGCCCAGCAGCGCATCGGCCGTCGCCCGAAAGAAATCAGCGTATTTGCACACCCCCAGTATCGCCAGATTCAACACGACCCCAACCAGCGGTATCCATCCCGCCCGCGAACTGGCGAACCATCGTACGATCAACCAGTTTGTGACTGTCAGCGCCGCCAGAAGTGGGACGAAGCGAACATCCCACCAACCATAGAAGGCGAGCGACGCCAGTACAACCACCGCCTGCCGTGCGCTGCGATGCGCATGCAATGCGTAGTACAGCGCCACTATGATCGGCAGAAAACCGCAGATAAAGGCCTGCGAATTGAACAGCATGGCGCGGACGAGCGCTAGTCGAGTTCCTCCAGCAGCCCCGCCATCAACGCTGCACGCGGTGCCAACTGCTGCCACAGGATGTGCTCGTGGCTTGCATGGGCGCCGGAACCAGGACAGCCGAGACCATCCAGCGTCGGCACCCCCATCGCCGCAGTGAAATTGCCATCCGACCCGCCGCCGCGATGCTGCCGCGGCAGCGCGACCCCCACCGTCTCGGCGATTTCCCGCGCCATATCGTACAGCGCCAATATTCCGGGATTTTCCGCGAAGGGCGGACGATTCATGCCACCCTCCACCACCACCCGGCAGCCCGGGGTCAGAGCCGTGGTCTCCAGCAACAGGCGTTCCATATGCGCGCCGTCGGCAACGGAGTTCACCCGCAGGTCGATCTCGCATCCAGCATCTGGCGAGATAACGTTCGGTCGCGACCCGCCCCACACCGGGGCAGCGTTCAGCGTGATACCGCGATCGAGATCCACCATCTCGTGGATCCGCACGATCTGCCGGGCGAGCTCCACGACCGCCGAGGCACCGTCCTGAAAGTTGCCGCCGGAATGCGCGCCGCGGCCTTCGACGCGCATCACGAAGCGTCCCACGCCCTTGCGTGCCGTGACACAGGCCCCGCCCTGGCCCGCCGGTTCCGGGATAAGCACGCAGGACGCCTGTTCAGCCTCGCGTTCGATCCACCCTCGCGACGTGGGGCTACCCACCTCTTCGTCCGGTGTGAGCAACAGAACGATAGGCCGCCTTGTCCTGACGCGCTGCTGCAGGATCGATCGGACCGCATGGAAGGCGAGGAAACTGCCGGCCTTCATGTCGTAGATGCCTGGCCCGTGCGCCTTTCCGCCGTTCACCTGGTACGGCATGCCGTCCAGGGTGCCCACCGACCACACGGTGTCCAGATGGCCTGCCACGAGCACCGGCTTTCCCTTCCCAGGCGTTCGGGCGATCAGGTTGTCTCCAAACCCATTGCGACCTGCAATGCGGGTCGTCGCGGCTCCTGCCGCGGTTAGCTCTGCCTCGGCTATGTCCATCAGCCGATTGACCGCGATCGGGTCGGTCGTTGGCGTCTCCAGCTTTACCCAGCCGGCCAGTTCTTCCAGCAGGCGCTCAGACGTTCCCACATCGGTATGCGGCATCGGCCAATTCCGGACGATTCTCGATGCTAGCTGTGTGCACGCGAATTCGGACCTTGTCCACGCGCCGGCCGCGTGGCGTTGCGCCATCACAATCTTGTAAGGGCTGACGCCCAGGAGCAGCTGATCGGAACACGTGATGGTGCTTCTACCCCGCACGGCAAATCACCGCTGCAGAAGAACAGTAGCCGAATCCCTCGCTTTGCTTTGCTGTTGCAGCCAAAGCTGCTCGGTCGCGCTGTGCGCTTTGCGGTTCGGCTCGTTGTGGGAATGCTGCGACCTATACCTTTGAGAGGTAGGGCTGGATCTCCTTGCTACCTAGCTTCGGCGTGCCATCCTCATCATCTGGATTGATCAGATTCCTCACTCACCGTCCGCGACGTTCCGCATCGTCGCTCCTCCTGTTGCCAGAGCGGCTGCATGTCAGACGCGCGCTGAGCCAACTGTGATACTGCATGTCGATCACTGACAAGATCGCGCCAGCAGGTGGTCCGGTGGCGCCACCAACCCGTGCGCGGTCAGCACACGCGACACTTTGGGCGCTGGCCGATCTGGGTGGCGGCCAGGCGGCGTCCTTCCTGATTTTTCTGGTCCTGGCGCGGGTCATAGGGCCAGCGCAGTACGGCATCTTCGCCATCGCGATGTCGCTGTATACCCTGCTGACGATCATCCAGTAC
>JBKPSV010000239.1:0-13585 GCA_046735215.1 Pseudomonadota bacterium | reverse complement strand
CCCGGGATTTTCTTCCGTTCAACTGTAGGCTGCTTGGCTTTACTGTCGCTTGACTTGTTCAAAAGCCTCGCTTAATCACCATTTTGTTATAGGATGCGAATGTGGCGCGAAATGGCGACAATTACGGCTGAAATGAGGCGCAGAGAGAGGCAGGACGAGATGCCCGCTGTCAGGTCTCGCCCGCTCGGATTTCTCTGGCGCTATGTGAGCCGGCATCCGTGGGGGCACGCGACGGTTTTCCTGTCGGTAATGGTGGCCGTGGTCTGTGCGGTGTCCGTCCAGTATGGACTGAAAAACCTGGTGGACATCGTTGCCGCCGGACCAGCGAAGGCTGGCAGCCATATCTGGTGGGCGTTCGCCGTTCTGTGCGGACTGGTTGCTGCGGATAATCTGCTGTGGCGCATCGGCGGCTGGGCTGCGGCGCATACGTTCGTTGCCGTGACGGGGGATATCCGGCGTGATCTGTTCGGTCACCTGTCGGGCCACTCTCCCAGCTACTTCGCCGAGCGCCTGCCCGGCGCGCTGGCCAGCCGGATCACCGCGACATCCAATGCCACCTTCACGGTAGAGAACACCGGGTCGTGGAACGTATTGCCGCCCTGCGTCGCGGTGGTCTGCTCCATCGTGTTCATCGGCTCGGTGAACCTGACGATGGCCGGGGCGCTGGTTGCCGCATCGGTGGCGCTGGGCGCGCTGATCTTTCATCTGGCGCGCCGGGGCACGCCGCTGCACCGAAGCTTCGCAACCAAGGCGGCAGCGGTCGATGGCGAACTGGTCGACGTGATCGGCAACATGGGTGTGGTCCGTGCATTCGGCGCCATGTTCCGCGAGCAGAGCCGCATCGCCTCGACGATCGGCATCGAGATGGGCGCGCGCAGGGCCAGCCTGATCTACCTGGAGGGCCTGCGGCTGATCCATGCGGTCATCACCACACTGCTGATTGCCGGCGTTGTGGCGTGGGGCATCACACTGTGGCAGGGCGGGGCGGCGACGGTCGGCGATCTGGTGCTGATCACATCGCTGTCCTTCGGCATTCTGCACTGCACGCGCGACCTCGCAGTGGCGCTGGTGGATCTCACCCAGCACGTGGCGCGGCTGGAGGAGGCGATCGGATCGCTGCTGATACCGCACGAACTGCCGGACCGGCCGGGCGCCCGCCCGCTCCTGCAGGGCGTGGGAGAGGTGACGTTCGACGCGGTGAGCTTCGCCTATCCGGGGCGGGCGCCAGTGCTGCGGGAGTTCGACCTGACGATTCAGCCTGGCCAGCGCGTCGGACTGGTCGGCTACTCTGGTGCCGGCAAGTCCACCGTGCTGGGACTGCTGCAGCGGTTCTACGACGTGGGCGGTGGGCGCATTCTGGTCGACGGGCAGGACATCCGCGACGTGACCCAGGAGAGCCTGCGTGCCAGCATGGCGATCGTGCCGCAGGACATTAGCCTGTTTCACCGCACGGTGCTGGAGAACATCCGGTACGCCAATCCCGACGCGCACGAACGTGAGGTGATGGCGGCGGCCGAGATGGCCAATTGCCGCGAGTTCATCGAAGCCTTGCCCGACGGCTTCGACACGATGGTGGGCGATCGGGGGGTAAAACTCTCCGGTGGACAGCGACAGCGGCTGGCGATTGCCCGGGCGCTGTTGAAGGACGCGCCGATCCTGCTGCTCGATGAGGCGACCAGTGCCTTGGACAGCGAAAGCGAGCGGGCAATTCAGGACGCGCTGGACCGGCTGATGCAGGGGCGCACGGTGATCGCTATCGCGCACCGGCTGGCGACCTTGAAGAGCTTCGACCGCATCATCGTCATGGATCGGGGGCGGATCGTGGACGACGGGGCGCCGGGTGTGCTGGCGATGCGTCCTGGTCCATATCGGGAACTGCTGCGCAAGCAGCAGCTGGTGGAACCGGTTCCGGAAGCCGCCTGACTTGTCTCGCCTGATCGTCGTCTCCAACCGGGTGGCGCCGATCACGGAAGGGGAACCAACCGCCGGCGGGCTCGCCGCCGGCGTGCTGGACGCACTGAAGCAGCAAGGCGGTATCTGGTTTGGATGGAGCGGCGAGGTTAGCGATGACACCGCCGCGCCGGCACATGTGGAACGGACCGCTGGGGCAGTCTCGCTCTACACGGTCGATCTTTCGCGATCCGACTACGACGGGTTCTATCGCGGCTTCGCCAACGGTACGCTGTGGCCGACGCTGCACTATCAGGTCGGCCACGCGCATTTCGACTGGGGAGACTTTGGGGCCTATCGCCGGGTGAACGCGCAATTTGGTCAGGCGGTGACCCGCTTGGTGCGACCTGACGATATGATCTGGGCGCATGATTACCACCTGCTGTGCCTGGCCGAAGCCCTGCGCAAACTTGGGCTGCGCAATCGCATGGGGCTGTTCCTGCACACGCCGTTTCCAGCACCGCCCGTGTTCATGACGATCCCCGCGCATGCCGAGCTGATCGAAGCAATGTGCGAGTTCGATGTGCTGGGTTTTCAGACCGAGGATGATCGCACCGCCTTCGCCGACTACATCCAGCGCCAGGTCGGCGGCGATGGCGACGGCTCCGTCCCACCATCGCTATGCCGCTCGATTGCACGACAGCCTGCTGGGACACCCGCTTATCCTGAGCGTCGATCGGCTGGACTATTCGAAGGGACTGCGGCCGCGCTTCGTTGCGTTCGAGCGCTTTCTGGAGCGGTTCCCGCAGCACCAGGGCAAGGTGGTGTTCATGCAGATTGCACCGCCCTCGCGCGGTGACATCGAAGCGTATCGTGAGATCCGCCGCGAGTTGGAGGCCGAAGCGGGTCGCATCAATGGTCGCTTCGCCGAGGTGGACTGGACACCATTGCGCTATCTCAATCGAGGCTTCGCCCGCAGCGCCCTGATGCCGCTCTACGCCGAGGCGAAGGTCGGGCTCGTGACGCCGCTGCGTGACGGCATGAACCTCGTGGCGAAGGAGTATGTGGCGGCACAGGACCCAAAGGATCCTGGCGTCCTGGTGCTGTCGCAGTTCGCCGGTGCCGCACGCGAGCTGGATGCAGCGCTGCTCGTCAACCCATACGACAAGTCGGGGGTGGCAGCCGCGCTTGATCGCGCGCTGGCAATGGAGCTTGGTGAACGGTGCGAGCGCCACGCGGCGATGGTGAGGGTCATGCGACAGAATAGCCTGGACGCCTGGCGGGACCGCTTCGAGGCGGACCTGCGTGGCGGCATGACGTGCAGCAATGCGCCGCGGGGGCAGGGGCTTCCCGCGATCTGTCAGTGACCGTGGCTTCGCCGGCATCACCGCCATACAATCGAGAGCAATAGCAGCAGCTGCGCCAGCCGAGTCGTTGTGCTGGTCAGCCACGGCGGGGACCGAACCAATTGCGCGAGTTTGCATCGGCGCTGATCGTATTTGCGCTCCTGTGCGCGAGCGCCAGTGTGGGGCTGCTCGTCCGTCCCCACCTGCCTGAGCACCACCGCGTACGCGAGACAACGGAGCTGATGCAGGTTACGATCGGCCTGCTGGCGACATTCGCCGCCTTGGTGCTGGGGCTGCTCACCGCCTCGGTGAAGCAGACTTACGACAGCGCGGCACATGACCGGGAGGCCTACGCGCTGCAGTTGGGGCTGCTTGACCGGTGCCTGAGGGAGTACGGGCCAGAGACGGCCGCGGCGCGCGAACAGATCCAGAGCTATACCGCCGCGGTGATTGCCAGTACCTGGCCCGATGAGCCACGTCCCCAAGGCGTGCAATATCCGAACGTGACCCGCGTGGCTGGTGTCGGTGCACCGCCCGAGTTTGCCGCAATGGTTGAGCGCATCGGTGTGGAGATCGCCCAATTGAACCCGAGCGCCGGCCCACAGCAAAGGATGCAGGCGTTATGCTCGGCGCGTTACAATGATGTCGCGCAATCCCGGCTCAGTTTGATCGAGGATTCACGTACCGAACCCTACGGACCGTTCTATCAGGTGCTGGCGTTCTGGCTGATGATCATATTCGGCTGCTTTGGTCTGGTTGCGCCGCGCAACAGCTTGGCTGTCATCACCATCACACTGTGTGCTCTATCACTGAGCAGCGTCATCTTCGTGATACTCGATCTTAGCGCGCTCTATGATGGGTTCTTCAGCATCCCAAGCACGGGGATGCGACGCACGCTTGCCATGATGCTCAGACCGGGTCCGTAATGCGCTCGTCTATCACGCTTCAACGGTGCCCGCGCGCCTCCTCAAGAGCGTGACCCGCAGGCGCCTCGAACTGCGTGCGTGCACCATGCCATGATCGCGACTGTTGCGCCTATCGTCGTTGCGTGAGCGCCGCGGGCCGCTCATCCTGTCCGCTGACTGCGAGGGTATTCAGCCTATGGACGACGACTTCCGCCGCGCGGCGCTCGACTACCATCGCGCGCCTCAGCCTGGGAAACTGGCGATCCAACCGACCAAGCGCATGGCGACGCAACGGGACCTGTCGCTCGCCTATTCGCCGGGCGTGGCCGCGGCCTGCGAGGCGATCGTCGTCGACCCGCATGCTTCATATGACTACACCGCGCGCGGTAACCTGGTCGCGGTCATCTCCAACGGCACCGCGGTACTTGGCCTGGGCAATATCGGTGCACTTGCCGGCAAGCCGGTGATGGAAGGCAAGGCCGTCCTGTTCAAGAAATTCGCCGGGATCGATGTCTTCGACATCGAGGTCGATGCCGCTGACCCGGCGCGGTTTTGCGACGTTGTGGCAGCACTGGAGCCCACGTTCGGCGCGATCAATCTGGAGGATATCAAAGGACCCGAGTGCTTCGCCATCGAGGCGGAGTTGCGTCAGCGCATGCGCATCCCGGTGTTCCACGACGATCAGCACGGCACGGCCATCACCGTCGCGGCGGCGGTGCGCAACGGGCTCGTGCTGCAGGGCAAGGATCTTGCGGACGTGCGCCTGGTCACGTCCGGCGCCGGCGCCGCGGCACTCGCCTGCGTCGACCTGCTGGTGTCGATGGGTCTGCGTCCGGAGAATGTCACGCTGACTGACATCGCTGGCGTCGTGCGCACCGATCGCGCCGGCATGTTGCCGAATATGGCGCGCTACGCCCGTAATACCGACGCGCGATCGCTGCCCGAGGTGCTGCGGGGCGCTGACCTGTTCCTGGGCTTGTCAGCGCCGCGCGTATTGAGGCCGGAATGGCTGCCGCTCATGGCATCAAAGCCGTTGATCCTGGCGCTTGCCAACCCTGATCCCGAAATCCTGCGGGAGGAGGTCGCCGGCGTGCGACCGGATGCGATCTTCGCCACAGGGCGCAGCGATTTCCCCAACCAGGTCAACAACGTTCTGTGTTTCCCGTTCATCTTCCGCGGCGCGTTGGATGTGTCGGCTACCACGATCAATGAAGAGATGAAGATCGCCGCAGCCGAGGCGATCGCATCGCTCGCACGCATGGAGGCGTCCGAAGTGGTGGCGGCCGCCTATGGGGGGGCAGCGCCCGTATTCGGCCCCGACTACATCATTCCCAAGCCATTCGATCCACGACTGATCCTGGAGATCGCGCCCGCAGTGGCGCGTGCCGCAATGGAAAGTGGCGTGGCGCGCCGGCCAATCCATGATCTTGCGCAGTATCAGCGTGACTTGGAGCGCTTCGTGTTCCGCTCCGGCCAACTCATGGCGCCCGTGTTCGAGGCCGCGCGCAAACGACCGCGCCAGATTGTCTTCGGCGAAGGCGAAGATGAACGTGTCCTGCGTGCCGCGCAGACGCTGGTGGATGAGAGTATAGCGCGTCCCATCCTGCTGGGGCGCCGTGCGGTGATCCAGCGCAAGGTGCACGAGATGGGTTTGCGGATCGATCTGACGGACGGCGTTCGTGTGCTGGATCCTGGGCAGGACGACGAGGTCTTTGCGCCGTTGCTCGCCGACTATCAGCGGCTGGTAGGCCGACGCGGGATTCCACCCGACGACGCGGCATATGGGTTGCCACGGCGAGGCACCGTGGCGGCCGCAATGATGCTGCATGCGGGCCTCGCCGATGCGGCGATCTGTGGTGGTTCGGCCAATTGGTGGCGGCAGGTGCAATATGTGCTGCCGATCATTCCGCGCCGATCCGGCGCAACTCGCGTCTATGGGCTGGGCTGTCTGATTCTTCCGCACGGGACGCTGTTCGTCTGCGACATGCAAATGCTGATCGATCCGACGGCCGAGCAGATCGCAGAGATGACGGTGCTGGCAGCCGAGGCGGTTGCCGAGTTCGGCATTACGCCGAAGGCGGCACTCCTCTCCCATTCGAATTTCGGTGCAAGCGATTCGGAGAGCGCGCGGAAGATGCGCCGTGCGCTTGCACTGCTGCGCGAACGCGCACCGGCGCTTGAGGTGGATGGAGAGATGAATGCCGATGCTGCACTGGTAGAGGCGATCCGTGACAAGGCGGTGCCAGACAGTCGGCTTTCCGGCACCGCCAACCTGCTGGTGATGCCGACACTGGATGCCGCGAACATCGCTTTCACGCTGTTGAAGGCTGCGTCGGACGGACTGCCAGTGGGGCCGATGCTTCTGGGCATGAGCAAGCCGATCCACGTACTGGTGCCGAGTGTGACAGCGCGCGGCATCGTCAATCTGAGCGCATTCGCCGCGCTGGAGGTGGGGGCGGGGTAAACGGACAGTCGCCGGGAGCCACAATGGCTGCGAGGACAGGTCTTACTCCAGATCGCTGATCGCGCTGCAGCGGAGGCGAACTTATACCGGGCGATTGATTTAGCACACCGACAGAAGGCAACGCTTTGGGTTCTTCGCGCGACAATTAGCCTTGCCCGCCTTCGGGCCGAGCAGGGTGAGCGGGCTCACGCCGGGCAATTGCTTGCGCCTGTGCATGGTTGGTTCACAGGGGGTTTCGACACTCAGGTTCTGCGGGAAGCAACCGCTCTGCTCGCTGAACTGCCTGACTGACGCGAGAGGTGACCGCCAGACATTGTTTGCGACTGCAAGTAGTGCGATCACTATTTGTTAGTATGTCAACCTAACGTTAATCCGAGCGCGGTAAGATATCGCGACCTTGCTCGCTTCACGGGCACTCGGAGGAACCGCGCGACTTGCCAAGATCAAGGGATCGAGCCGCAACAGATCAGCGAATGGCAGCAGTGCACGCATTGGGCCATCCGAGTTCTCCGGCACCGCGGACGGCGTGGGAACCTTTAGAGTTCTCCCAGAGCGGCGGCTCAGCGGTTCCCAAGGACGACACCGCCGCGCCAGCGGCGATGCCGCCCAACGCGCCAGGCATCCCGGTGTTGGCGCAGGGCATCGGCAGCGACCTCATCGTGACCTGGACAGCGCCGACCGTTGATCCAGGACACGGGGCCGCCACCGGTTTTCTCTTGCGGCACGCTCCAGCGGGCGCCGAGACGTGGACCATCGTGCCGGACGTGGACGCCCCCTACCAGCTGTCAGACCTGCCCTCGGCGGCGGCGATCGACGTGCAATTACAGGCCATAAACGGAGGGGGCCTGAGCATGTGGTCGGCCACCGCCTCGCTGACCACCGGCGTAACGAGCCCCGTTTCATCGATGCCACTGGAGACCGGTTGTCCACCTGCCAACAAGCCTGCCGGCACGGCGCGGAGGATACCGCCAGTATCCAGATGTAGGATTGCGACGCGGAGCCATCTTCTGTGTCGACTTGCGCGGCGACTGAGAACATACCTTCGGTGGCTTGCTCACCTGCTGCATCTGTCTGATACCCGGCGCAGAGAACGACGTAATCCATGATCGGATGGTGCAGTGTGGGCCGGAACTTGGCACTGCATCAGGCGATGAATAGGCGGAAATACGTTCTGATGAACCGCAAGGTCTGACCGATGAGATTTCTGGTCCAGCGCTGCTCGGTCAGGCCTGACAGCAGGCGGACTGAAGCTTAGGCTGGCGCGATGCTTTGGCTGGTTCTGGGCACGCTGACGTTATTCCTGTTTCTCGGCGGGATGCGAGCGTTCGAGCGCGCGTCGGTGACCACGGTCAAATCACTGATGGCATGGATCGCCGCACTGGGCGGCATCAGCCTCGCGCTGTTGCTGATGCTGTCCGGTCGCGGGGGGATCGCTCTTGGCGCGCTGACCTTGTTCGGTCCCCTCATCTACCAGCGCTGGCGGGCTTATCGTATGGGCCAGGGGACCAGCCGGCAACAGCATCAGTCCGCCGGTTCCCGCCAGCCGCCGCCGGGGCGTCGCGCCGGCGGAATGACACGGGACGAGGCCTACCAGGTACTGGGTCTGCAGCCCGGTGCCAGCGAGGCCGAAATTCGCGCGGCTCACCACCGCCTGATGCGCACTGCGCACCCCGACAGCGGCGGCTCCGATTGGCTCGCCACCAGGATAAACCTGGCGCGCGATGTCCTGCTTGGGAGTACAGGAGCACACCGGCGCAGCAACACGTGACGGAGTGCGCGGCAACGTGATACCAGTCGCCCCGTGTCGCTGCCGGGCCTTTCGCATAAGGCCATAGTTCCGCCTGCCGGCGATGGTGGTTTGCGCCGGCTCGGGGCCTAGGGTCCGGAAACCAGAGGGAGCACAGTTTGTGAACAAGCCGTTGCGCAAGGCCGTCCTGCCGGTTGCGGGGCTGGGCACGCGTTTTCTGCCCGCCACCAAAGCCACGGCCAAGGAAATGTTGCCAGTTGTTGACAAGCCATTGATTCAGTATGCCATCGAAGAGGCACGCGCCGCCGGTATCGAACAGTTCTGCATGGTCACGGGGCGGGGCAAGACGGCCTTGGTCGAGCATTTCGACATCGCCTTCGAGCTGGAAGCGACGCTGCGTGAGCGGGGCAAGACGGCGGAACTCGAAGTGCTGCGGAACACGCAGATCGAGCCCGGGTCCATCGTTACAGTGCGCCAACAGGTACCGCTTGGTCTCGGACATGCAATCTGGTGCGCCCGCGCTTTCATCGGCAACGATCCGTTCGCAATCCTGTTGCCTGACGATCTGGTGCTGGCAGATCAACCGTGTCTGAGCCAGCTCGCCGACGTGTATCGCGACACCGGTGGCAATGTGGTCGCAGTCACCGAGGTACCGCGCGAGCAGACCAACCGTTATGGCATCCTTCAAACCGGCAAGGATGACGGCCGCAGGGTGGAAATCCTTGGGCTGGTTGAGAAGCCCGCCCCGAAGGACGCGCCATCGAACCTTTCCATCATTGGCCGGTACGTGCTGATGCCCGAGGTGATCAAGTATCTTGGACGCATGGAACGTGGCGCAGGTGGCGAGGTGCAATTGACGGACGGGATGGCAAAGCTGATCGGCACGCAGCCGTTTCATGGTCTGCGCTACGAGGGCCAACGCTTTGACTGCGGCGACAAGATCGGCTTCCTGGAAGCGCAGATCGCCTACGCCCTGAAACGACCGGAGATGGCGGATGCCGTGCGTGCCTTCCTGGCACACTACACCGATCGGTCGGATTGCGCTGTTCCCGCCAGATCGCGTGAGGCTGTATGATGGCGTTCTCACACCGCTTCGATCCTACGACGCTGCGCGAATACGATATCCGGGGCATCGTCGGACGTACCCTGTCGGAGAAGGATGCATTCGCGATCGGTCGCTGCCTTGGCACGATCGTCGCGAGGAACGATGGCCACTCGGTTGCTGTCGGCTATGACGGGCGGCTGTCCAGCCCAGCGCTGGAAGATGCACTGACCCGCGGCCTGATGGCGAGCGGCATGGAGGTAACGCGCATCGGCCGTGGACCAACGCCGATGCTTTACTTCGCCTCCGCGAGCCTCAAATGTGATGGCGCCGTGATGGTTACCGGGAGCCACAACCCGCCGGACTACAACGGCTTCAAGATGATGCTGACGGGCAAGCCGTTCTTCGGCACGCAGATCCGCGATCTGGGAATCATGGCCGCGGCAGGGGACGTCATGGCGGAAGCGGAGGGCAGTGAGCGGCACATCGACATCGCGCCCGACTATGTCGCCCGATTGCTCAGCGACTGGGACGGCGGCGATCGCCTGTTGCGGGTAATCTGGGACAATGGCAACGGGGCTGCGGGCGACGTACTCACGAAGCTGATTGCAGGGCTGCCTGGTGAGCACACGGTGCTGAATGCCGCGGTCGACGGGACATTCCCGGCGCACCACCCGGATCCGACGGTGCCCCAAAATCTCGAGCAGCTCATCGCCGAGGTCGCGAAGCAACGCGCCGATGTCGGCATTGCGTTCGACGGCGATGCGGATCGCATTGGGCTGATCGACAACAAGGGCCGTATCCTGTTCGGCGATCAGTTGCTGGTGATACTGGCGCGCGATGTGCTGCACGAACATCCGGGTGCGACAATCATTGCCGACGTGAAGGCGAGCCAGGTGCTGTTCGACGAGATCGGTCGCGCCGGGGGCAATCCATTGATGTGGCGCACCGGTCATAGCCTGATCAAGGCGAAGATGGCGGAGACCGGCTCGCCGCTCGCCGGTGAGATGTCGGGGCACATTTTCTTTGCCGATCGCTGGTACGGCTTCGACGATGCACTGTATGCTGCGGTGCGTACGCTGGGCGTGCTCGCACGCGTGGACCAGAAGCTATCCGATATCCGCGATGCTCTGCCGCAGGTAATCAACACTCCCGAAGTCCGCTTCGACTGTGACGACACCCGCAAGTTTGCTGTGATTGAGGAAGTGGCTGAGCGGCTGCGTGCAGAGGGTGCCAAGGTGTCGGAAACCGACGGCGTCCGCGTGCAGACGAACGATGGCTGGTGGCTCCTGCGGGCATCCAATACCCAGGCTGTGCTGGTTGCGCGTGCCGAGGCGACGTCTGATGCAGGACTGGAGCGACTGAAGCAGGCGTTGGTACAACAGCTGAAGCAGTCCGGCGTGCAGGCTCCAGATTTTTCCGGCAGCCACGCGGGACACTAACGGCCGGCTGATAACGCTTCGCTCTGCGTCGAAGTGATCGGCGCTGATTTGCGGCGAGCAAATCTCTACGTCTTCTCTGTGTTCAACAGGAGGACGACATGCAGACACAACAGATCACCGGTGGCCTGGCTGTAACGGCGTTGTGGGAAGCGCGCGACGGTGAAGCTGATGCGGTGGCCGATATCCTTATGCGGTTCGCACCTGAGGCGCAGAGGGAATCAGGCGTTCGGCTGTTTGTGGTGCATCGCGCAGTGGAGAACCCGGCACAGTTCCTGTTCTACGAACTGTTCGAAGATGAAGCCGCGTTTGCTGCACATCAGCAGACCCCCCACTTCAAATCGCTGATTCTCGGTGAAGGTGTGCCGCGGCTGGTCCGGCGCGAGCGCGTGCAGTACAGGGTGCTGGCGTGATCACCTGCTGCATACGCTACACGCTCAATCCGCATCGGATCGCGGACTTTGAACGTTACGCCGCAACCTGGCCGCCGATCATCGCGCGCTGCGGTGGCGCGTTGCTCGGATACTTCCTGCCGAAGGAGGGGCCAAACAACTTTGCGCTTGCGATGATCGAGTTCGATAGCCTTGCAGCGTACGAGACCTATCGCGAAGCGCTACGCGCAGATCCCGAGGCGCAGGAGAACTTCGCCCACGCGATGCGAACGGAATGCATTGACGTGGAGGATCGCTGCTTTCTGCGGCGTGTCTGAACTGATGCCGGGGTGGTAGGCTGCAGCAGGCCACCCCGGCATCAGGAGCAGACATGGACGTCGCCTTTGCCTCAGCCGCCGAGCTGGCAGGTCAGATCCGCAAGCGCGCGGTCTCGCCCGTCGAGGTGATGCGCGACACGCTCGAGCGCATCGAGCGCAGCCAGCCGACGCTGAACGCATTCATCACCATCGCCGGGGATATGGCGATGGTGGCGGCGCGGGACGCTGAAGCCGCTGTCATGCGGGGTGCGCAACTCGGTTCGCTGCACGGCGTCCCGGTGGCCGTGAAGGATCTGATCCCGACTGCTGGCATTCGAACGACCTGGGGATCGCTGATCTTCAAGGATCACGTGCCGGATCATGACTCGGTTGCCGTGGCGCGGCTGAAACAGGCCGGCGCAATCGTGGTGGGCAAAACCACAACGCCGGAGTTCGGCCAACAATGTCTGACACAGGCGCCGCTGTTCGGCCGCACCCGTAATGCCTGGCGTGCCGATCGCAGCTCCGGCGGCTCCAGCGGCGGCTCAGCGGTTGCTGTCGCGGCCGGACTGGTGCCGATTGCCGTTGCTACCGACGGCGGCGGATCGACACGCATCCCCGCTGCGTGCAACGGCATCGTCGGGTTCAAGCAAGGTCTCGGCGTCGTGCCGCAGGAATATGCGCAGGACGGGTTCGGCAACATCTCCTACGTGACGCCGATGACGCGCACGGTGCTCGACACAGCGCTGATGCTCGATGCAATGGCGGGCGTGGATCTGCGCGACCCTCTGACCACCGGCCGGCTCAAGCCCGATTTCTTGGCCGCGGCACAATCTGGCGATCTGCGCGGTCTGCGCATCGCCTGGCGTGACCGGCTCGGCAATGCCGCCGTTGCGGCCGAGGTGCTGAGTGCCTGCCAAACAGCATTGGCGGCATTCAGCGAACTGGGCGCTGACGTTTCAGAGCTGACCGCGCCGTTCGACAACCCCGAAGCGGTGTGGTTCGTCAACAACGGCGCCTATCGGATGGCGCAGTTCGGCCATCACCTGAAGCAGCACCGCGACATCATGTGCCCGACTTTCGTGCGGCAGATGGATCGCGTCGCCAGCTATTCGGCTGCCGAACTCTACGATGCGATCTTTCAGCGCACACGGCTCTATCGTCAGGTGCAGTCCTGGTTCGACGACTGCGACATCGTCGCCATGCCGACGCTGTCGCGCAGTGCGGTGCCGATCGACCAGGATTTCTTCGGGGCCATCGAGATCGACAACCAGCTGGTCGAGAACATTCGCGCCTCGTGGTATCCTTACACCATGCCGTTCAACCTGACGGGCAATCCGGCGGTCAGCCTGCCATGCGGCTTCGACCGCGACGGGATGCCCCTCGCGATCCAATTGATTGCGCGTCCCGGCGCCGACGCCGATTTGCTACGCGTGGCAGCGGCCTTCGAGGCGGCGCGGCCGTGGGCGGACCGACGGCCGACTGCCTGACGCTCAGCTCTTGTCCACGCCCCAGAACACCGGCGCCGATCCCTTCAGCATGCCCGTCACATTCGAGCGCCACGCCGCCTGCGGAAGGTACTGGCCAAGCGGGATCGTCGGCACGTAATCGAACGCAGCCGCCTGGAACGCCATCTCCTGCTTGTGCCGCTCGCTCTCGTTCGACGCGTCGATCCACGCCTCATACGCCGCCTCGATCGCCGGTGAATCAGGCCAGCCGAACCATGCCTTGGCCCCCGGACTGCGCAATGTGTTGGCCAGCATCGGATCAACATACTCCGGCCCGGGGGCGCCGGCAGGGAAGATCGACCAGCCGCCTTTTTCCAGCGGCTCCTTACTGGTGCGCCGCTGCACCACCGTGCCCCAGTCCACCATCTGCTCGTCGATGTTGAGTCCGACCTTGCGGAACGCATCGGCGACGACGGTGATGAACGCGTTGTAGATGAGCTGGTCCGTCGGATGCAGCAGGACGATGCGCTCGCCACCATAGCCCGCCTTGTCGAGCAGCGCCTTCACCTCGGCGGTGCTCCACTGTTTGCGGCGGAACTCCATGCCTGCGTCGTTG
>JBKPSV010000238.1:0-36024 GCA_046735215.1 Pseudomonadota bacterium | reverse complement strand
GCATCGAGCTGATCGATGCGCTGCCGCCAGGCCTGTACGAGGCGGTTATCACCGAGGTCGACGAAAACACTTTCAATCGCAACCTGGTCGAAGGCAAGTACCTGTTCCGCCTGGAAGCCCGCACCCTGGACCACATCCGGGAATTGGGGACCAACGACGCAGCCGATGACAAGCGCTTTGCCGCAGTCGCACGTGTGTCGGAGATCAACCGAGGGCTCTACGAGACCATGGTTGCACCCGCGATTCGGATGGCCATGACGGAGCCGATGGCGGAAGCGTCCCGGGCGCTTCATCCGAACCGTCTCCGCTTCGCGGTGTTCTCTGACCGGAATCCCTTCATGGCCCCTGTCAAAGTACTGGCTGAGTCAGTGCGTTCGTCACGCCAGCCTGTCGGTTCGGACAACCCGCTGCTGGCTATGGAGCAGGCGACTTCATCATGGATCACCACGTGCCTGCAGAGTTTCGGCGAATTCCGTGATGCGGTGACTGAAGCCATGTTCCTGAACACGTATGGGTCGTCATGGCTCCAGGCGCTGGTTGGGCTTGGCGCCTCACAAGTCGCTCCTCACCGGAGCGAGCGGGACCTTGTCCGCGAGGCCGATATCGCGCGACTGCGCGCCGACTTGGAAAAGCAGTTCGAGGTGGGCGGCGTGACAGAGGCTGCCATGCGAGCCTTGATCTACATCCGAATGCCTGAGGGCAGCATCGATGAGCGAGGGTTCTCGGTTCTGAAGCTGATTCGTGCTTCACATCCTGTCGAGAAGCAGATGAGCCTGGCCCGCTTCAAGGAGATGGTACGGCAACAATACCTGTTGGTCTGCCTGGATCAGGAACGCGCCATCGGCAGCTTGCAGAAGTTGCTTGGCGGCGATGCCGAGCCGCGCAAGGCGGCGCTTGAAATGCTGCATCGGGTTCTCGCGGCCCGCGGCGAGATGTCGGACGAGGGCAAGCGCCGTCTGAAGCAGATAGAGACGTTGTTTGCGACGGAGGGCGCAAAGCGAAGCAAGGCTGAGGCGGAACATGCCTGAGGCCACCGGACAAGAAGTGCCGCACGAGAAGTACCAGCGGCTGATCAAGGCTGCCCAGGCACTTCCCGCGATCAAAGTGGCCATCGCACATCCATGCGACGATGTGTCACTGCAGGGTGCCATCGAGGCAGCACAACTGCGGCTGATCGAACCGATCCTGGTAGGGCCGGTCGAACGCAACCGCACCGTCGCCAGAGCGGCGAAACTTAACATCGAAGCAATGGACATCGTCGCGGCGGAACATAGCCACGACGCTGCCAGCAAGGCTGTCGGGCTGGTGACCGAAGGACGGGTCGAGGCGCTGATGAAAGGCAGCCTGCACACGGACGAACTGATGGGTGCGGTGGTGGCGCGAGACGCCGGCATTCGGACGGCGCGCCGGATCAGTCACTGCTTCGTCATGGACGCGCCACGTCATCCCAATGCGCTGATCATCACCGATGCGGCGGTCAACATAGTGCCGACGCTCGATGACAAGGTGGACATTGTGCAGAATGCCATCGACCTGGCGCACGCCATGGGAGTCACCGAGGTTCGGGTGGCACTGCTGAGCGCAATGGAGACGGTGACCGCCAAGGTCCCTTCCACGATCGAGGCTGCCGCGCTTTGCAAAATGGCGGATCGGGGGCAGATTACCGGCGCACTTCTGGACGGGCCGCTCGCACTTGATAACGCAATCAGCCCGGAAGCAGCAGCGATCAAGCAGATCGTATCGCCGGTTGCAGGGCGGGCGAACGTACTTGTCGTTCCCGACCTCGAGGCCGGCAACATGCTGGCCAAGAGCCTGTCATTCCTGGCGCTCGCGGATGCAGCCGGTATCGTACTTGGCGCGCGCGTGCCGATCGTTCTAACCAGCCGCGCCGACTCGCTGCTGACGCGGCTCGCCTCCTGCGCCGTTGCCGTGATGGTCGCGGCGGCTCGCCGGCGGTCGGTATCGGCCTCCATCCGTTGAAGGAGCCAATATGAGCGAAGCCCATTTCAGGCCGGTGCTGGCGGGACAGAAGGCACTGGTTGTTGGCGTGGCGAACGACCAATCCATCGCGTACGGCTGCGCGAAGGCCTTTCGCACCGTTGGGGCGGAGCTTGCGATCACCTGGCTCAACGAGCGGGCGCGCGCCTACGTGGAACCGCTTGCCCAGGAATTGCAGGCAGGCATCACCGGGGCGCTGGACGTCTCCGTCCCGGGTCAGTTGGAGAACGTATTCGAGCGCGTTGCCCGCGAATGGGGACGGCTGGACATTCTGGTGCACTCGATTGCTTTCGCACCGAAGGAGGACCTGCAGGGCGGGCTGCTGAACTGTTCGGCGGAGGGCTTTGCCAAGGCGATGGATGTCTCGTGCCACTCCTTTATCCGGATGGCGAAGCTCGCCGCGCCGCTGATGAAGAATGGCGGGGCGATGTTCGCGATGAGTTATTACGGCGCCAACCGTGTCGTCCCGAATTACAACGTGATGGGACCGGTGAAGGCCGCCCTCGAAGCCGCCTGCCGCTACCTTGCCTACGAAATGGGTCCGCGCGGCATACGCGTCCATGCCATTTCGCCAGGACCGCTGAAGACACGGGCAGCATCAGGGCTCAAGGATTTCGAGCTGTTGCTCAACGAGGCGGCGGAGCGAGCGCCACTCGGCGAACTGGTCGATATCATGGATGTCGGTTTCGCCTGCGCCTATCTTGCGACCTCGCTGGCCAAGCGCATCACTGGTGGCACCGTCTACGTCGACGGTGGCGCGAACATCATCGCCTGAGGCTTGCGCTGCGGGGCGCCCCGTGGGGCAGCCGGATCGCCCGCTCCTCTTTGATGCAAGCGGGTCGACAACCGAGCACCAGGATGCGATCGGCGAGCGCCGCCGCTTCGTCATGATCATGGGTCACCAGCAGCCCTGCAGTGGGACGCGCATGCCACGCCTTCAGCAATACTTCCCTGCTGCGTTCAGCCATTGCCGGATCGAGCGAGACGAACGGTTCATCCAGCAGCACCAGCTCTGGTTCGATGGCAAAGGCGCGAGCGATCGCCACACGCCGCGCCATACCGAGCGACAGCTTGCCGGGATACGCATCTCGGAACGCGGCGAGATCGAGCGATTCCAATAGTTCGTCTGCAACAGCCGGTTTCGCTTCATGCTGTGCCAGCAGAATATTCTGTCGCACACTACGCCAGGGCAGCAGGCGCGGCTCTTGAAAGACCTGGCCGATGCGTGGCTGTCCGCTGCCGAACCACTGACGTTCGCCAACGAAATCGCTGTCGAGGCCTCCAGCGATCCGCAGCAGTGTCGTCTTGCCACAGCCCGAAGGCCCTACGACCGCGACGATCTCCCGGGCCGCCAGTGTCAGCTCGATCCGACCCAGCACCGGCAGTATGTCCCGATTGGTATGGAAGTATTTGCTCTCGATGTGTAGTCGAAGAACTACGTCCGCCATCGCATCGCCCAATTCTCCAGCGGCTGCATGACAGCCCATTCGATCGCTTGCGCGACCAGCAGGAAGGCCAGCGTATAGGCAAGGATCAGCGTGACATCGAACAGCTGAAAGTAGATCTGGATCTGGAAGCCGATGCCGTTGCTGCGGCCGAGCAGTTCTACCACCAAGACGATCTTCCATATCAGCGCGAGCCCGGAGCGAGCTGCGGCAAACAGGTAGGGGTTCAGCTGCGGCAAGGTCACATGCCGCAGGACGCGCCAACGCGGCATATGAAAGCTGCGTGCCATCTCGGCGAGCGCCGGATCGAGTGCGCGCGCGCCCTCACGCATGGTCACCACCGTCGTAGGCAACTTGTTGAGTGCAACGGCGGCGATGGCTGCAAGTTCGTTCAGGCCGAACCAAACGTAGATCAAAACGATCAACACCAGCGCCGGCAGGTTCAAGAGCACCGTCACAGCGTTGTCCAGCCAAAGGTCCAAACGGCGCCAGAGCCCCATGGCAATGCCCAAGGCACTGCCGAGAGACAGCGATATTGCGAACGCGGCAGCCACACGACCAAGGGTGATCGCGAGGTTCCACGGCAGCACGCCGCTCTCCGTCTGCTCCGCCATGGCCCGCAGCACCGCGGTCACACTTGGCAATAAGCGACTCTGGGCGAGCTCAGCCGCGGTCTGCCACGCAATCAGAAACAACGCAGCAGACGCAATCCGTATCGACAGATCGCGATACCTGCGGACCGCTATGCCTCCGACTGCCAACTGACCGGCCAGAAGGTGCCGGCCGGAATTGCGTTGACCGGACCGACCAGATCGGGCCCGCCTATTCTGGCCAATAATTCGAACAACTGTCCGGCCGCCCGGCGTTCAGGCTCACCCCAGCGCCGGGGAATACCGCGCCTGTACCAGTCCCGGAGCCGTTCGAGCTCACCGCTGTCGGCGGCACCGGTCAGCGGCATGATGCGCAACCATTCGGAATCCGAGGTCGCAAGAATACCTCGCGCCTGACGTGATGCACTGATGAACCCATCGACTATTCTCTGGTTCTGCGCGGCCCAGTGCTGCGAGAATGTATATCCGATATACGGCACACTGGCGCTGACGCCGAGCGCAGCCACAGCGTCCTCGACGGACAATAACCTGCGCGCGCCTCCGGCCTCCGCCTTCGCTGCAAATTGCCAGTATGTCAGCAGCGCATCCAGTCGTCCGGCCTTCATCTGTTCGGCCAGCAGTGGTGGCGGGCCAAAGCTCTTGTTGGCAGCAGCAGACAGGTCGATGCCGTATCGCTCGCTCGCATAAGCCCGGAGGATAAGCCAGCTCTTGTCGAGTGGACTTCCTGCGACTCCGAGCGCACGCCCCACAAGATCGGGGACATCGCGAATAGGCGATGCATTGGGAACGATGAGCGCACCGACAGCTTCCGAGAATGGCACTAAGGTCCAATCCGCACCAGTCGCCCTTTGTCGCGCTACCCACAGCCAATCCACCACAATCGCGTCAACCTGACCGGCCTGCAACGCAACCTGCGCGGCCTGCGCAGCGGCAAGCTCAATCGGTTCTACTGTGATGCCTGCAGCGGCATCCAGTCCGTGATGGCGGATAACATCGATCTCCCACGACACGGTGCCGAATCGCAGCACGCCGACACGCATCAAAGGCGATGCGGCGATCACAGGACCGGCGGCGACGGCGATCCCTGCGCCAAGCAGCGCGCGACGCGCGAACATTTGCCTGATCCCTCCCATTCGACAGCCGCGAGATTATCCCCGAGTCTGCTGGCGGCGTGTCAATGGCACGGTCGCGCGGGGACTCATTTACTGGCGCAGTGTTCCAGCGCCTCCTTGCCGATGGAAAAAACGGCTCCGGCCTTGATGTCGATGGCGGTGACTGTGCAGGTGCGTCCGGTCCTGTCGGTGAACTTCGCGTCATAGCGACCCGACGAAACGCCGGTGATGCGCAGCCTTTCGTCGAAATCGACGCTGCCATCGGGATCGTTGCGGCACTGATCCGGACCCCACTTCGTGGTGCCGGCCGGCGCCAGGCTCAGATGGGTGATTGTCTCGCCGGTCAGATTCCAGAAGCGGGTGCCTTTTTCTGCGGTCAGCGCCGGGCCTGCAAAGGTCAGCATTGCCACGGCAACGATGGAGCAGCAGTGGCGGATAGGCCCATTACGCATTCCCGAACCTGCCTCTTGAATATGGGCGAGGGATGCGGAACGCTGCTTTGTGCCATGGCCGCTTTCGTGTTTCGCTTCGGCGCATTGATCCTCCTGTGCAGTGCGATGTTTCTCCGGCAAGGGAGGGCCGCGGATGCATCAGATTATAGCACGGCCGCTCGCGCGGAGTATGTGTTCGCCTGCATGGCGACGAATGGCGGCACGCAGGAGGCGCTGCAGCGCTGCGCGTGCGCCATCGACGTGATCGCGACGCTGCTGCCCTACCAGCAATACGAGAAGGCCGAAACGGTGTTGCGCATGCGGCGCAACGCTGGTGGCTACCTCGGCCAGGAGTTCCGCAGCGCGCCAACCAATGAAATGGTTCGTGATCTGGAAGAGGCGCAGGCGGAAGCCGAAGTCCGCTGCTTCTAGGCTGCGATCAGGTCGTGGTCGCTGGCCACTCCTGATGGAATGATCTGCCGTCGCTGTCCTCGATGTCGGCACTGAAGGTGGTGGCACCATTGCTGTGATAGTCGAACCGAAAGACCGGGTTCTCGGAGATCGAGATCCCGCACTCGACCCCGAGCAACGCTTCTTGCCCCTGGCGGAGCTTCACTGACTTGACGAAGCGCGCGGGGATATACAGGCGCGTCAATTGGTCCATCTGCATGCCCGAATAGTTGGGATGGCGGATCATGAGCTGCGCTTCGCTTCTCCCCTGGTCGGCGCCCGCCCCTGCAGAAAACTGGCGGAACCGCATTTCGCCAACCGCCACCGGACCGGCATCCTGCTTCGCGGCCGGCGCCGAACAGCCGCCGGCGGCCTTGATAAAGCGCTGCGTGGCGTAGAGCTGCCCGTCGCTCAATTCGGCGACAGCCGTCACATTGGTGTAGGAATCGACCCGAACGCGGGTCGAGAGCGACCGCATTCCACTCGCCGCGCCAGGCACAAATACCGCCGCCAGCGGCGACGGGTTCTCATCGATCAACAGTGTGATAACAGCAATCCGGCGAGTATCGTCAGGCTTCAGCAGCGAATGAAGGCTGATCGGCACCACCGCGGCATCCTCGGCACGATATGGGGCGTCGATGCCCAAAACCGTGCTGCCATCACGGACGGCGCGATCGCCAAAAATCTGCGGTGCCAGGGCCGCCCAGGAATCGGCCTGCGCGGGGGCCTGGGCGGCCGCCTTCGCACTGACAGCCCCGGCTGCGACTGCAAGCACCCAACGACGATGCACGAGCGAAGGCCGTGTTTTCATAACCGCTTCCTGCCAGTCCCCCGGCGCACGGGGGCCATGTTGTCCTTGCGGATAATCGCCCGTGCGTGGGCGATTGCAAGGACTGCGTGTCCTGGACGCCCCTGACCCAAGCTGTTAGTGTGACATGGTTGAGGGATCGCTGGGCGGTTCCTCTGCGGTCGCCTGAATGTTCAGAGGAGATGATCCCATGGCGTGGACGCGTCCGAAGTTGCGCGAGATCTGCATAGGCATGGAAATCAACGGCTATTTCTCCGGCAAGCTGTAACCCGAACTACACTTCGTAGGCTGGATATGGGTGGCCGGGCATCCGGGCTGAGCGCCCTGGTCCTCGGCGCCGCAGCGGGTGGCGGCTTTCCGCAGTGGAACTGCGGGTGCCGCCTCTGCTGTTTGGCAAGGTCTGGGGACCCACGGGCACGGCCAGCAACCCAGGCATCCATTGCAGTGAGCGCCAACGAAGCCGAGTGGGTGATCGTTGGTGCCTCACCTGATCTGCGACAGCAAATTCTGCAAAATCCCCGCCTGTGGCCGGCCCACGGACTGCGCCATTCACCAATTGCCGCCGTAGTCCTGTTGGGCGGCGATGTCGACGCTATGGCAGGGTTGCTGGTCCTGCGGGAACGGCAACCTTTCACGCTGTATGCGGCGCCCCCTCTCCTGGACCTGCTGCGGCAGAACGCCATCTTCAACGTGTTGGATCCGGCCTTGGTGCGGCAGGTGCCGATCGCGCCAAATGAACCGGTGAGATGCGCCGGCGACGTCGTGCTGACGCTGCTCGAAATGCCCGGCAAAGTTCCGCTTTATCAGGAAGGCCGCGGTGCCAATGTGGCGGAGCCCGGAGCGACGTATGCAGCGCGTTTGGAAGCAAACGGGCGCAGCGTCATCATGGCTCCGGCGTGCGCCGAAATTACCGAGCGTGTGCGACAGCAACTCCGCGACGCTGACATCATATTCTTCGATGGCACCCTTTTCACCGATGACGAAATGACCGCGGCTGGCCTGGGGAGAAGACCGGGCGGCGCATGGGGCACGTACCGGTGAGCGGGCCCGGCGGAACTCTGCAACGGCTCGGGGATGTGCCGGGTCGGCGGGTGCTGCTGCACATCAACAACAGCAATCCGATCCTGCTGCGTGATTCCCCTGAGCGGCGGCAGGTTGAGGCTGCCGGCTTCGAGGTCGCCTACGACGGCATGGAGGTGGTGCTTTGAACGACACTCATGCCGCTGGCGACCTGGAATCGCGCCTGCGCGAGTTGGGCGCCCGGCGCTATCACAATCTGCACCCCTTCCATCAGATGCTGCACAATGGCCAATGCACCAAGGCGCAGGTGCAGGCCTGGGCGCTCAACCGCTATTATTACCAGGCCATGGTCCCGCTGAAGGATGCCTCGCTGATCGGCCGCTGTGACGACCCGGCTCTGCGACGCGAGTGGCGCAAGCGGCTTGAGGACCACGACGGCGATGACGATCGCCCGGGGGGCATCGAGCGCTGGCTAAGGCTGACGGACGGGCTTGGCCTCGACCGCGAGGCGGTGACGTCAACGCGCCTGCTGTTGCCGGCGACGCGCTTCGCGGTTCAGGCGTATGTGCATTATGTCCGCGAGCAGAGTCTGTTGGAGGCCATCGCCTCCTGTCTGACCGAGCTTTTCTCGCCGCAAATCATCACCGAGCGCATGAGCGGCATGCTCGCGCACTACGACTTCATCACGCCGGAGATCATGGCTTATTTCGACCAGCGCCCGCCGCAGGCCGAGCGCGATGCCAATTTCGCTCTCGATTGGGTGAAGCAGCATGCGATCACGCCTGAGCAACAGCAGTCGGTGGTCGATACGCTGGCGTTCAAGTGCGATGTGCTGTGGTGCATGCTGGACGCGCTGCACTACGCCTATGTAACGCCGGGGCTGATTCCTCCTGGTGCATTTGTGCCGAAGCGTTCTGATGCATGAGATGGCGGCGCCGGATCGGCCACGCCTTGCCCCGGGCGTACGGCTGCATTTCGACCGGACGCGCGACGCCTGGGTGCTGCTCGGACCGGAACGGGTGATCGAGACGGAGGGCCCCGCAAGCGAAATTCTCCGTCGCTGCGACGGCACGCGCACGGTTGCCCAAATCGTTGATGAACTAGCGGTGCTCTACACCGCCGATCGCGCTGAGATCGAAGGCGACGTAAGGGACATGTTGGCCGAACTCGTTGGCAAGCGGATGGTCGTGTGAGTGCGGCGCAGAAACTGCCGGCGCCGCTCGGGTTGCTGGCCGAACTGACACATCGCTGTCCCCTCGCCTGCCCTTATTGTTCCAATCCTCTGGCTTTGGAGGATCGGGCAGACGAGCTGGATGCTGCCACCTGGGCACGCGTCTTCGGCGAAGCGGCGGCCTTGGGTGTGCTGCAGGTGCACTTATCAGGTGGTGAGCCTGCATCGCGCCGCGACCTCATCGACATTGTCGCGGCAGCGCGCCAGGCAGGACTTTATACGAACCTTATCACCTCCGGTCTTGGCATCGACGCGGCACGGCTTGCCGGGCTGAAGCAGAGTGGCCTTGATCACGTCCAACTCTCATTACAGGACGTGGATGCCAAGTCGGCCGATCGCATCGCTGGCTACCGCGGCGCTCATACGCGCAAGCTCGCCTTCGCCCGCATGGTGGTCGAACAGCAGCTTGCTCTCACCATCAACGTCGTGGTGCATCGCGCAAATATCGGCCGTGTTGCCGCATTCGTCGAAACGGCTGCAGCACTTGGTGCCGGCCGTGTCGAAATCGCCCACGCACAGTACTACGGCTGGGCTTTGCGCAATCGCAAAGCGCTGATGCCGACGCCTGCGCAGGTCGCCCAAGCGATGCAGGACATGGAGAGCATCCGTGCCGACTACGCAGGACGAGTCGTCATCGACATGGTGGTGCCGGATTACTATGGGCGGCGCCCAAAGGCCTGCATGGGCGGCTGGGCACGTCGTTCGCTTAACATTACGCCATCGGGGCAGGCCCTGCCGTGCCATGCGGCGGGAACCATTCCAGGGCTAGAGTTCTGGTCGGTGCGCGACCGGTCATTGGCGGAGATATGGCAGAATTCGCCGGCGTTTCAGGCTTTTCGCGGCACCGACTGGATGCGCGAGCCGTGTCGCACCTGCGAGATGCGCGAGATCGATTTTGGCGGATGCCGATGCCAGGCACTGGCGTTTGCTGGCGACGCGGCAGCGACCGATCCAGCCTGTGAACTGTCGCCGCACCACACAATCATGCGCAGTCTTGCCGAAAGCGACGCTTCAACCTCCGATGACGAATATCAATACCGAGGGCGAGCGGCGACCGCACCGGCTATTGCCATTCCAGTTCGCTGAACGCTGCCGTCGCGTTGCGGGAATTGTAGTCGTCGAATAACTGCCACCGGTTTCGCTCTGAATTGGCGATCTTGCCGACAGCACGCTCGAGCGCTGTGCCCTCCGCGATCTCACGACGCGTATCCTGCGCCAGAACAGTCAGGTAGCGGCGTTCGTCACTCAGCGCCTCTGGCCAAGGGGCGATCTCGCCGCCATGGCCTGGCACCACGACGCGCGCCGGCAGCCTCTCCAGGCGCTGGATCACCGACAACCATCCGGTGACGCTTCCATCCAAGATCGGAATATGTTGCAGAAATACGAGGTCGCCGGCGAACAGCACACCAGTGGTTTCGTCCAACACCGTCAGATCGCAGCCGGTATGGGCAGCCGGCGACCAGGCAATGAGCCGCAGAGGCCGGCCACCCAGATCCAAGGTCTTTTCGGCCTCCACGGTCAGGGTTGGCGCAATTATCCTGACCGCCTTGATCTCTGACTCGCCAAGCTGCTCACGATATGAGTGCAGATAATATTCGCCGCGCCTGGCGAGTTCGATCGGCAGGTTATGGTGCCCGACGAACGCAGCACCAGGCGGCATGGCGGCGCTTCCGAAGAGATGGTCCGGATGACCGTGCGTCGTGATCACGTAGCGAATCGGTTTGGTGGTGAGGCCGCGCACAGCGGCGACAAGGTTCTGCCCGACGCTGACGCTGCCTCCAGTATCCACGACGGCAACAGCGTCGTTACCGATGATGATGCCCAGGTTGGCGGTATCGCCCGCATTCTCGGGGGTTGTCAGTGCAACTTGGCCAAAATGCACATAGTCACCATCCGCGACTTGCTGAACACGAAACGGGCTTGCCTCCGCGTTCCCCAGTGGGAGGACTACTGCTAGTATTAGCTGCAATATCGAACTGAACTCGCGCATTTATCCCCACAACCCCGCTCTTTGTACCTGGTGATCTTCACGTGGCCGTGACTTGCTACCTTTCGGATATAGAATAAGGATAGTTCGGTTCCGGCTTCTATGGGAACGCTCGAGGTTGGGAAGGGCGTTCATCACGGCGAGTTCGTCATTCATCGGCCGACCAGACATCACTGGCCTACCAGGCCGCCTGTGGTGCCGGAAATGCTTGTCCCAACTTGTGCAAGTGCGTCAGAGCGGCCGCGGTCTCCGTACCCGCCGTGAGTGAAAGCAATGGGAGGAATCAATGCCAAGGGCTTCGGCAGCAACTTTGCTGACGGCGGCGACGCTTCTGTCGTCACCATTCATGTTCGGCACCGCCTATGCACAAAGCGGCGATCTGGTGCAGATGCAGTCGAACCCGGCCAATGTGGTGATGCCGACGATCACCTACGACAACCAACGCTATTCCAAACTCAATAAGATCAACACGCACAACGTCGGCAAGCTGCAGGTCGCTTGGACGTTTTCCACCGGTGTGCTGCGCGGGCATGAAGGTGCCCCGCTGGTGATCGGCGACGTTATGTACGTCCACGCGCCGTTCCCCAACACGGTGTTTGCGCTGGACCTCAACCATGATGGCAAGATCCTGTGGAAATATGAACCGAAGCAGGATCCGAACGTCATTCCGGTGATGTGCTGCGACACGGTCAACCGTGGCCTCGCCTATGCGGATGGCAAGCTATTTCTGCACCAGGCCGATACTTCGCTGGTGGCACTCGATGCGAAGACCGGGAAGGTCGCGTGGTCGGTGAAGACCGGCGATCCCGGCAAAGGCGAGACCGGCACCAGCGCCCCGATGGTCGTCAAGGATAAGGTCTATCTCGGAGTATCCGGCGGTGAATTCGGCGTACGTGGCTGGCTAACGGCTTATTCCGTCGCCGACGGCAAGCAGATCTGGCGGGCCTATTCCGAGGGTCCAGACAGCGACTTGCTGGTCGATCCGCAGAAGACCATGGAGTTGGGCAAGCCGATCGGCGCTGACTCGAGCCTGAAGAGCTGGCAGGGCGATCAGTGGAAGATTGGTGGCGGCGATACCTGGGGGTGGTATTCATACGATCCAAAACTGAACCTGATCTATTACGGGACCGGCAATCCCTCCACCTGGAATCCCAAGCAGCGGCCCGGGGACAACAAGTGGTCGATGACAATCATTGCCCGCGATGCCGATACCGGAATGGCCAAGTGGGTCTATCAGATGACGCCGCACGATCAGTGGGACTACGACGGCGTCAATGAGATGATCCTGGCAGATCTGGAAATCGGCGGCCACGCGGTTCCCGCGCTGGTTCACTTCGACCGCAACGGGCTTGGCTACACGCTGAATCGTGCCACCGGTGAGCTGCTTGTTGCAGAAAAATTCGATCCCGCCGTGAACTGGACGACCGGCGTCGACATGAACAAGAACAGCCAGAACTACGGACGTCCAAACGTCGTCGCGAAGTATGCGCCGGGTGAGCAAGGCGAAGACGTGAACTCGCAGGGTATCTGCCCGGCAGCGCTGGGCAGCAAGGACGAACAGCCGGCGGCCTACTCGCCGGAGACCAAGCTATTCTACGTGCCGACCAATCACGTCTGCATGGATTACGAGCCGTTCCGCGTGTCCTATACGGCGGGCCAGCCGTATGTCGGCGCGACGCTGTCGATGTACCCGCCGGCCGGGCAGACCAATATGGGCAACTTTATTGCCTGGGATGCGACCAAGGGAAAGATCGTCTGGTCTAATCCGGAACAGTTTTCGGTATGGTCTGGCGCGCTCGCGACCGCGGGCGGCGTTGTGTTCTATGGAACCCTCGAGGGTTACCTGAAGGCGGTGGACGCCAAGACGGGCAAGGAGCTTTACAAGTTCAAGACGCCTTCCGGCATTATCGGCAACGTTATTACCTACGAGCACGGCGGGAAGCAGTACGTCGCCGTACTATCGGGGGTTGGCGGATGGGCTGGCATTGGTCTTGCGGCAGGATTAACCGATCCACATGCCGGTCTTGGCGCGGTCGGCGGCTATGCGGCGCTGAACAACTACACCGCGCTGGGTGGCACGCTGACTGTATTCACACTTCCCTCGAGCTGATCGCCGCATCTTCGTTGACTGGTCCTCCTTCGGGAGGGCCAGTCGGATAAGCGGCAGTCAGATCGCGTTGATCCTGTTCAACCCAACTCGACTGAGCCATGGCCGGCCATCGTGCCGGCCATGCCTTGTGCTAAGGCCACAGACTGGAGTTGCCAGGGAGGACTGACATCTTGCGAGATATCGTGTTTGCCGCCACTGCGGCTGTGGTGATCATTGCATCCCCTGGTGCGTATGCTGTCACCGACGGGTCGGGTGATCCAGCCGCCGTGACGTCCGATGACGGCAAATGGGGCGACAAGGACGGAACACCCACCTTCAAGGTCGAACCGGACGGTACAGTCGATTGGTATACCTATGTCGGCTTCAACCGTTACTCATCGGAATGCCTGCGGTGCCACGGTCCTGATGGGATGGGTTCGACCTATGCCCCGGCGCTCATGGAATCGATAAAGCGCCTGAGTTACCCTGACTTCTACGCGGTCGTCGCAGGTGGCAAGCAGAATGTGTCGGCTTCGCAGGAGCTGGTTATGCCGGCCAATGGCGAGAACAAGAACGTCATGTGCTACATTGATGCGATCTATATTTATCTGCGCGCGCGTGCCGATGATGCGATTGGTCGAGGACGTCCCGGAAAGCACGCAGCCAAACCGGGAGCTTATACCAAGGCAGAGGATGAGTGCATGGGCTGACCCAAAGGCGCTGGGCCAGATGCATTGCGTCGCTACCGCCTTAGCCATCTTTCTCCTGACGCTTAGTCTGGCACAGGCGCAGACATCGGGCCTAGGCTCTGCAGCCGAGCTCGTGGACCCGAAGACATTCAGGGTCTGCGCTGACCCGCGCAACATGCCCTTCTCCGACGAAGCCAGGGAGGGGTTTGAGAACAAGCTGGCAGAGCTGTTCGCCAGCAAACTGGGGCAGCCGACCAGCTATACTTACTATCCTCAGGTCATCGGGTTCGTCCGCAATACGCTGAATGCCTTGCGTTGCGACGTCATCATGGGTGTGGCCGTTGGCGATGATCTCGTGCAAACTACCAATCCCTATTATCGCACCACCTACGCCCTGGTGTTCCGGCCCGACAGCGGCCTCGAATCGGTCCAAGACCTGGAAGACCCGCGGTTGAAAGGCAAGCATATCGGTGTTGTGGCTGGCACGCCGCCGGCCACGGTGCTGGTAGCGCAGGGCCTGATGACCCTGGCGCGGCCCTATGCGCTGACCGTCGATACACGTGTCGATTCGCCCACACGCACCATGATGCATGACATCGCGACCGGCGAGATTGACGCGGGGGTACTGTGGGGGCCCATCGCCGGCTACTATGCTCAGCACGAAACACCGCACCTACTGGTGACGCCGTTGTTGAAAGAGCAGGAACGAATGGACTTTCGAATTGCCATGGGTGTGCGCCGCAGCGACCAGGACTGGAAGCGTCGGCTGAATCGCCTCATCCTCGATAATCAGCCGGAAATCGATCACATCTTGGGAGAATACGGCGTTCCTCTCCTGGACGAGCATGGCCGCCTGAAAACACCATGAGGCAGATGGCGCGTCGCTGCGTGGCGGCGTTCTGCGCCCTTGCCGTGATTGGCGCCGCAGCTGTTGGCGCCCCGCCTCCAGAACCCTCAGGCTATCGCATGGACGACTATCGCGCGCCAACACCGGTGACTTTGCGCGGTGCGACCGTTCTCTCCACGGCAGAAGCGCTGGCGCATTGGCAGCAGCAGGACGCAGTGTTCATCGATGTGCTCCCGCAGGTCCCGCGCCCCGCCGGGTTGCCCGCCTCGACCATTTGGCGAGAGAAGCCACGTGAAGACCTACCAGGCAGTATCTGGCTGCCCGACACCGGCTATGGCGAACTGGCTCCGGTAATGAAGGACTACTTCGAGCGCGGACTTGCTTCGGCCAGTAGCGGCAATCGCGACTGCATGCTGGTGTTCTATTGTCTCGCCAACTGCTGGATGTCCTGGAATGCAGCAAAACGTGCCATGGCGCTGGGCTACACACATGTTGCGTGGTATCCGGATGGCACCGACGGATGGGCTGCAGATCATCTGCCGCTTGAGTTGCGTATCCCCCTGCCTCGTCCGCAAGCAAACGAATGAAGCACGACTTTCATTTCAGTGCTTGTTGAGTGGCACGCGCGACAGCAAATAGTCTCTGCTCTATCTTACTCGGGACCTCGCACGCGTAAGTCAAGGATTGCCGGCGGTCCTGAAACACCTGCGCTTCCCAGGTCACCCGTTGCACCAGTTGGTTCACCTCACCAGCATCGGACGCGGGATCGGCCTGCATGACGCGCAGCCTCTCGGTGTCCTCCCGCAACGCGGTGGCTAGCTCCTTCTGGCGGGCGCCAAACCGATCCAGCCCATCGATCACGCTGTCGCGTTCTGAATCGAGCAAATCGAAGACGGCGGAGAACGCCAGGAGCAACTTCGGCGTTTTTTGATCGCCTGCCTGCGCGGCAAATGCCTGGATCTTTGCCTGCACCTGATCGAGCGGCACGCGTCGCTGCGCCATGTCCTGGACCAGATCCGACAGCTGAGGATCCTGCCGCCAATCGCCGTGCGGTCCATCCAGCGCTGGTCCCGACCAGACAGCAGCCAACGACATATGCGGAATCTTGATCTGTTGGCATGGCCAATCCGGATCCCGAGGTCCGGGTGCGGCAGCCGTCAGCAGCGCACATGCCGTGAGCAGCAGAGCCTGGCGCTTCATCCGCCGCCCCCACCGCGGCGAGCGATCAGGCCGCGCGCCGGGTCATAGGCGATGATCGCACCGGTCGTAAATACAGCCGTCATGACGGCGACCACGGTCAGCGCGAGCCAGTCGATCTGGTTGTACAGGGCAAAGCGGATCAGTTCGACGGCGTAGGTGAACGGGTTCAGCCAGCAGATGGTGTAGACGACCGGGCTGGACTGCTGCACGAGCCACAGCGGATACAACGCCGACGATGCAAAAAACATCGGGAAGATCACGAAGTTCATCACGCCGGCAAAATTCTCGAGCTGCCTGATGGCCGACGAGAGCAGCATCCCTAGCGAGCCAAGCATCATGCCCGACAACGCCAGTGCAGGGAGCACCGACACATAGCCCGAGACGGGTGCCTCGACCCCCCACAACCAGGCGATGAACAGATATGCATAGACCTGCACGATCGACACGACCGTGCTGGCCAGCAGCTTGCTGGTCAGCAGGTACCAGCGGGGGAACGGGCTGACCAACAGCATACGCATGTTGCCCATCTCGCGGTCGTACACCATGGAAAGCGACGACTGCATGCCGTTGAACAGCTGGATCATCGCCATCAATCCTGGCGTGACATACACTTCATACAGAACGTAGGTCTCGTATGGCGGGATGATCGAGACGCCCAGGATCTGACGAAAGCCAGCGGCGAAGATGAACAGCCACACCAATGGCCGCACCAGCGCTGAGATAAAACGTTCGCGTTGATGTACGAAGCGGAGTGCTTCGCGCCACGCGATCCCACGCAGGCAGATCAGATATTGCAGCGGTCCAAAGCCGTCGCGCTCGATGGTTTGGGTGGCACTCATTCCGGCCCCTCAGACATCGTGCCGGTCAGGGCAATGAAGGCGTTGCGCATGTCCGTGGCTCCGACCGACGCGACGACCTCGGAGACATCGCCGGCGGCAAGAACCTTCCCGCGATGCAGCACCACGACAGCATCATTATCGGCCACTTCGTCCAGCAGGTGGGTGGCCCACAACACGGCAACGCCACGGTCCTGTACAAGCGAGCGCACGTGGCGCAGGATGGCAGAGCGTGAGGCAACATCGAGGCCAACGGTTGGCTCATCCAGCACCAGTACACGTGGCCGATGCAACAGAGCGCGGGCGATTTCCACGCGCCGCATCTGGCCACCCGACAGGCTGCGCACCGCGTCACGCGCGCGGTCCGCAAGCCCGATTTCGTCGAGGGCAGCGCGGCCTCGGAGCCGCGCCTCGCGGCTGCCGATGCCGTGCAGCGCTGCGTGATAGAGCAGATTCTCCATCACCGAGATATCGAGATCGAGTGTGCGCGCCTGGAACACGACGCCGAGCAACCGTAATGCCGGGCCGGGCTCGCGCGATACGGGATGACCGAGCACCTCGATCGAGCCATGCCTTGTGTCGTAAAGCCTTGTGATCAGTGAAAACAAAGTGGTCTTGCCGGCACCATTCAGACCGAGCAAGGCCGTAAAGCGCGACTGCGGTACACGCAGGCTGACATCGCGCAGCGCCTGGCGAGAACCGTATGCGTGGCTGACGTTGTGTACGGTGAGCGCGTCGATGGCCGGTGCCGCATGGAGCGCACCATGCGCCGCAAGATCGGCGGATACGATCACTTGGGCGACACGACCACGCCCCAGGGCAGTCGGCCGACCTGGATTGATTTCACCACGTCAAGTCTTGCAACATCGATCACCGATATGTCGTTGGAAAGTCCGTTGGTGGTCAGCAGGTACTTCTGATCCGGTGTAAAAGCCATTTGCCAAACCCGCTGGCCGACCAGCAGCAGCTTTTTGACCTTATAGGATTTCGTATCGATCACGGCGATGCGGTTCGCCGGTCCCAACGCCACAAATGCCGTTGTGTCATCGGGTGTGAAGCGGATGCCGACAGGCTGGATTGCTTCCCCCCGCAGTCCCTGCACCGCAAAGGCGATCTTGTGGGTCACCAAGTGTTTTACCGGGTCGATCACGCTGACGGTGCCGCCGAGTTCCGATGATACCCAGACCTCGGATCCATCGTGCTTGAACATGGCGACACGCGGCCGCGCATCGACCAGCACGGCAGCCGCCAACTTGCGCGTCTGGTAGTCCAGGAAGTGCGCCATATTTGTGGTTTCGGATGTGTTGACAATCGTCTGACCATCGGGGCTGACTGCCATTCCCTCCGGCTCGACACCGGTTGGTATCTGCGCGAGCACCTTGCGAGTGAGAACGTCGATCACCGTGATCATATTGTCGTCTTCGTTCGAGACGTAGAGCGGATTGCCCGACACGTGCAGAGCGAAGGTTTCCGGATCTGGACCCGACGGCAGATCACCAACGATACGCAGCGTCGCTGCGTCGATGATCTGGATCGTATCATCATCACTCGCGCAAACGAGGATCTGGCTGCCGTCCTTGGTCATCGTGATGCCACGCGGCCGCTGCCCGACTGGCAACGTCTTCACCGTCTTCATCCGATCGAGATCGACCACGCTGATGGTGTTGTCGCGCTCGTTCGTAACGTACGCCGTGTAGGCAGATGCCGGCGCCGAGATGGCAGCCAGAAATAGCCAGAGTACTGCCGATTTCATTGCAGCTTGCACTTTGTCTCCGGACGATCGAACCCGAGTGTATCGAGCTCCGTCACCTGGTGCAGGAAACCTGGCTGTGGCGAGATCGACACGACCGTGCGGCCGTCCGACAACAGGATTGGCTGGCGAAGCTGCCAGTCCCAGTTGCGCAAGGAGAGCTTCTGTCCCTTGTACGCGGCGACACCGAAATCCGCACCCTTGATAACCTGCATGATCTTGTCGGGATCAGCCGACGCGGCGCGGCTCGCCGCTTCGCCGATCATGCGACACGCGGTCCACGCCTGCATGTCGAGCGACGTCATGCGACGGTGCGCCACGCGGATAAAACGATCTTGCAGCTGCGTTCCTCCCCATGATGCGCTGGCTGCATCCCAGCTGACCGGCCGCAGCCCCGCCGACCCCACAACCGGCCGCGCATCCCAAGTACGATATGGGAGATAACCGGCAAACACCTCGTTCGCATCGGCTGTCACCAGCACGTCGTAGTCCGGCAATCCCTGAGTAAATACCGGGATCTGCTGCTGCGTCTGCACGACGCCGGAGTCGGTCTGGCGTGCACCGCCGGAATCCTTGAACTCGCGCTCTTGGACGATGCGCGCGCCAAAGCGCTTCGCCGCCCGGCGGTAGGCGGCCGCGAGCAGTACATCCTCGGAATGCGAGCCATATACCAGGACCCAACGGGACCACTTCTTCCAGATCAGGTACTGTGCCAAGCCATCCGCGAGCATGGCGCGTGATGGTGCCACATGAATCACGTTGCTGCGACAATCCTCCTGGCGCAAAGCGTCATCAGACGCCGCGACGTTGAACAGCACAATCTGGTCTGATCGTCCTGCGTCGGCCAGTTTTACCAACCAATCAGCGGGCAGATCCGACAGAACGAGCTTAGTACCCGACTCGGCGAGGAAGCCGAGGGCCGTTGCTGGAGCGTCGTCGGCGCGAACGGGCCTGTCGACCAATTCAAATGCCTGGTTCATGAACCGGCCCGTCGTATCGTTGTCGCTCATGGCGAGCCTGCCGCCGGCGAGCCCATTATCCTGCGCTGGCTTGTCCAGCAACGAGATCGTCTGATGCGTTTCCAGCCAGCGCAGGTAACCGACCCGGATGACGGCTGGATCGGCTCGTGCGTGTCGCATCGCTCCGCCAAACGCGGCACCAACGGCAGTCACAAACAACGCGCGTCGACCGAGTGGGTCATGCTGCCTAAGCGCCGGACGTTCCATCAGCCCAGGATGCAACACCAACCACACCTGTTCTTCAAGCAGCGCAGCCAGCCTAGGGCATTGTATTCTGCCCTATGGGATGAAACTCTGGCAATCTGTTACGATGGCGTAGAACAATGAACCTGATCGATCTCATTTTGCTGGCGTGCACGGTGGCAGCCCCAGGAGCATGCCGTGAATATCATCTCCTGATTCAGTCCGCTGGTTCGCCGCGCACCTGCACAATGCAAGCCCAGCCGGTCCTTGCCCAATGGGTAGCCGAACATCCAACCTTGCGCATCGCGCGATGGCATTGCGCCTGGCCCGATCAGGAAGATGAGAGCCTCTGACGAACGTTGACTAGGCTGGTCGGGGTCTGCACCTTCCGTCGGCAACGAGGAGGAAGATCGAGTGTTTCGAATCGGGATCGTCGCGGTGCCCCTACTGCTCGTCACGGCGGCCTCGGCTGCCGCGCAGGACGCCGCAGCAGGCGAGAAGGACTTCGTTGTATGTCGTGCCTGCCATCAAGTCGGCCCCGGTGCGAAGAGCGCGGTTGGTCCGGTACTCAACGGTGTGGTCGGGCGCAAGGCCGGAACCTATCCAGGGTTCACGTATTCTGAGGCGAACCGCGACTCCGGTCTGGTATGGACGCCGGAAGAACTCGACAAGTATCTGGCGTCGCCACAAACAGTCGTGCCGCACACAAAAATGATCTATCCTGGCCTGAAGGACGAGAAAAAGCGAAAGAACGTGATTGCTTATCTCGAGCAGTTCGGGCCGGACGGTGAGAAGAAGCACTAGTCGTCGTCCTCACGAGGGAGGGATGCAATGAAGGTTCGTGCCGCCGTCGCCCGCGAGGCGGGCAAGCCGCTCAGCCTGGAGACTGTGGACCTGGACGGTCCGCGCGCCGGCGAGGTGCTGGTCGAGATCAAGGCGACCGGCATTTGCCATACCGATGAGTACACACTTTCCGGCGCCGATCCCGAAGGGATTTTTCCCGCGATTCTCGGGCACGAAGGCGCCGGCATCGTCGCCGATGTCGGTCCGGGCGTGACTTCTTTGAAAAAGGGCGATCACGTCATCCCGCTTTATACGCCGGAGTGCCGACAATGCGAGTATTGCCTGAGCCGGAAGACCAATCTCTGTGTCGCCATTCGCGCGACGCAGGGCAAAGGTGTCATGCCTGATGGCACCAGCCGGTTTTCCGCCAATGGCTCGCCTGTCATGCACTACATGGGCACATCGACATTCGCAAACTTCACCGTCCTGCCGGAGATCGCATTGGCGAAGATCCGCGAGGACGCGCCCTTCGAGAAGGTCTGCTACATCGGCTGCGGGGTCACGACCGGGATCGGCGCAGTGATCAACACTGCCAAGGTCGAACCTGGCGCGCATTGCGTGGTGTTCGGCCTCGGGGGGATCGGGCTAAACGTGATCCAGGGTCTTCGATTGGCTGGTGCCGAGCAGATCGTTGGTGTGGACCTCAATCCGAAACGCAAGGAGATCGCCGAAAAGTTCGGCATGACACATTTCGTCAATCCGAGCGATGTGCAGGGTGACCTGGTGCCTTATCTGGTAGACTTAACAAAGGGTGGTGCAGACTACAGCTTCGAGTGCATTGGCAACGTGAAGGTCATGCGTCAGGCGCTGGAATGCGCCCATCGCGGCTGGGGACAATCGGTCATCATCGGTGTTGCTGGCGCAGGCCAGGAGATAAGCACTCGGCCATTTCAGTTGGTGACCGGCCGCGTCTGGAAAGGCACTGCCTTTGGCGGTGCGAGAGGCCGCACCGATGTGCCGCGCATCGTTGACTGGTATATGGACGGCCGTATCAACATCGACGACCTGATCACGCACGTGCTGCCTTTTGACCGCATCAACGATGGCTTCGAGCTCATGCGGCGGGGCGAAAGCATCCGTAGCGTGGTAACCTTCTGATCCCTTCGCCCCGGGCAGCGCTGCCGGTCGGGCCGGCAGTGCACCGAGCGCCAATTTCCACTTAGCATGGGGATTACAGCAACACGCACTGCAATTTCTGCGGGTGGATTACGCTACAATAACCGTATAACCGACAATGGCGCTGAAATTCTTTCGCATATTGTTATAGCGTGGTTCTCGCGACTGCATCCGGCCTACCTCGTCGGTTGCCCGCGACATCAGCGTGTATTTGCCCTTGTGGCGCACATCCCAACGATACGACCAGCGTACCCACATAAATCGCTCGCGCGGTGGTTCAATGTGTGCGCAATGCCAAGTTTCTCCCCCATCAACGCTTACTTCCACTTGGGCAATGGCGCCAGCGCCGCTCCAAGCATACCCCCGGATCATGTGGATGCCGGGAGGCATCGTTTCTGTGTCGTCGTTCGGCTGGGTGATGATGGATTTTACCCCGATGGTGGTGATCAGCTCTTTGTCAGGGTCATCTGCTGAAGTGCCGTAATAGTAAAATTCATAGTGGTACCAGCAGCGCGGCTCTTGCTGCATGATCTCCAGCTTGTTGAGCCACTTCACGGACCAGTTGCCGGACCAGCCAGGCACCAGCAGACGCACTGGGGCGCCATGGAGATGCTCCAGCAATTGACCGTTCTGCGCCCAGGCAAGAATGGTGTCAGGGTGCAGCGCCTTTTGTATTGGCAAACCCTTGTCGTAGTAAAAGGGTTCGGTGCCTTCTGCTGCCGTGGCAGGTACCCCAAGGTCGTTGCCCTCGGCCCGCACGTAAAGCGATTTCGGCGTGAGGCCGGCCTCGTACAGCACGGCGGCCAGAGGCACGCCGGTCCACTCGCTGGCGCTGAGTATCATCCCCTCCTGAGTACGAGAAGGTTTCGGCCCCTCACCTCTAAAGTACTCGAAGTATGTGGCGTCGCTGCCTGAGCATTCCATGACGGTGCGGACGCTCCGACCCGGGAAGCGACGCAGCTGCTCGAAGCTGAGGGTCAGGGGCGTCTTGACCTCACCAGTAATGTCCAGCTTCCAGTCGTCGGCCTGCACTACCGGAGGCACTGCGAAATGTTGGACGGTATAGTGCAGATCGGTGGGCGTTATCAGCCCTTCGAGGTCCATCACCGGCGTCCTGATGCGCACCGTACGGCCCTCATCGTCCGTCAGGGTGACGGGTTTGATGTCTTTGGTAGGCCAGCCGTGCCAATGCCCGGTCTTTTCAGTGTTGGCCGGGTCTGAACTCACCACTTGATCCATACGCAAGAAGTCAGGAACTGCACCCTCTTGTTTCGTCGTAGCCATCTGCTCCCTCATGCGTTGTTGTGTCGCTGCCGCTTATCAGAGCCGAACTGCCGGGTCACATTCTTGTCCCAGCAACAGATCGTTCAGGACTTGCTGACGTTCCAGAACACCGGCACTGCTCCTTTCAGGATCCCTGTCAGGTTGCTGCGATACGCTGACGGAGGCAGGTACTGCCCAAGCGGCACGAACGGCACTGTTTCAAACGCGCGCTCTTGGATCTCTACGTCCAGCTTCTTGCGTTCGGCATCCTCGGTGGCGTCCATCCATGCGGTGCGAAACGCCTCCATCTTCTCGTCACTTGGCCAACCGAACCAGGCATCCTTGCCGTTGCCGCGGAGGTTCGTTGCGAAAACCGGATCGCGGTATTCGGCCGCCGGCGCGCCGTACGGGAACAGCGACCAGCCACCTTTGTCCAACGGCTCCTTGCTGGTGCGGCGTTGCACTACCGTTCCCCAGTCCAAAGACTGCTCGTCCAGATTGATCCCGACGCGCCTGAGCGATGCGGCGACCACACTGCTCATGGCGTCATAGAAGGTCTGATCTGTCGGATGCATCAGCACGACGCGCTCGCCGCCATAGCCTGCCTGCTTCAGCATTGTCTTGATCGCATCTGCATCCGGGCGCCTGCGCACCGCATCCATGCCGCCATCGTTCGCCGATGGGGTGCCGGGCAGGAAGTAACCGACGGGCGCGCGGTACAGGCTCTTCTCTTCCCCCATCACTGCCGTCATCACCTCGACCTGATCGATCGCGGCGAGGATCGCGCGACGTACGCCTTCATTGGCGGTTGGGCTGTGCAGGCAGTTCGGGCGCAGCCCGCCGAATGTTCCGTAAATGTCGATCGGCCCGACAGTCACCCCCGACGCCTTGCGCAGCATCGGCAGCAGGTCCGGCACGGGCGAGTCCAACCAATCGACTTCGCCGGCGGTCAGGGCGTTGGCCGCAGTCGCGGCATCGGGAATGATGCGCCACTCGACGCGGTCGACCAGCGCACGATAGCCGCCTGCGGCGAAGCTGGCTGGCTCTGGCCTTGGATTGTAGCGCTCGTTTTTGGCGAACACGGCCAGGTTGCCAGCAACGTATTCGTTGGCGACCCAGCGAAACGGGCCGCTGCCGATGACTTCGGGAATCTGCTTGAACGGATCAGTCTGGGCCAGCCGCTCCGGCATGATCACCGGCGTCGGCTGCGTTTTTGCCAGCGCATAGGGCAGCGAAGCAAACGGCTTATGCAGCCGGAAAACGATCGTTCTGTCGTCGGGCGCTTCCAAAGCGTCCAGCCGGGCCGCAATCGTCTGGCCGATCGCATCGCGCTTCATCCAGCGTTGCAGCGACGCCACGCAGTCGCGCGCCAGCACCTTCTCGCCATCATGAAAGGCCAGCCCTTCTCGTAGGCGCATCGTCCAGCGCAGCCCGTCGTTCTCAACCTGATGGCCCTCGACCATCTGGGGCTGCGGATCCAGCTGCTCGTTGCGGCCGTACAGCGTCTCGAACACCATCGCGGCGAAGTTGCGAGTGACCAGCGCGGTGGTCCAGACCGGATCGAGGCTGGTAAGATTCGCCTGAGGCACATGGATCAGCGTCTTCGCCTTGGCGCCTACGGCGGGTTGGGCAAGCGACGTGCCGCTGAACGCAGCGGTTGCCGCTCCTGCAAGGAAGCTGCGGCGTTTCATTCTGGACGTCCTCCAAAGCATGGGCCATCGATCGAGCTGCTGTTCCAGCAGACCATCCCTGCCTAGGTCAAACCCGACGCTCACGACTGACCCTGTCTTTCTTGATAATGATGTGCGAGCCCGGTGCGCTGCACTGCAGGAGACACCGCGCGGTCTTATATACCGAACAGGAACCAGACACCGCATTGCCAAGCAGCTTCGGTGACGGCGTTCGAGACGACCTGTGCTTCCCGGCATCGACCGCTCGAGCACTGATTGACACTGTCAGCCCCCTGGCCAAACAATTCGACCAGGCGCAGCCTAAGCAAGAAGCGCGATGGTCGCGGGAGGAATTCCTTTGAATCGCATAACCGCAAAACCGAGAATCTACGGTTTCGCAACGGAACTGACGGCCATCGGCCTGATGCTAACGATTGCACAGTACACGCCGGCCGCCGCACAGAGTGGCAAGTATCATGAGGCCCCAGCATTCGCCGAGCAGGTGAAGGCGGGCAAGTTGCCGCCAGTGGAGCAGCGTCTGCCGGAACAGCCGCTGGTGGTCCCGGTGGTCGAGAAGGTCGGCGAGTATGGCGGCGTCTGGCGACGCGCGTTCCTGGGCCCGGCCGATGCCAACAATTATGTGCGCGTGGCCTATGACAGCCTGTTCCGGTTCTCGCCGGACGGTGCAGATATCGAGCCGAAGATCGCCGTTGGAGCGAAGGCATCCGCCGACTACAAGACCTGGACGATCCTGTTGCGCAAGGGCGCGAAGTGGTCAGATGGCGTGCCGTTCAGTGCCGATGACATCGTCTTCTGGTATAAGAACGTTCTGCTGAACAAGGACCTGACGCCGTCGCTGCCGACCTGGATGCGCAACACCGACGGGACCGCGGCAAAGGTGGAGAAGGTAGACGATACCACCGTACAGTTCACCTACGACCGCCCCGCCACGCTGTTCCTTTCGGAGGTTGCCAACCAGGACGGACCCGACCTGCTGTACGCGATGTTCCTGCCGGAGCATTACCTGAAGAAATTCCACCCGTCGTACGCCCCGAAGGAGGAACTGGATCGCCTGGTGCAGGCTTCCAGCTTCAAGTCCTGGACCGAGCTGTTCTTCTCGCGGGCCACGCCGGCGCAGAACCCAGAACGCCCGACAATGGCGGCCTGGATGCCCTTGAGCCGGGTCAGCGATCCGGTGTTCACCATCCGACGCAATCCCTACTACATCGGCGTGGACAAGGACGCGAACCAGCTGCCGTATATCGATGAAGTGCGGTTCACCTACTTCGCCGATCAGCAGGCACTCAACCTGGCGGCCATCGCCGGCGACTTCGATATGCAGGCGCGGCACATCCAGATGACCAACTACCCGGTGCTGAAAGAGCAGGAGCGCACCGGCAAGTATCGGGTGCTCACCTGGCCGACCTTCGGTGGCTCGGATGCGGTGATCGCGCTCAATGCCACCTATACGGCCGATCCGGAGATCGGCAAGCTGATGGCGACCAAGGATTTTCGTATCGCATTGTCGTACGCGATCAATCGCGATGAGATCAAGGAGTCGGTGTTTCTGGGTCTGGGCGAGGCGCGCCAACCCGTGCCGGCGCCATCGCATCCCTACTTTCCAGGCAAGGAATGGGCCACGAAATACACCGAGTTCGACCGCGACCGGGCGAACAAGATGCTGGACGCGCTCGGACTGACGAAGCGCGATCCGCAGGGCATACGGCTGATGGCCAACGGCAAGCCGGCAACGATCGAGATCAGCGTCGTGCCCGCATTTGGCGCCTGGCCGGACGTGGCGCAGCTTGTTGCCAAGGACTGGGAGGCGGTCGGGATCAAGACCATCGTGCAGATTCGCGAGCGAGCGCTGCATTTCAATATGCGCCCAGCGAATCAATTGATGGCCGAGATCTGGAACGAGGACACCACGGCGTTCCCCTTCACCGGTGGATCGAAGTTCGATCCGCGCAACGGCCCGTTGTCCCAGCTGACGGTAGGACCGCTGTACTCACGCTGGATGGACACGAAAGGCAAGGAGGGCGTCGAGCCTCCCGAGCCGCTCAAGCGGCTGATGCAGCTTGTCGACACGGCGCGGACTGTTGGGCACGATGGGCAGGTGCAAGCGGCGCAGGAGCTGTTCCGCATCTGGGCTGACAATGTCTATGAGATCGGCACTATCGGGTTGACGCCGATGGTCCAAGGCGTCGTCGTCATCAATGCCAAGTTGCACAATGTTCCGATGACCTTGGGGAACGACTGGCCGTTGCGCACCCCAGGCAATGCGCGCACCGAGCAATTCTTCTTCTCCTCGAAGTGACCCGCTACATCGTTCAGCGGTTGTTGCTGCTGCCGTTCCTGCTGCTGGTCTATTCGTTCGTCATCTTCGTGATCATCCAGGCGCCGCCTGGCGATTTCCTGACAGCCTATGTGGCGACGCTGTCGGCTTCGGGGACCTCCGTCAGTGCCGACCAGATCGAAGCGCTGCGCCACACCTATGGACTGGATCAGCCGTTCGTCGTGCAGTACCTCTACTGGCTGCGCAACCTGCTGGCCGGGAATTTCGGTGTTTCGCTGGAATACCACCGACCGAACGCAGAGCTGATCGAAGAACAATTGGGCCTGACCGTGGCGTTGGCGGGCATGTCGTTCGTGCACACTTGGCTCATCGCGGTCCCGGCCGGAATCTATTCGGCTACACACCGCCGTTCTGTTTTGGATCACGTGCTCACAGTCATCAACTATGTCGGAGTGGCGACGCCAAACTTCATGCTGGCGCTGATCCTGATGTGGATCGCGTTCGCGTATTTCGGTATCAGCGTCACTGGACTGTTCTCGCCCGAATACGCCGGTGCGCCGTGGAGCCTGGCGAAATTCGGCGATCTGCTGGCGCATCTCTGGTTGCCGGCGCTGATTTTGGGCATCGCTGGGACCGCGCGTCTGACGCGGATCATGCGCGCCAACCTGCTGGATGAGTTGAACAAGCCCTATGTCGTCACGGCGCGTGCCAAGGGATTGCGCGAGTGGCGGCTGGTGCTGCGCTATCCCGTGCGGTTGGCTCTCAATCCGCTGGTCAGCACGATAGGATGGTATCTGCCGCAACTATTCTCGGGCAGCCTGATCGTGGCGACGGTTATGAACCTGCCGAATATCGGCCCGTTGCTGCTGCGCGCGCTGGTCAACCAGGACATGTACCTGGCCGGGGGCATCCTGCTGATCTACTCGTTCCTGACCATTGTCGGCACGCTGCTCTCCGACATCGCTTTGGCGATGATGGACCCGCGTATCCGCATGGGCGTGTGATGCGGGCGCCATCAATCGATTCTGGACTGGCCGTGTCAGACGTGCAGGTCAACGCTGCCGAGGAGCGGGTCGCCGTTGCATCCAACTGGCAACTGGTGTGGTGGCGGTTCCGCAGGCACCATCTGGCGCTGTTCAGTGCCGGTCTGCTGATCTGCCTGTACTGCGTGGTGATCTGCCCGGCATTCTTCGCCACCCAGGATCCGCAGCGAACCGATGCGCGGCAGGCGTTTATTCCGATACAGACACTGCATCTGTTCGATGGCGGCTGGAACCCGTGGATCCCAGCGACCGTTGGCAAGCGCAACCCGGTCACCCTGCGGATGGAGTGGACGACCGATCCGCAGCGGAAGGTCCGTGTGAGCTTCTTCGCGCGCGGCGAACCTTACCGGCTGTTCGGCCTATTCGACACGAACATCCACCTGCTCGGCGCAACCGATCCCACGCAGCGGATCTTCCTGCTGGGCTCCGACCGGCTTGGCCGAGACCAATGGTCGCGCATCATGTATGGCACGCAAACCTCTATGACGGTGGGCCTTGTCGCTGTCACGTTGAGTGTGCTCTTCGGCGTGGTGCTAGGGGGCATTTCCGGCTATTTTGGCGGCTTCATCGACCTGGTGATCCAGCGCCTGATCGAGCTGCTGCAATCTGTCCCGACCATACCGATCTGGCTCGCTCTATCAGCGGCACTGCCACGCGACTGGACGCCGATTCAGGTGTTCTTTGCCATCACCGTCATCCTGTCGCTGGTCGGCTGGACCACGCTGGGCCGCGAAGTGCGTGGGCGATTTCTCGCGCTGCGCGAGGAGGACTTCGTGCTCGCGGCCCGTCTCGCTGGTGCCAAGCGTATGCGCATCATCCTGCGACACATGGTGCCAACGTTTCTCAGCCACATCATCGCCACGAGTTCGCTGGCGATTCCGGTAATGATCATCAACGAGACGTCTCTCTCCTTCCTTGGCTTGGGTATCCGGCCACCGGCGATAAGCTGGGGCGTGTTGCTGCAGGAGGCACAGAACATCCAGACCCTGGCGCTGGCGCCGTGGCTGCTGATTCCCGGCCTCGTCGTCATCGTCGCGGTGCTCGCGTTCAACCTTGTGGGCGATGGCCTGCGTGATGCGTCCGATCCGTATAGTCATTGACAATGTTGCCGCGGCCGTAGCGACGTGACGCACGGCGCCGAGCCACTGCTTCGCGTGCGCGATCTGCGCGTGTCGTTCAAGCTGGACGAGGGGACAGTTCGCGCGGTCGATGGTGTCAGCTTCGATGTGTTTCCCCGCCAGGTCGTCGGCATTGTTGGTGAGAGCGGCTGCGGCAAGAGCGTGACGATGCGGGCGGTGCTGCAATTGATCGACCCGCCCGGTCGCATCACAGCCGGCGAAATCATTTACCGGCGGAACAGCGGGCCAATAGACCTCACGCGTGTCTCGCCGCGCAGCCGGCAGATGCGTGACCTGCGCGGCGCTGAAATAGCGCTGATCCCGCAAGAACCGATGGCCGCATTCAGCCCGGTGCACACGGTCGGCGCGCAGATCATCGAGGCGATCATGTTGCATGAGCAGCTTGGCCGCGCCGAGGCGCGCGCCAGGACCGTGGAGCTGTTCCGCGACGTCGGCATCTCCATGGCTGAGCAGCGTGTCGATGCGTATTCCTGGCAGCTGTCCGGTGGATTACGGCAGCGGGCGATGATCGCGATGGCGCTTTCGTGCAGGCCGCGCTTGCTGATCGCCGATGAGCCGACCACTGCGATCGACGTGACGACGCAGGCGCAGATTCTGGCCCTGCTGCGCGAGCTGCAACAGAAATACGACACCGCGATCATCTTCATCACGCACGACCTTGGTGTGATCGCCCAGATGGCCAATTACGTGGTGGTGATGTATCTGGGCCGCGTCATGGAAGAGGGCCCGGTGGACGAAATCTTCCACGCGCCGAAGCATCCCTATACGCGCGCTCTCTTGCGTTCGATCCCCAGCCTGCAAACCGCGACCCGCACCGCACTGCCGGTGATTGCCGGTGCGCTGCCACATCCATTCAATCGCCCGCCCGGCTGCCCGTTCCATCCTCGCTGCGAGGACATTCAGCGGGGCCACTGCGATGTGGCGGTTCCCGCTCTGCATGCGCTGGGACCGCGGCGCGCCGTGAGCTGCTTCCTGCACAGCGACGCGGTGGAACCGGCATGACAGCCCCGCTGATCGATGTTCGCGGGCTGCGCAAGTTCTTTCCGATTGCCAAAGGCATGCTCGGCCGCGTGACCGGCCATGTGCGCGCCGTCGACGACGTAAGCTTCTCGGTGCAGGAGGGTGAAACCCTCGGGCTTGTGGGTGAAAGCGGCTGCGGCAAGACGACCACGGCACGCTGCATTCTGCGGGCGATCGATCCGACGGACGGACAGGTGCTCTATCGCACCAGCGGTGACAAGATCGTCGATCTGGCGCCAATGTCATCGGCAGAGCTGGCGCCGTTCCGCAAAGAGATCCAGATGATCTTTCAGGATCCGTTCGGTTCACTCAATCCGCGCATGACGCTGTTCGACAACGTTGGTGAACCGCTGCTGGTGAATGGCATGCGCAACCGCCGCGAACGGATGGACCGCGTCGCCGAACTGCTGCGCCTGGTCGGACTGCGGCCTGAGTTCATGCACCGTTTCCCGCATGCATTCAGCGGCGGACAACGCCAGCGCATCGGCATTGCGCGCGCACTGGCGACGAGCCCACGCCTGGTGGTAGCCGATGAGCCGGTGTCCGCCCTGGATGTCTCCGTGCAGGCACAGGTGCTGAACCTGCTGCTGGAGCTGCAATCGCGGCTGCGGCTGACGTTCCTGTTCGTAGCACACGATCTGTCCGTGGTTCGGCATATCTGTGATCGCGTCGCGGTGATGTACGTCGGTAGACTGGTGGAGTTGGCGCCCACCGATGCGGTGTTCAGCCGGCCACGCCACCCATATACCGCCGCGCTGATGCGCGCGGTTCCGGTGCCCGATCCGCGCGTGTCGGGTACTGATGGGATCCTGAAGGGCGAGGTTCCGAGCCCAGCGTCGCCGCCATCCGGCTGCTATTTTCACCCGCGATGCACACTCGCTCAAGAACGCTGCCAGCGGGAGGCGCCCGCCTTGCAGGAAGTGACCCCCGGGCATTTTGCGCGATGCCACTTTGCGGCCGAACTCGATCTGGCGATGCACTGAGGGGTGGCTTGCTCCCCGGCATTGGTCATATCGAGGTCGGGTGACAATTTATCATGCGACGGCTGAGAACATATCGTTTGCCGCGCCGCCGGCGATGGTCATGTGATGGCGAAGTTTCCGGAAGGAGAGCACGACGATGCCGCTCGATATCGCTACACGACGCCCGCAGACGACGACGGCCGAACTGCATTACCTGATACGCACGGCGGAGAGGCCGGCCCGCTACGTGACGGAACCGCCACCTGGTGTGCCGCGATGGAACGGCATCGACGACCCACACACTGTGCTGATCGAAGACGCACGCGGTCGCGAGTCGGAGTTCACCTTGGACCGCAATGGATTCGCGCTGATCAAGGCGCCAACGTCCGTCCGCAACTTCTACGAGCCCGACGAGATCAAATCGGTTTACTATCCGGAAGTCGAGCGGCTGCTACGTGAAACGCTCGGTGCCTCTAGGGTCGTCGCTTTCGATCACAATGTGCGCAATGGGGGACGCAGCGACCTTCCTCAGCCGTCACGCAGGGTGCACAACGACCATACCATCAATTCAGCGCCGCGACGGGTTCGTGACCATCTGGGAGCCGACGCCGAAGAGCTGCTCAAACACCGGTTCGGCATCGTGAACGTCTGGCGTCCGATCCGTGGGCCAGTTCTGGACTCACCGCTTGCGCTCTGTGATGCACGTAGCTTCACCGACGACGACCTGATCGCCAGCGATCTGGTCTATCAGCACGTCCGCGGCGAGACCTCGTCGGTCGAGTTCAAACCGGGGCACCGGTGGTATTATTTCTCCGAGCAGCAACCCGACGAAGCGATCCTGATCCGCGTCCACGACAGCGCCAACGATGGGCGAGCCAGACTGTCGTTCCATACTTCGTTCGAGAACCCACTGGCGCCGGCCGACGCGCCGCCGCGGGAGAGCATTGAGGTCCGCAGCCTGGTCTTCTTCCCGCCGAACGCCTGACCATGAGCCGGCGAGCTGTCACGCTCGCCGGCCTTTCCCCGTAAGTGCCGCAGCGAACCGGCAGCCCTGGTTTTTGGTAGATCAACGCCTCGGTGCTGGCACTTGTGACCGACGTCAAGCTGACAGCATCCATTGCACCAGTGGCTCGAGACGCACAGCCAGGCTCATCATCTGTACCGTTTCCGCCCACGCATCGTGCGGATCATCAGGAGTAACAGGCCGAGAATCGTCCGGAAGACAAGTATGGCCACGGTCAGTTGGACCCAAATCCCAAAATTTCCGATTGTCGATTCAAGGCGATCTCCCCACGGGTATGGAAGCTGCGAGGAGCCACCCTCGATCAGTCTGTCGATGCTTCTCTTCCACCATGTCAGATACTCAGGCTTGTAGAGCCAGAGGTAGGCCGAGGCGGCGAGGACGGCGAGAGCAGTCCAGAAGCGGAAGAAATGGACGCGAAACCATGCCCAGCCCGCTGAAAACGCTTGCCCCATCGACAGTCGCTCGGCTCCGTCAGGTATGATGCGGACTATCAGTCCAAGCCGCCCTAGCCGCTAGCAGCCTGCAGGCGGCCCACGTCATCTTCGCTTCGCGCGGAGCTGACCTAATACTCCAGCCGTATGTAGACGGCCACCCCGCATGGCGTTGACGAAACCGTACTCGTCAGCACAATCGGATACCCACAAGTATCGGAGGACGCCATGCTCAAGCCCATCATGATCATGTACCCCGTGGTTCCGGCGCGTGATGAAGAGGAGCGGGCCGCGCTGCGGCCGATCGGACGTAATCGAGAGCGATACCAGGCCGCCATCTCCGGCATGACCGAGATCATCCAGGCTGCGGATGACATAGGGTTCTGGGGTGCTGCCACTCCCGAACATCATTTCTGGTCGGAGGGTTATGAAGTTGCGCCCTCGCCAGGAGCCACCAATGCCTATTGGCTGGCCAAGACGAAGCACATCCACATCGGACCACTCGGCTATGTGATGAGCACACAGAACCCGATCCGAGTGGCCGAGGAAGTCGCGGTCATCGACCACCTGTCGAAAGGCCGCACTTTCGTGGGCTTTGCTCGCGGCTACCAATCGCGGTGGACCAACACGCTGGGCCAGCACTTCGGCACGCGTGCGACCAAGTCGCCCGATGCCGCAGTCTATAATGCACAAACCCTGCAGGCTGGCTTTTCCCAAGAAACCCAGCTGCAGCGAGACAGGGAAGACGACTCACATAACCGCGCAATCTTCGAGGATAACGTCGAGTTGGTGGTGAAGGCCTGGACGCAAGAGAGCTTTACCCACAAGGGGCCCGCCTGGCATGTCCCCTATCCGTACGAGACGGGGATTGAGGATTGGCCGCTTGCCCGTGCTGGTGTCACGCAGAAACTCGGCGCTCCCGGCGAAGTTGATGCTCGGGGCGTGTGGCGCAGGGCATCGGTGGCGCCTGCGCCATATACAAAGCCGCATCCAAAGGTGTTCGTCGCGGGCTCAGGTAGCCCCGAGACCATCGAGTTCTGCGGCAGACATGGTTTTGTCCCCACTTATTTCGCCTCGATTGCCGCTGCAGGACCGTTATCGGAACGCTACCGCAGCGTCGCGGCGAAGCACGGACATAACTTTGCACCTGGGCAGAACCAGTGCCTGGTGCGCTGGCTGCAGATCGGCAAAACCGAGGAAGATGCCCTGGAACGCATTCGTGCCTGGGACCTCGATATCTGGAAGAACTTTTATGCCGCGATGGGTCGCCGAAAGGTGGAAGGCGACGACATCTTTGGCTCTTTGGTCAATTCAGGCCTGTTCGTATTCGGTACCGTTGAAAGCGTGCGGCGCCAGCTTGTCGAGCAGTGGAAAACGCTGCCAGGCGAACACATCGCACTGGTCAACCACTACGCGCAAATGCCAAAGGATGCGGTCATCGAGACGATTGATACATTCCAGCGCCAGATCAAACCAGCACTGGACGAGGTGATCGACGGAGCGTTCCGCGTCGCGGCGGAATAGTTTCCACTGGTACCAAGAAGAACGGGAAGGAAACCCGATGGAAGCCCTTGAGGCCCGCACCATGGTGAAGGTGTCACGGCGACTGATACTTAGCGGCGTTTGCGACGCTATGTATCCATCACGACAAGGAGCTTCAGCAGGTACCCGACCCTGAGGACACACCGCCCAGGCCGGGATGGATCGCTGAAATGATGTAATATTCTTACCTGACAGCCCCTATGTAACTTTGCGTCACCACAAGGAAGTGGAGGGACAGATGGCCGCCGACGTGTCGTTGTTCGGTTTGCTGGACAAGAAGGCCATAGTGATCGGCGGCGGCCAGGGGATGGGCGAGAGCACTTCTCGCTTCCTGGCACGCGCCGGGTGTGATGTCGCGGTTGTCGACGTCGAACGCGAACGCGCGGAACGTGTGGCTGGATTGGTCGGAGAGCTCGGCCGTCGAGGGGTAGCTATCGTCGGCAATGTGCTCGACGATGCACAGATATCGACCATCGTCGCGTCAGCCGAGCATCAACTCGGCAAGGTCGACGTTATGGTGTCGATCGTCGGTGCTGCGGTGTGGGGATCTCTGCTGGAGACGACCGCGGACACCTGGGACCAGCAGATGCATCTCAACCTGCGCTACTTCTTCCTATGCGCACGGGAAGTCGCAGCGACCATGATAAGGCGAAGTCATCCAGGAGCTATCGTCGGCATCGCCTCGGTGGACGGACAGCGTTCGGCGCCGATGCGTGGTGCCTATGGCGCGGCAAAGGCTGGATTGATCAGCCTGGTGCAGACCATGGCCGTCGAGTGGGCGCCACACAACATAAGGGTCAATGCGATCGCGCCGGGACACATCGTGACGCCGCGTCTTTACGATACTCCACAGCGGGCTGAAGGTTACGCCAACAGTTTGCTGCCGGTAAGGCGACGAGGTGTGACCGACGATATCGGCAAGGCGGCGCTGTTCCTGGTCTCTGACCTTGCGAGCTACATCACCGGCACGACCCTGGACGTTGATGGTGGTCTGCTGGCAGCCAATCTGTTCCCAGGAGGCTTTCTTAGAGACAATCGTCTTGGTTGATCGCTTTGCCTCGCAGATCGGCGGATTTTGGTGAGCGGTATCAACATTGGTTTGCGGGAAAGGTGCCATGGCTTACGAGTTCTTTTACTGGCCGGAAATCCAGGGACGTGGAGAGTTCGTTCGCCTCGCGCTGGAAGATGCGGGGGCGGCCTATATCGATGTGGCGCGCGGGTCGGAGAGCGAGGGCCGCGGCGTTCCGGCAATGCTGGCTCTAATGAATGGTGAGGGCACGCCACACATTCCTTTCGCCCCTCCGTTCCTGCGCGATGGCTCTGTGATCGTCAGCCATACAGCGACGATCCTGCTGTATCTCGGCGGGCGGATCGGCCTCGCGCCGCCGGACGAAGACGGCCGGCTATGGACGCATCAGATTCAGCTCACGATCACCGACATCGTCAAGGAGGTCTACAATTCGCACCATCCTATCGATGAGGATAAATGGTTCCACGAACAGAAGGATGAAGCTATCGCACGTGCCATAGTCTTTCGCAGGGATCGGATGCCAAAGTTCCTCGGTTGGTTCGAGCGGATTCTACAGGCAAATCCGGCAGGGACGGACAAGCTGGTTGGCGGTTCTGTTACCTATGCTGACCTGTCCTTGTTCCAGTTGATCGAGGGATTGCGTTTTGCATTCCCTACAGCGACCGACCGAGAGTTAGCGAAGCTGCCACGTATAATGGCGCTGCACAGAGCCGTGGCAGAACGGCCGCGACTGCAGGCCTATCTGTCAAGCGAACGGCGCGTGCCGTTCAAGGAGACGGGGATCTTCCGCCGATATCCGGAGCTGGATGGTTAGCACGCAAGTTTCGGCGCGTGATGCCGAGATTGTCTGACCCTTGTCTGAACGAACGCACGGCGTGACACTGACACCAAGCAGATCGAGGAACCCGAGACATGGCCCACGAATTCGACCTCGTCATA
>JBKPSV010000237.1:0-32290 GCA_046735215.1 Pseudomonadota bacterium | reverse complement strand
GACGCGCCCGTGCTGTTGCGCTGGGAGGCGCGCCGATAACGGGCCTTGAATAATCTCCAGCTGGCAGTGGCCCGCGCTTGTCGAGCGGCCGCCCTAGCGGGTCAATCACCCGACCGAGCCAGCCATCCGAGATCGCGAGCGCGCCGCTGCTCTTCGCACCGGACCCATGAATATTGAAAAAGGCAGAGCTGCCGGGACCAAGCCCGTCCAAAGCTCCAAAGGGCATCGTCTGTGCCAATCCGCGGCGGAAGCCCATGACCTCGGCGGGAACCCGATGTCCGTCGCGGGCCGATAAGATCAAGCGATCGCCAACTGAGACATGTGCGCCCAGCCCATCCACGTCGGCGATCAGCCCGGACAGGCCTGTCACGTGGCCCTCCAGCACGGCCGGCGTGATCTCGCGGAGCCTCGCTCCACAGGCGGCGCTACGTTCCAGAAACCCCATGTATCTCATTGAGGCACGCAGTTGTACAGGAATTGGACTTCGCGCTGAAAAATAGCGCCAATGCCACCGTTCGGTGCAACGGTTCAGTTAAACTACACGTAAATGGTGAAAATTTGTTGGCCAAATACACGTGACAGTGGTAAACATTACGCCCAGGTGATGGAGTGGCAGAGGATGCGGATTCTGCTCATTGAGGACGACCTGGTCGCGGCGCGCGGCGTCTCGCTGATGCTCAAGTCGACGGGTGCCGTGGTCGACCATGCAGATACCGGCGAGGAAGGCCTCGAACTGGCGAAACACTACGATTACGATATCGTCGTTCTCGATTTGATGCTGCCGGACATCGAGGGCTTCGAGGTCGTGCGCCGAATGCGCATTTCGCGCAATGACACCCCTGTGCTCATCCTGTCGGGATTGTCGCGGCCACAGGTGAAAGTGAAGGGGTTGGGCCTGGGGGCCGACGACTTCATCACCAAGCCGTTCGACAAGGCCGAGTTGCTGGCACGCATGCAGGCGATCGTCCGCCGCAGCAAGGGGTTCAGTCAGCCGACGCTGCGCATCGGACCATTGCTGCTCAATCTGGACAGTCACGAGGTAACGGTGGACGGCCAGCCGGTGCATCTGACCGGCAAGGAATACGCTATCCTGGAATTGCTGGTACTGCGCAAGGGCATGGTGCTGACCAAGGAGGCGTTCCTCAATCACCTCTACGGCGGCATGGATGAACCCGAGATGAAGATCATCGATGTGTTCATCTGCAAATTGCGGAAGAAGCTGGCCTTGGCAGGGGCGGATAACCTGATCGGCACGGTGTGGGGACGCGGCTACATGATCCGCGAGCCCGCCGCGCATACCGATGTGACAATCGACGAGACGGTTGCCGCCTGATAGTCGGTTTCGCGTAGCCGTCTGCCAACCAGCACGACACCTTTCCGTTCGTCATCCCCGCGCAAGCGGGGATCCAGCTCCTGAAAAAAGCGAGACGGCTACACCCCCCCGGTCTGGATCATGTTCAGCACGTAATCGGTGTGTTCACCTACCGCTGGCCCGGGCCAAGCCACGACCTTGTCGGGGCCATCGCCGTCGAGACGGATTGCCGGACCCGGATGCAACGTTCGCCCGATCAGCGGGTCGATCACCTGTTGCACTGAGCCACGCGCCAGGAAGTGCGGATCACCGGCGCAGTCCGCAATATCGTACAGACGAGAGCACGGAACGTCGGCAGCCTCCAACCGCGCCTCTGCCTCCTTCGCCGGCAAGGTCCGGGTCCAGGCACCGATCGCAGTGTCTAGCGCCTCGCGCCGCGCACAGCGGTCGCCATTGGTGGCATACGCGGGATCGGCGGCCAGGTCCGGCCGCCCGATCGCCTGCATCAGGCGGCGAAAGATCAGGTCCGAGTTTCCTGCGATGCAGAGCCACCTGCCGTCGGCGCAGGGATAGGTGTTGGTCGGCGCGGCGGTCTCGATCGCCGCCCCCACCGGCCGCCGGATGCGGCCATCCATTGCGTATTCCGGCAGCATGCCCTCCATCAGACTGAACACGCTGTCGACGAGGTTGACGTCCACCACCCGCCCGCGTCCCGTCCCTGCCACATCGCGTTGCCACAAGGCGGACAGCAGTCCGACGGTCGCGTATAGCCCGGCAAGATCGTCGCTGATCGAAATGCCACAGCGCGGCGGCGGCAATTCCGAGGCGCCGGCAGGATGCGCGGTCAGGTGGCGGATGCCGCCCATCGCCTCGCCGATCGCGCCGAAGGCGGGCTTGTCGCGATAGGGACCGTCCTGGCCGTAACCAGAGATGCGCGCAATCACCAGGCGCGGGTTGACTGCGTGCAGCGCCTCCGGCCCCAGGTTCAGCCGTTCCAGGCCGCCGGCGCGCAGATTCTCCACCAGCACATCGGCGCGTTCGGCGAGCTTCAGCAGGATCTCTCGATCACGCTTCAGGTCCAGCACGACCGAGAGCTTGTTGCGGCCGTGCACGCTGAACCAGACCGAATTCCCGTTCGCCGCCGCACCCCAGCCGCGGAAGGGGTCGCCGCCGGGCGGCTCGATCTTGATCACTTCGGCGCCCAGATCAGCGAGAATGCGGGTGCAGAAGGGAGCGGCGATGTAATGGCCGATTTCGAGCACCTTCAGGCCGACCAGTGGCCCGGTTCGCTGCGGCGGAATCGCCATCACATACGTTCCTTTCGTGATTTGATGATGATCTCGGCTGTCGAATTCGCGTTTGTCACACGCCGCGTTACTAATTCATAAGATTTCCGATGGCATATTGGCGGCATGGAGCCGGCATTGCCGGTGTCCTGTTTCCTCTCCCCGATGTCGCGCCGCTTGGCGCGGCCCCCTTGGCGGTGCAGCCCCTGCTGCACCGCTTTTTTTCGTGCCTGCTTCCGTTCTGGCCTGCGCGATCGCATGATCGGCATTACAGGCGGGGAGAGAGCCATGGACAAGGAGTTGATCGCCAGGCTGGCGCATGCGGCGGGGCTGGAAAAGGCGTGGGCGGAGTTTCCCGACGATGTGGCATCGGCAGCGGAGCAGGCCCTGGGCAACCAGGGCGGGATAAGGTTCCCGGAGGACCCCGCAGCAGAACCCTGGCCACCGATGCAGGCGGGAACCGGGCTGTGAGCGCGCCGCACTGGCTGACCGCCTCCGAGGCAGCGCGGGAGTTCGCTGCCCATCGCCTCTCACCGGTCGAACTGCTGACCGCGCTCCTGGCGCGGATCGAACGGCTGGATCCCAAGCTGCACGCCTTCATCCGGCTCGACGCCGATGCCGCGATGGACGCGGCGCGAGCAGCCGAGAAGGCACTCGTCGCGGGCCGGGTTCGCGGCCCGCTGCATGGCATCCCGATCGGCATCAAGGACATCATCGACGTCGCCGGCCTGCCGACCACCTGCCATTCGAAGATACTGGTCGACAAGGTCGCGACCGCCGACGCGGCGGTGATCGCCAGGCTGCGCCAGGCGGGCGCGATAATCTTGGGCAAGCTGTCGACGCATGAATTCGCCATCGGCGGGCCGAGCTTCGATCTGCCGTTTCCGCCGGCCCGCAACCCATGGAACCCGGACCATCATCCGGGCGGATCATCATCCGGTTCAGGTGCCGGTGTCTGCGCCGGCCTGTTTCCGCTGGCGCTCGGCTCGGACACTGGCGGGTCGGTGCGCAATCCCGCTTCGTGTTGCGGCATTGTCGGGCTGAAGCCGACCTATGGGTTGGTGTCGCGGCGCGGCGTGTTCCCGCTGTCGTTCACGCTGGACCACGTGGGCCCGATGACGCGCACCGTGGCAGACAATGCACTGCTGCTGGATGCGATCGCCGGCCACGATCCGCGCGATCCCGGCAGTGCCGCGAGCAGCGCGCGCTATTTCGGTCGCATGCTGGACCGTGGCGTGCGCGATATGCGCATCGGCTTCGTGCGGCATTTCCACGAGGTCGACAAGCCGGCGCATCCCGAGGTGACGGCGGCACTCGAACATGCCGCGCGGGTGCTGCAGGCCGAAGGTGCCCAGGTGCGCAGTGTGACGCTGCCCTCGCTCAACGAGTTCGCCGCGGTGAACCGGGTCATCCTGTGCAGCGAAGCGTGGTCGATCCACGCGCCGTGGTTGCGTTCGCGCCCCGGCGATTACGGTCAGCTCTCTCGACAGCGGCTGTTGCCAGGCGCGTTCATGAATGCCGGCGACTATGTCGGTGCCCAGCGTCGGCGACTGCAGATGATCGCCGCGGTCGAGGAGGCGCTCCGCGACTTCGACGTGTTGATATGTGCAAGCTCGATGGATCCGGCGAGCCGCATCGAGGATGCTGCGGAGACGTCGCGCACCTATCCGCGCCAGGCGCGCACACCGTTCAACGTTACCGGGCATCCTGCACTGGCGATGATGGCGGGCTTGTCGAGCAATGGATTGCCACTTTCGGTTCAGTTCGTGGGTCGCTATTTCGAGGATGCGACAGTGCTGCGGGTTGCGGCTGCTTACGAGCGCGCCACAGAGTGGCATAAGATGCGGCCACCGATTGGTTGACGCGACGAATAATCGCGAACCGGGGCCACCGTACGATACGAGATTACATCTCCTTGCATTCGCGAGGGTCGCAATGACATGTGGTAGGAGTGCGCCCGACTGGTTGTTGAAATGCGGTGTCCTGTAAGCTCTGCGTGCGAACGCGGGGAAGAAGCCGCTCTTCGATCATAGACCACACGACTCATACTTTTGCTTGTCACCATGCAGCGGCAAACTCCGCAGGCACATGCGTCGCCAGCTGCCTTGCGTGAGACTCTGCTGCGTTCACCAAGCGTTGCTCTGCAGGCGTGCGCTGTTCGCTTGACAAGCTTACAGCCTGCGACGAAGTGTCCCACAAGAATACAACAAGAAATCAGGGAGGTCCCAAATGCGTTGGCTTACGCTAATTGCAGCAGGCTTCGTTGTGTCATGCTCCATGATGCAACCGGCGCCACCACCATCGCGACCAACTGCTCAACAGCCGCCGGCTATGATGAGCAAGACCGCGGCAGAACAGGTTCTGGCTGAGGGCGGCTACAGCTCTCCTGCCCTGGTTCCGTCGCAAACCTACATCGGGGGCTGGAGCGGCACTGCCATGCGCAACGGTGTCAAGCAGAGCGTGGCAGTCGATAAGAACGGCCGCCTCGTTCAGGGATAACGCTGCCGCACTGCTATCCGCACGCAACTACAATTGTAAGGAAGGCCGATCGGGGTAGGGCACGCCCAACCCCGATCTGTCGACCCGCGATCGGCTTGCGCAACCATGATCCAAAGCAACGGAAAGCGTCAGCTCACAGCCGTGCTTCAGCGCCCGACCCCCCGCTTCCTCAGGATCTCCAGCATCGCATCGAGGCCCAGAATGTAGGAGTGCATCCCAAATCCAGTGATCATGCCTTCCGCTGCATCGGAGAGAACGCAGTGGATATTGCGCTTCGCAATACTGCTGATGTGCAGCTCCACATACGGCAATGCTGCACCCTTGATGCAGTCCTTCAAGGCAAATCCTGCATAGGTAAAGCCTGCCGGATTCATCACCAGGCCATCGAAGCCCTCATCGACGGCACGGTAGATGCGATTGATCGCCTCACCTTCGATGTTGGTATAGAAGATCTCCAACTGATAGCCGTGCTGCTGCGCATGCCGCTGCAACATTGCGTCGAGCTCGGCCGGTGTCGTGGAGCCGTAGATCTCCGGCTCACGCCGTCCCAGGAACGTGAGATTGGCTCCCTGCAACAGCAGAATTTTCGTCACCGCAGCCTCCCTTCTATAGCGATTTGTGCGGTCAGATGATGCGCTGCAGACGAGTGGCCGAGTGTCTTGCAGCCAGCATCTGACGCTCCGCCAGAAGCCCGAATGCCAGGCCAAGAATCGCCAGCAGCACAGCATGGCCGCCAAGCGATGCCACTCGGAATTGCCACAACAGCGACGCGGGAAAATCCTCGGGCACTTCGTTGACCGTCGGCAAGATGAACATGGCGAGAGCAGCCGCCAGGATATAGCAGCCTGCGCCGCACAGCACGGCGTCCCTCGAGTCCATATGGCGCATGAGGCGTTTCGCCAACAGCGTACCGCCCACCGCAGCGGCCGCGGACCAGGCGATCATCGTGAAGTAAAGCGCCGTCCGCACCCGGATCGTCTCCGCGTCACCAACTGCCGGTGGATTGGCCGGGTATTTGATCTGCGGTACAAGGAACAACGCAATGAAGGCAGCGGTTGCCAGCAGTGCGGCCGTGTCGCGCGGCCGCATCCTACCCAGCCGGCCCTGGGCGCAGGCAAACACCAAGGCAAAGATGCCACCGATCGCCGTGCTGTAGACCACAACACCTATCAGCAGACCAAGGGTGCTCTGGACAGCGCGGCTCACCAACTCCTGGTCGGGATGGCCGCCTGATGATCCATGGCCGTGATCTTCAAGTGCAATGGCCTGCTCGATCAGCGGCTCAGCGAAATACTGCGCATAAACAAAGGCAAGCAGTCCGGCGAGCAGGCCCGCCAGCATGCCGCGGACCAATAGGGTTCGGACCACCGTGCGCCGTCAGTGACAGGGGAAAGCTAGAAAGTGCCGGCCATCATGCACGAACTCATGGATGTACATGCCGGGTATGATCGACGTTGCGCCTTGTTCGGCGCCAATGAAATAGATCGCCAGCAGCGCCAGCAACCCGACAAAGATCGCCCACGGCACGATGTCGCGAATGGGGATGGCAATCGGCTCGGCAACTGCCGGTGCAAATGTGGTGCTGGTGCTCATGACATCTCCGCTGAATTGCGCGTCGCATTGTTCTCGATCACGCCTTGAAATCCTCGGTCCGCAGTTCGATCGGTTGACCGTGCGGGGTACGGGCCGCGGCACGCTCCCATGCATCGCGGCAAGCTGTCAGATCGGCCGGACTGCTGACAGCCTTTTTCGCCAGCATCCGTTCCAGGGTCGCCAGCCAGTGCCGGTAGTAGGTATCGCCGGTATCCGGGTCGCCGGCGGCCTGCGCAGTCTTGATCGATTCCCCCAGCATGCTGGCCCACTCGGCCCAATCGAACACGCCCTTTTCGTGCAGCGCCAACGCCATGGCGAAGGCCTGCGCCTCCCACGGAGCACCAAACACCGGGCCATCATTATCAGTCGGAAACCCAAGATTGGCCTGAAGCGCGCTCCGGATGGGGTCGAGCACGGTCATATCAGGCACGTTCCAGATAAGGCTCGAATGCCTCGACTGAAACCTTCACTGTCGGATCGGTTTCCTGTCCCCACAGATCGCGGCCGTCGAACTGCACGGTGTAAAGCCACTGTGGGTTCTCGCCTTGGCCGACAGCGGCGGTGTCCGGCAGAACGTGACAACCATGCACCCGTTCGACGACCCCGGTATGGCCGCGGACGTAGCGCGGCAGCCGCGTGTGGGTCTTCGGGTGCATGTTCCGTGCAAGCACCCGATCGCCCACGGCAAACTTCGCCGGCGCCGCCTCTGGCCGGGTGTAGGTGCCTCGGTGATTGGTGCGTTCGATATCGGCGAGGGTGAATTTGCCCCGAGGCGGCGTCTTGCCAGCGCGCAATGAGTGACCGGCGGCGATCTCATCGGCATCGGCGTAACCGTAATTGACCAGCGCGCGTTCGAACCGTTCCAGCCAGCGGCGATAATACGACTTGAGGTAGAGCTGTGGAGGCAGCACCTCGATGCCATATCGTCCCTGATCGATATTCCATGCCCCGATGGCGCCCATCACACGGCTGGCCGCCATGACCTTGCCTTCCCATTCGGCGTGGAAGACATCGCCGGTTTCGACGGGATCGACAGCGCCGAAGCCGTCCATCCCACCCATGTCATGAATCCCGTTCATGCCGGAATCTTCCCCCGGACACGCAGGACATCGGTGCCGACCATCGAGTCCCGTGTCACGAGAGCGGCCAGTTGTTCCTCGGTCCAGCCTTCTGTCCCGCTGGGCCGCTCAGGCAGGACCATGTAGCGGACCTCGGCCGTCGAATCCCAGATGCGGATCTCTGTGTCTGTGGGCAGAGTCACGCCGAACTCGGCAAGCACGGCGCGCGGCTCCTTCACCGCACGTGAGCGATAGGCGAAGGATTTGTACCAGACGGGCGGCAGCCCCAGCACATCCCACGGATAACAGGAGCACAGCGTGCACACGACCATGTTGTGCCGCTCCGGCGTATTCTCCACGACGACGAGATGATCGCCGATCTTGCCCTGATAGCCGAACGGGGCGGCGGCCTTGCTGGCATCGGTCAGCAGCGCCTGGCGGAACGCGGGATCCGTCCATGCGCGCGCGACGATGCGCGCACCGATATGCGGCCCGATCTTGGTTTCATAGGCTTCGACGATCGCGTCCAAGGCCGCGGCGTCAGTGTAGCCCTTCTCGACCAGGATGGTCTGAATGGCCCGGACCCGCAGTTCGGTCTCTGAAAGTTCGGACGCCTCCTCGTGGTCGTGCCCATGGTGATCATGCGAGTGGTGATCATGCGCCGTCATGGACGATCTCCTGTCCGCTGATGTGCTTCTATAACATGCCCATTGGTACCAGCCGCGCCCGCCTGCCGCCAGATGCAACCAGCCATCGTGCCTATCGCCGCGCGACGCGCTCGGGAGCGCGTGCGTGCGAGCCGCCATGCTCGGGCCATTCCCACGGTCCGTCCACATCGACGCCCATCCCGCGCAGCATCTCCGCGTGCGTTTCCGCATTGTCCAGCGGCCGATAGCCGAGAAACTCCCAGTTCGGGTCGTGCGTCTTGATCCGCGTGTTGGCGGAATAGCCGTTCACCACCAGACAGCCCGGGTCGGCGTGGCGCAGCGCTGCGTCTACCAGACGCGCGACATCGCCAGGCGACAGCCAGGTGGCGAGCGAGCGCTGGTCGATCGGCAGCGGCCGATAGGTGCCGATGCGCAGCGACACTGACCGGATGCCGTGCCGGTCGAAGTAGCAGCGCAGCATGGTTTCGCCCCACGCCTTGAACGTGCCGTATAGACTGTCGGGTCGTGGCGGCAGCGCAGGAGATACGCGCTCGTCGATCGGGTAGCAGCCAAATGCGTGGTTGCTGGAGGCGAACACGATGCGCCGCACACCCGCCAGCCGCGCGGACTCGAATACGTCGAACATGCCGCGCGCGTTGACCCGCCACAGATCCTCCAGCGTGTAGTCGCCGCCGACGCCGGCGAGATGCACGACGGCCGACACACCATCCATCATGCGCTCGATTGCGCCGCGGTCGGAAATGTCGGCAACGATGCACTCTTCATTCGGCGTCGGGTCGGCGCAGCGCTTCGCGTCGGTCAGTCGCAGATGGCGATACTCGCTTCGCAGACCGTTGCGCAGCGCGGTGCCGATCGCGCCGGCTGCGCCGGTGATCAGGACGCGATCGCTGGCTGGATTGACCATCGGTGCAAGCTCCTCCCGTTCACCGGGGAGGCTTGCGCCTCACGACCGGCATGTCTAGGGAAGCAGGCGGATCAGCCAGGCATCGCCGCAAACCGCTGCCTTTCGCCGCCCGCGTGGAACCACGGCTGAGCACTGGCGCAGTATATTTCCATGCCGGGCTGGTAGCTCGACGTGTCGTCCAAGGTGCCGGCCAGCATGATGACCAGGTCGGGCATCGCCTCTGCTTCGGCCAGGATGCCAGAACCGCAGTTTGGACAGAAGCGGCGAAACACCGACTTTCCGGAATCACCGGTGTCCTGATAGGTCTTCAACTCGCCTTCCACCGAGACCGCACTCGCCGGATAAACCACCACAGCCTCGAAACTCGATCCGGTGTAGCGCTGGCAGTTGCGGCAGTGACAAAGGCCCGAGAACGCCGGATCGCCGGTCAGAGTGTAACGGACCCGACCACACAGGCATCCGCCGGTCGCATTCGCCATATCGGAGACCTCCCTCTTCTTATGCCATCAGCAAAGCGCAGCGAGGCTGGTCGGTGCAAGCTCATAATCCCTGGGCGCAGCGTGCCACACGTTCCACAACTGCGAGGTACTCGTCGATTTCTCTCTCTTCCGGCGCGATCAGCACATGTTCGATGCCTGCCGCTTTGTACGCCTCCAGCCGGGCGCGCACGGCGCCCATATCGCGCTCGTAGGGTGCGCGCACCGACACGGTAAAATCGGCGCCTGGCCGTTGTGCCCGCAGCCGTTGCACCACCGCCGGCGCCTGTTCCGGCGTCACACGGCTGCCGTGCCAGCCGTCCAGCCGCAACGCGCGATTGATCGCCGCGTCGGATGATCCGCCGATCCAGATCGGGATCGGCGCGCATGGCTTCGGCTGCATGCGCATCGTCTCGATCTTCGCCGGGATCCAGCGGGTAGGGAACGTCACCGGATCGTCGTTCCACACCGCCTTCATCATCGCGATCCCCTCGTCCATGCGCCGGCCGCGCTCGCGGAACGGCACACCGAGAGCTTCGAATTCCGCCTCCATCCAGCCGACGCCGGCACCCAGGATCAGCCGGCCCTGCGACAGGTTCTGCAGCGTCGCCAGTTCCTTGGCGAGCGGCAGCGGATGCCGCATCGGCAGCACCAGCACGCTGGTGCCCAGCTTCACCCGCCTGGTGCAGGCGGCAGCCCAGGTCAGCGTCAGCACCGGGTCCCAGAAGTTGGGCGAGGGCGGATAGTTCGCGTCCTTTGGAATGATGATGTGCTCGCTCACCCAGACATCGGCGAAGCCCAGCTCTTCTGCCTGGATCGCGGCGCGGCGGAACGCGTCGGGTCCTGCCTTACGGCCGATATGCGGCAGATGGATGCCGATCTGCATGGCGCTAGCCTCCTCCCGGTGCCACGCGAGGCTCGCGCTTCGCGGTCGCTGCGTCCAGGGGAAGAGTGTCTGCAAACCTGCGCGGGGTTCTATCGAACAGCGTTCCGCATCGAAGGCGAGCGGTCTGCCAGACCGATGCAACCTATTACCCGCCGGCGTAACCATCATTCGGATCAAAGGACACGCCCGATGCTAGGACACCTGCCCCTGGGACGAAGCACATCTCTAACCTGATGCCGTCCGGGTCTTCGAACAGGACCGAGTAATACCTTGGCGCCCAGGTTCCCTCCTCTGGCCCGCGAACGATGGTCCCGCCGATTTCCTTGACCGCCTTCGCGCATCGCTCGACGTCTTCGCGCGAACGCGCTCGCAGGCAGAGATGATGCAGCCCGACACGCTGCTGGACGAAGCGTCCGTTCTGATGTTCGGCAGCACAAGGCTCAATGCCGATCGCCGTCCGACCGCCTACGCAATAGAAGAATCGATCGCCGTCGAACACCGGCGTCATGCCGAACTGAGGCAGAAGCTTGCCGTAGAAGGCCCGTGCGGCAGGGAAGTTGCTTACGGTCAGCACAACATGCGCCATGCCGTTGATTTCGATTGCCATAGCCTTGCGCCCATCTGTTGCTTCAGTGGCCTTTTCCAGGAGACCGCTGGTGATGCAAGCGACTAGATCAGCTTCCGCACCAGCGCGGCCGCCGCGGGGGTGGACCAGTCGGCCGAGCCCTCCAGTCGTGCACGCTCACGTCCCTGCCGGTCAATGACCAGGCTGGTCGGGATGCCGCGCGCGCGCCACGCGCGTGCCGCAGCACCTTTTGGATCCAGCAGCACCGGCAGGCCCGTGATGTCGTGCTGCTTGTAGAATGCTTCGACCACCGAAGCACCGCCGCGGTCGGAAGACAGCGGCAGCACAGCGATATCATTGGGCGCCAAAGTCTTCGACAGCGCGGCGAGCGATGGCATCTCCGCGACGCATGGCGCACACCACGTCGCCCACAGATTGACCACCATGCCGCGGCCAACGAAGTCCGCCAGGTGATGCTCCGAGCCGTCCGCTGCGACAAAGCTGATGGCCGGTGCCGGCACGGGCGGCTCGGTCAATTTCAGCGCGCCGGCGAGATCGTCCAGTTGCTGCGCGCGCGGTTTGCGCGCCAAGAGGCCCGCCGCTAGGGTCCCGGCCGCCGCCAGAACCTGCCGGCGCAACATCAGTAGCTGCATGGGGCACGCTTGAGCGAGACGCCGGAAAAGCGGAACGAGGCCGCGAACCCGCAATGGGGCGCGCGGTTCGCCGCCGGGCCATCCGTGGTGATGCAGGAGATCAATGCCTCCATCGGCTTCGATCGCAAGCTTTGGCGACAGGATGTGCAGGGGTCGCTGGCGCATGCGGCCATGCTTGCGAAGGTCGGGATCATCACGCCACAAGATGAGCAGGCCATCCGCAATGGTCTAGCGGCGATCGCGCACGAGATCGAGAACGGCCGCTTCCCGTTCGACACAGCGCTCGAAGACATCCACATGAACATCGAGGCGCGCCTGATCGAGCGCATCGGTGAGGCGGGCCGCCGGCTGCATACTGCGCGCAGCCGCAATGATCAGGTGGCGACCGATTTCCGGCTCTGGGTGCGGGACGCGATCGACGGGATCGGGGCGCAGATCACAGATGTGATGCGCGCACTTGCCGATCGCGCCGCTGCGCATGCCGCCGACCCGATGCCGGGGTTCACTCATCTGCAGACGGCACAGCCGGTTACCTTCGGCCATCATCTGCTGGCCTATGTGGAGATGCTGGATCGCGATCGAAGCCGCCTTGCGGATTGTCGGCGGCGCCTGAACGAATGTCCCTTGGGCAGTGCGGCACTCGCCGGCACCTCATTTCCGATCGATCGCGCGATGACGGCGCGGGCACTGGGTTTCGACCGGCCGACCACCAATTCGCTGGATGCCGTGTCAGATCGCGACTTCGCGCTGGAGTTCCTGGGCGCTGCGGCGATCTCGGCGATGCACCTGTCGCGCTTTGCCGAGGAGATCGTCGTGTGGTGCTCTGCACCATGGCGGTTCATCCGACTGTCGGACGCATTCACCACCGGCAGTTCGATCATGCCGCAGAAGCGCAATCCGGACGCCGCCGAACTGGTGCGGGCGAAGACCGGGCGGATCACCGGCGCTCTGGTCGGACTGCTGACCGTGATGAAGGGTCTGCCGCTCGCCTATGCCAAGGACATGCAGGAGGACAAGGAACCGGTGTTCGATGCAACCGAGGCCTGGGCGCTGTCGCTGGCGGCAATCGCCGGGATGGTGCGTGACATGACGCCCGACACCGCCCGGATGCGCGAACTCGCCGGCACCGGCTTTGCCACGGCAACCGATATGGCCGATTGGCTCGTGCGCGTGCTGCAACTGCCGTTCCGCGATGCGCACCACATCACCGGGCGGCTGGTGGCGAAAGCCGAGGCGAAGGGCTGCGATCTGGCCGGGCTTGCTTTGGAGGACATGCAGGTCGAGGAACCGCGCATCACCGCCGATATGTTCTCCGTGCTGACCGTCGAAGCTTCCGTTGCCTCGCGCACCAGCTTCGGCGGCACAGCGCCATCGAACGTGGCACGTCAGGCAGCGCGGTGGCAGGCGGCGCTGGCATGAAGCCAGCGCTGCTCGCGGCAGCCCTGCTGGCCTGCACGATGCTGACAGCGTGCGGCAAGAAGGGCCCGCCGGACCCGCCGGGTCCGCCCAACGAGATCACCTGGCCGCGGGTCTACCCGACACACTGACCGGCCGAGCCGTCACTGTAGCCCTTGGCGATCAGCGCCTTGCCGAGTTGTTTGTCCATGCTATCGATATGGCGCAGCAGCCATTCCTGCAGGTAGCGCAGGATCAGGCTGACACTGCCTTCGGCATCGTCTGCCACCAGGTTGCGCAGGTCGTGCAGCAGGCGACGGTGCTCTCGCCGATGTTCCGGGATCTGCTCCAGCCCATATTGCTGCATCAGCCGCTCTTCGTTGGCGAAATGGCCGGCAGTACAGCGCAGCAGCGCGCTCAGCTGAGCCAGCCTCTGCTCCTTCTCTGCCCCGTCTCTCAGCGCAGCAGACAGTTGCTCGATCGTCTGGGCAAGCAGCACATGCTCATCGTCGAGCTCACGCACGCCGACAGTGTGGGCGGCGACCCAGGTCTTGGGCTGCAGCATCGCGGTTTCGGTAATCTCGCGACCCGTGGCCCACTCGAAGCGGTTCCTGCCGGAGCGCTTGGCCCGATACATTGCGGCATCGGCTGCCAGCAGCAGGTTATCGACTGTTCCGGCATGTTCTGGCCAGGTGGCGAGGCCGATGCTGATGCCGATGTTGACAGCATGCGGCCCTAGCTCCAACGGCTGCACCATTGCGGCGATCACCCGTTGCGCGACCAAGGCTGCCCCTTCGCTATTCCGGATCTGCGGCAGCAGAACCGCGAATTCGTCGCCGCCGAGACGCGCCAATGTGTCGCTGTCGCGCACACAGCGCTGCAGCCGCTGTCCCACCAGCCGCAGCGCCGCATCGCCCGCGTCATGACCATAGGTGTCGTTCACCAGCTTGAACCCGTCGAGGTCTGCCATGAGCAGGGCGAACTGTGCGGTCTCCCGCCGCGCCGAACGCACGGTCTGATGCAGGCGGTCGGTCAGCAGCGCGCGATTAGCCAGGCCGGTCAGTGAGTCCGTATACGCCAGATAGACAAGCTGTTCTCGGTCCCTGTGCTGCTCGCTCACATCCTACGCGAAGGCAATCGTGGCGGCCTCGCCGTCCACCAAGGCTGGTGCTAGGCAAAGCTCTAAATCGAAGAATGAGCCGTCTGATCGCCAGCCCGTGCCAAAATAGCGAATTTGTGCCTGCTCGGCGGCAAGTAGCGCATCGGTGAGGCCATCCGCGGGGCCACTGTTGACAAGACTCTCGAACCTTGCACCGACCAGCGCGTCAGGTGATTGGAACAGCACCTGAAACGCAGGATTGGCGAAAGTGATTTGTCCGTCGCGCATCATCGCCAGCGCGATCATCCTGCTATTGATCAGCATCGCGCCGAGTGATTGTTCATCCACTCGGTGTCGCTCGTCAGGGTGCAGCTGACCCACATCGCTGTTCATATGAACTTGCGCCCGCACAACGCGTCATGATGGCAAGGCGCTGTTAAAACTCTATGTAGGTCGATTCCCAGCCTGGCCGAGACGTTGCAATGCTGCGGCGAGGATCAAACGGCCGGCGCAAGATCCGCCAGCCGTGCCTGCAATGCGCGGTTCAGTTCGTCGCGTCGCGCCCACAGCGAGCGATACCAGGCGATCCGCTGGCTCACCTGATAAGCCAGCATGCGCTCGCCGGCGACATACTGGCGTGCTGCATCGCCGAGTGCGCTCGCCAGTTCCGGCATGGCCACCAGGCGCAGCAGACGATCGCGCAATTCGTCGGCATCATGGAACAGCAGGCCGGTGCGGCCATCCTCGACGCTGTCGGCATACGTGACGTGGCTGGCGACCGTCGCCACCCTGCAGGCGCCGGCCTCGATGAACTTCAGATCGGACTTGGCACGATTGAATGGCGTATCGGCCAGCGGCATCAGCGAGATCTCGCATTGGCCGAGCAGCGTCATGTAGGTTTCATGGTCGCAGGTCGGGGTGAACCGCTTGTGTGGCGTGTGCAGTGCGTCGAAAAACGCCTGGTCATGCACCACGCAGAAACGCAGCCGGTCGCCCGCCTTCTGTGCGATCTCGTTCAGCACCGGCATCAGCGGTGCCCAGTCACGCTCGCGGTTCAGCGCGCCGAAGAATAGCGTCAGGACCTGCGGATCAAGGAAGTTGCGCAGTTCCGGCAAGGCGCGGATCGCATTGGGAAAAACCGCGACCTCTGGGTTGCGCGTTCGCAGCACGCTGGCAAGCGCCGGGGTGCTCACCTGGACCGCGTGAACCCCTCGGAACGCCAGTTGATCCTCGGCATCCAGCATACCGAAATGGTCGGGATGGTCGTCGAACTCGGTGACGATCACCCAGCCCTGGGACAGCAGCTTGCTGATTACCTGAGCCCCTCGCTCGCCGGACAGCAGCGGGCGATGCAGGATAAAAATGTGCGGTGTATCGCGAGCCGGGGCGGTGATCTCCGACACGCCGATCTGGGTCAGCACGCCGGGATCGCTACGCAGCGCCTGCATCGGATACACGACGCGCACATGCGAAACGCCGCCGACAGGTGCCAGCATGCTGGAAGCAACCGACAGCATCGACCGCGGTCGCTTTACCGCACGCCAGACATACTGCAGCGGTGCTGCGCGCTGCGCATAGGCCGCCGGATCGACGCCAAGGTTGCGCAACGCAGGCGCAATCGCAGCGGCGAAAGCTTTCGCATTTTCCGGATCGAATACGCGCGGGCTGACGTCGTGCGGCAACAGTCCCGCCGCCTCCAGGCCCTCACGCATGCTGTCGAGGCTGAACCAGCGCAGATGCGTCTGATCCAGCAGGCCGTGTGGCTCATATTTCCAGGTCCCGCGCAGCAGTCGATCGACAAAGCTCCAGTGGCTCACGTTCGGCACGCAGATGACCATGGTGCCATCGTCGCTCAGCGCCTCGGCATGCCGGCGCAGCACGGCCCATGGATCACGCAGATGCTCGAGTACGTCGCCGTAGAGGATGCAGTCGATCGGCCGGTCCAGATCGAACGGCAGCGGGTTCTGCTCGACATCCACCGCGGCCACACGGTCGAGCCGTTGCGCCGCCAGGTCCGCTACGGTCGGGTCGGGCTCGATGCCAAGCAGCAGGGCGCGGGGATTCAATCGCCGATAGGCCATGCCCAGCGCGCCGCCGTTGCAGCCCACATCGAGCACGGTCTGGGCTGTCAGCGGAATACGCTCCAGCAGATCGGTGTTCGCTAGATCGGGGTAACGGGACATGCGCGGCAGGGCGACCTGACGTTAATCACCCGTGGTAGGCGGAATTACCGGCGCCGTGCAAGGCAGAAGCGCCGTCCCGAAATGGGTCGCGTCGCAGCGCGTCGAGCCGCTCGAGCATGCGGCAACGACTGCGGTCCAGCGCAGTCGCGTCGGAAAGCTGTGGTTCGGCGCGGCCGGCGACGGCCAGGGCACGCGCCGCCCGCTCGACAAAGCACCGTCGGGCCACACCGTCCAGCTTGGGCTGCGCTCTCACGAGCAGACGGCGACCAGCGTGCGTCTTCGCCAGGTTCCACGCGTGGAGGCGTTCGACGAGCGATGAAGGCGGAAGCGGCCGGAATCGAACTGCAAGGCCAAGCGTGTCAGCCCAGTCCTGCCACTTCGCGCGATGGAGAGCGACCAGCGGACGCAAGGCGACCCAGGGCACACGCATTGCATCGGCCACGATGGCCCCGTGCATGGCCTCGCTCAGCAACAGCCGACAGCCACCAATCGCCGCAATGATCGCGTCCGGATCATCGCGTGGATCGATCAAGGTCATGCCGGCGCCGCGCGCTGCCTCGGCCCAGGCGCCGCGACCGAGGCTCTCGAAATGCGGCATGAAACCGATTGCCCGTCCGCCGTCTGCAGGTGGAGAGGCCAGCAGCATGGCCGGATCCCCCAGGCCATAGGTGATGGGCAGACACAGGACCCGCGCAGTCCGCGGGCCGCGGACCCAGTGAATGACCCAGCGCGCATCCAGCGTCGGACTGCTCTCGTAGCCACCATACCCGGCACCGGCGACCAGCTTGACAGCACCGGCCGGGTGGCGCGCGTCGAGCACCGAGCCGATGCCGAGAAACAGGACGGACGCGTCGTCGTCAAAGAAGTCGGGCAGCAGGCGGGGCCACAGCAAACAATTCAGTTCGTCGCCGAAATTCCGCTCGTTGCCGCGCCAGCGGTAGAGTTGCACGCAGCTAGCCGCCTGTAGCCAGCACGTCGCCGAGGGCAGCGCGCAGGAAGCCGGTGGCATAAGCGAGACGCCAGCGGAACGCCAGCAATCGATCACTGCTGCGGGGGAGTAAGCCGGTCGGCGCGAACGCGGCCGCCACCACGAAGCGGCGAGGCAGTTCCCACCAGACGGAACGTGCGCTTCCAAGCTGGCGGCGGGTGCGCACGGTGGACACGCCCTGCCAGTAGAGGCGCGACAACAGCCAGGCCGGCGTCAGACGCGACGCCTGAATCTGGTGCTCAACGACGATTCGCGAGTCGTAGCGCGCCGAGTGTCCGGCGGCCTGCATGCGCCAGGCGAGCTGTATGTCCTCATCCGACAACAAGCCTTTGCCGTCGCGGCCGCAATGCTGCCCGAAACCGCCAAGCGCCAGCAGCGACGGCACGTGCACCACGATGTTGGCGCCATACGGTTCAAGCCCCGGCGGCAGTTCCTGCGTGCGGTACTCGCCCTGTCCCTCGTATTCGATGATCGACAGCGTGCCGCGCAATTGCCGCGGCCACCACGCCGGCAGCGGCGCCTCCCAGCGCGGCACGATGCGACCACCGATCAGCGCCGGCGGTGGGTTTCTCTCGGCGATCGCGGCGGCGATGCGCTCGACCCAATCGGGCGCAGGAATGGCGTCATCGTCGATGTAGGCGATGTAACTGCTGCGCGCAGCGCCTGCGCGCCAATGTTGCGCGCCAAGCTGATCCCCGGCTGCTCGACACGCTGGAGCCGGGCATGGGGAAGAATGTCGGCGACGATACGCGTCAGGTCCGCCGCGTTGCTTGCGTGCGATGCGCTGTCCACCACAAGGATGTCGAACCGGTCGCCCACAGTCTGCCGCTGCAGCCCACGCAGACAGTCCTGCAGGTAGGCTGGGCGATCTCGGGTGCAGATGCAGACTGTGAGGTCCATTTAACAACGCCCGATCAACCAGCGCTGAGCGAGATGTCCAGGCGGTTCCGGCGTTCAGGTTACCACTTTGGCCGCAACGACGCTTCAGCAGGGCTTGCACAGCCAGTCAGCACTAACTGCCGATGCTAGGTGGTACCTGTTGATAAGCCGCTAACGTTACGTGCTGCCCGGCCTGCCGACGCAATGGTAGTCGAATCCCGCCTGCCGCATCGCGACGGGATCATAGACGTTGCGCAGATCGACCACTACCCGCCCGCGCATGGCCTCTCCCAGCCGGGTTGGACTGAGCGCACGAAATTGATTCCATTCGGTGATCAGCACCAGTGCATCCGCATCCCGTGCGGCATCGAAGGCATCCCGACAATAGGTCACACACTCGGGCAGCACGAGCCTCGCCTGCTGCATGCCCTCGGGATCGAACGCACGGATCTTCGCGCCGTCGCCCACCAGGCGCGCGACGATCGACAATGATGGCGCGTCGCGCATGTCGTCGGTTTCCGGCTTGAACGTCAGGCCGAGCACCGCCACTGTCTTGCCGCGCACCGAGCCACCACAGGCGACGATCACCCGCATGGCCATATGCGACTTGCGCGCCTCATTCACGGCGACGGTGGTCTCCACCAGTCGCGATGGCGCATCATAGTCCTGTGCGGTGCGCATCAGCGCCAGCGTGTCCTTGGGAAAACACGATCCGCCGTAGCCGGGGCCAGGGTGCAGGAACTTGCGACCGATGCGGCCATCAAGCCCGATGCCACGTGCCACGTCGTGCACATCGGCTCCGACCTTCTCGCACAGATCCGCCATCTCATTGATGAAGGTGACCTTCATTGCCAGGAATGCATTGGCCGCATACTTGGTCAACTCGGCCGTCTCGATTCCGGTGAACACGATCGGCGCCTCGATCAGATAGAGCGGGCGATACAGCCGCCGCAGCACTTCCCGCGCGCGCTCGCTTTCAGTGCCGATCACCACGCGATCCGGCCGCATGAAGTCGCCGATCGCGTTGCCTTCGCGCAGGAACTCCGGATTGGAGGCGACGTCGAACTCGAGGTCGGGGCGCGCGGCGCGTGCGATCTCGGCGATGCGGCGGCTGGTGCCGACAGGAACCGTGGATTTTGTCACAATCACTGTATATCCGCTCAGCGCCAAGGCGACCTTCTCGGCGGCGGCGAACACATAGGACAGGTCAGCGTGGCCATCACCGCGACGGGTCGGCGTGCCGACCGCGATGAACACCGCCTCAGCACCGCGAACCGCGGACGCGAGATCGGCGGTGAAGGTGAGCCGGCCGGCAGCGACGTTTTCCGCCACCACCTTGTCCAGGCCCGGTTCGTAGATCGGCATGTGGCCCTCGTGCAGGGCTGCCAGCTTGTCGGGATCGACCTCGACCACTGTGACTTCAGTGCCGAACTCGGCGAAGCAGGCGCCGGAGACCAGGCCGACATAGCCGCCACCGATCATCGCAATACGCATGTATGCGAGTCCTTACGCTAGTGCGACGGCGATAAAGCACGGCTGGATAGCGCAGGCCAGCCTTCATTGCAGTATGGGCGGTCGAGACACGTTTTCATCAGGATCAACGTTACGCGTTGCCTGTCGGTCAGGGTCGGAAGCGGTTTGAGCATCGAGGCCGTTCCACGTTCGGCAACTCTGGCGAAATGCCCGACGAGATTTTGTCTTTCGGTCAGGTCGCTACAAACGTCAACGACCGCATCACGGAAACAAGTACCGCAACGCTGCACCCTATAAGTGGATGGACGGAAGCCACAAGTTTCCCGATGAGATCTTCTCGGCTTATCCAGCAGTAAGACGCTCAGTCCGGTTGGCCGAGTGCTCGATACATCTCCGACAGGTAAGGGCTCATAGGAACCCCGAGTGTCTCACCCGTCGGCAGCCGATTCAGCAGCCACCGCGCATACAGGCGACCGAGCGTGCCTTCGCTTGCCATACGGGCAAACGAAGATCTGACCAGATCGCCAAACGCCGGGTCGTCTCGGCGCAACGTGATCGCATACGGTTCGAATGACAGATAGTCGCCGACGATGCCAAAGCGGTGGCCACCGGGCTGGGTGGCGAGGAAACCGGCCAGGAGAATGTCGTCCGATGCAAAGGCATCGGTCTTGCCGGCCGCCAACGTATCATAGGCGGCAGAAAGGGTCGGCAGCTCCATCACCGAAATGGCCGGCGTCGCTTTATCGGCCAGATGGTGCATCACCTCGGCATTGGTGGTGCCGGCACTGACCGCTACAGTTCGTCCGGCGAGATCATGGTACGAATTGATCCGTGCAGCGCCGGAGGGACCGAGGGGCACCATCAGCTTCGTTCCGCTCAGGAAGAACACCGGCGAGAATGCCACCTGCCGCGCACGTTCGGCGTTGGCCGTCGTCGAGCCGCATTCCAGATCGACCGCGCCCGACACGACCATCGGCAGCCGCTGATCGGCGGCGACCGGCACATAGACAATCCGCACGCCGGCCTGCCAAATCGGCGCATCAGGTTCCAACAGCTCTCGGTTCAGCATGCGCGCGGCGTCTTCGGCAATGCCGTGACAGATGTCCAGTGAGAAGCCGATCGGTTGCCCGGCCCTGTTTAAGAATGAAAACGGCAGCGAGCTCTCCCGGTAGCCAATCAGTATGGTACCCCGGTCATTGATTATCTGCAGTGTGCCAGAGAGCAGTGCGCCCTCTTCCGCCAGCGCGCTGCCGCCGGTGAGACCTGCGGCCACCGTCAGCAGTGCGATGGTGGGCATCCGGTTCATACCGGCTCCACTTCCATCTCCTCGATCATGGCGGCGGTATCGACATCGCTGACCAACTGCCCCTCCCACTTTGCCACCACCGCCGTCGCAAGCGAGTTGCCGATGACGTTGGTCGCGGAGCGGCCCATGTCGAGGAACGTGTCGATGCCAAGGATCAGCAGCAGTCCTTCCTCCGGCAGGTTGAACTGGCTGAGGGTAGCCGCAATCACCACCAGCGACGCCCGTGGCACGCCGGCAACGCCCTTGCTGGTCAGCATCAGTGTCAGCAGCATGGCGACCTGCGTGCCGAAGGTCAGCGGTATATCGTAGGCCTGGGCGATGAACACGCTGGCGAATGTGCAGTACATCATCGTGCCATCGAGATTGAAAGAATAGCCCAATGGCAGCACAAAGCTGGAGATGTTGCGGGAGACGGGGAACTTCGCCAGCTGCTCCAGCATCTTCGGATAGGCGGCCTCTGAACTTGCCGTCGAGAAAGCCAGCAGGAATGGTTCACGCATCAGCACAATCAGCCGCCTGACACTGGGGCCAAGCAGCAGGAAGCCGACAATGATCAGCACCAGCCACAGGCAGAGCAGACCGAGATAGAACTCACCCATGAACTTTGCATAGTTCACCAGAATGCCCAGGCCATTGGTGGAGATGGTGGCCGCGATGGCGCAGAATACGGCGATCGGCGCCAGCAGCATGACGTAGCCGGTCACGCGCAGGATCACGTGCGACAGACCCTCGATGCCATCAAGCAACAGCTTTGATCGTTCACCCATGGCGGTGCAGGCGATACCGAACAAGATGGAGAAGACCACGATCTGCAGGATCTCGTTGTCCACCATCGGACGCACCGCGGAATCCGGGAAGACATGCTTGATGAAGCCGTCAAGCGTCATTGCGTGAGAATCGATGCCGGAACTGACGCCATTCGCGACCTTGTGGACGCCGAGACCGGGCTCGAACAGATTCACCAGCACGAGCCCGAGGGCCAGCGATACGACGGACGCGCTGATGAACCACAGCATGGACTTCCCGCCAACGCGTCCGACGGTGCCGGCATCGGCCATATGGCCGATGCCCACCACCAGTGTCGAGAACACCAGCGGGCCGATGATCATCTTGATCAGGCGCAGGAAGATCGTGCTGCCGAACGAGATGTAGCCTGCAATCAGCTTTTGCGTGGCCGGGTTCGGATAGTGGTCATGGATCAGCCCGCCGGCGGCGATGCCCAGCAGCATCGCCACGAGAATATAGGTCGTCATCCTACTGGACTTCATTGACCCTGCCCCTTTGTCGGCCCGTATTGCAGCAATGTTGCAGCCACCCGCGGCTGATGCGCAACGCTCCAGCCGGACCCGGCACAATGTGCCGCGTCGTTAACGGCAAAATAAACCCGACGAGTCATTTTCGCATCGAACGATGACGTGCCCGGGTTGCGGGTACAGGGGTAACCGACGATGAAGGCGCTCCTGGAAGGGCTGCGCGCCTTGGGGCCCGCCCGCCTCGCCGCAATGGGTGCTGTTGCACTCGGCATGCTTGGAATGCTGGCGCTCATGGTGCTCCATGGTGGTACACAGCCGATGGCGCTGCTGTACGGCGACCTGGACCTGCGCGACTCCGGCCAGGTCGTGGACCAACTTGCGCGTCGTCACATCCAGTATCGCATCGCCGGCAATGGCAGCCAGATATTGGTGCCCGCCGAGCAGGTCGCCGAGGCGCGGCTCAACCTCGCCCGCGAGGGCCTGCCCACCGGCGGATCGATCGGCTACGAGATCTTCGACCGATCCGATGGGATCGCCGCCACCGAGTTCCAGCAGAAGATCAACGAAACACGCGCGCTGGAAGGCGAGATCGCCCGCACAATCCGCGCCATGCGCGGAATACGCGCTGCCCGTGTCCACCTGGTGCTGCCGCGTCGCGAGCCGTTCGCCCGCGATCGGCAGGATGCACAGGCCAGCGTCATGCTCACCATGGCTGGCGTGGGGCGGCTGGACAAGCAGAGCATTCAGGCGATCTTGAACCTCGTCGCCGCTGCGGTACCGGGATTGCGGCCGCAAAACATCGCCATCGCGGATACCAGCGGCAACCTTCTGGCGCGTGCCGGGGAACCGGTGGGTCCGACTGCGACGGCACTCTCGACCGAAGAGGTGCGCCTGGCCACCGAGCAACGGCTCTCTCGTGCCGTCGAGGAGATGCTGGAGCACAGTGTCGGTGCAGGGCACGTGCGCGCGGAAGCTGCGGTGCGCATGAGCTTCGATCGGTTGAACCAAACCGAAGAGCGCTTCGATCCTGACGGTCAGGTGACGCGCAGCACGCAGGAGGTCAACAGTACATCAAAGAGTACCGAGGCCAACAATGCGGTCACGGTCCAGAACAACCTGCCGAACGCCGATGCCGGCCACGAGGGCGCAGGCTCGCAAGAGGGACGGCAGGAAACCACCACGAACTATGAAGTCAGCAAGACGATCCGCACCTTGATCCGCGAGCAGCCACAGATCGAACGCATCAGCCTGGCTGTGATGATAGACGGAACCAACAACGTGGGTGCCGATGGCAAGCAGGCCTGGCAGCCACGCTCAACGGAAGATCTCGATCGCATCACCAGCCTGGTGAAGAGCGCAATCGGCTACGACGAGAAACGCGGTGACCACGTAGAGGTGGTGAGCATCCGCTTCACCGCGGACGATCTTGCGACAATCGCTGACAACCGCGGCATCCTTGGTCTCCAACTCGAGAAGGCTGACCTGCTCCATCTGGCCCAGACCGCGCTGTTCGGCGTGATCGGCGTGCTGACGCTGCTGGTTGTGCTGCGCCCGATGGTGCTGCGGATCACCTCGGTCACGCCGGTGGCTATCGCCGGTCCAGGAGGTGCAGCGCTCTCCTCACTCGCAGGGCCGATGGGAACTGCGCTGCCTGCTCCCGCAGCGCACGCCATCGCCGCCGGAGCGTCACCTGCTCTGATAGAAGACGAAAGCATGGTGAACATCGCGCAGGTCGAGGGCCAGATGCGCGCCTCTTCGCTGCGCCGTATCGGCGAACTGGTTGAAAAGCACCCCGAAGAGACGCTGTCGATCATGCGCGGGTGGATGGTACAGGAGAGCAACTGAGGTGCTGAAGTCAGAAGACTACCGCGGCATCACAGGTTCGCAAAAGGCGGCGATCCTGATGCTGGCACTCGGCGAAGAGCAGTGCACGCGGCTCTTTTCCATGATGCACGAGGACGAGATCAAGGATCTCTCCTCGGCGATGTCGCAACTCGGTGCCGTACGGTCAGAGGTGGTGGAGCGACTGTGCGTCGATTTCGTCGAGCACATGGGAGCCGCCGGCAACCTGGTCGGCAGTTTTGAAAGCACCGAACGGTTGCTGCAGAAATCGCTGCCGCGCGAGCGCGCTGCGCAGATCATGGACGAAATCCGCGGCCCAGCCGGGCGGACCATGTGGGACAAGCTTGGCAACGTGCACGAAGCCGTGCTGGCAAATTACCTGAAGAATGAATACCCGCAGACCGTGGCAGTGGTGCTTTCCAAGGTTCGCCCCGAGCATGCGGCGCGCGTGCTGACGCTGCTGCCGGATTCCTTCGCCATGGAAGTGGTGATGCGCATGCTGCGCATGGAAAGCGTACAAAAGGATGTTCTGGACGGCGTCGAGCGCACTTTGCGATCCGAATTCATGTCCAACCTGGCCCGCAGCACGCGGCGCGACTCGCACGAGATGATGGCTGACATCTTCAACAATCTCGATCGTCAGTCGGAGACCCGTTTCATCGCGTCGCTGGAGGAGCGGAACCGCGAATCAGCCGAGCGCATCAAGGCACTGATGTTCACCTTTGATGACTTGAACCGGTTGACGCCGCAAGCCGTGCAGGTGCTGCTGAGAGCGATCGAGAAGGACAAGCTGCCGGTGGCGCTGAAGGGTGCATCGGAGAAGCTGCGCGATATGTTCTTCAAGAATATGTCAGATCGCGCCGCGAAAATTCTCAAGGATGACATGGAGGCCCTTGGTCCAGTCCGGTTGCGCGACGTGGACGAGGCGCAGGCCGGCATCGTCGGACTAGCCAAGGAGTTGGCCGCGCAGGGTGCGATCGAGATAGCTGAAAGCAAAGACGAGGAACTGGTCTACTAGATGGGCAGATCTCCACACGCAAAACGCTACGGCAGCTTGTTTGCTGAAGACTTCGATCTGCCGGAAACGGCTCCCACACCAAAGGTGGTCGAGCCGGTGTTCTCTGCGGACGAATTGGCGGCGGCGCGGGAAGCAGCCTGGCGCGAGGGGCATGAGGCCGGACTGCTGGAGGCGGCCGCGGCAGATGCGGCATCGACGAAGGATGCGATCGCGCAGATTGCCACGCAGCTGCGCGCCGAATCCGAAGCAGCCATGATGCAATCGGAACAGCAGGCCGAGTCCATCGCGCGGCTGCTGCTGGAAAGTCTCGCAGCCACCTTCCCTGCTCTCTCGGCGCATTACGGAAACTTGGAGGCGCGCGCGATCGTCCGCAGTGTGCTGCCCGCGCTGACGCAAGAGCCAATGATCACCATCCGCGCCCATTCGGACACCACGGCAGCCATCTCTCGTGAGATCGGCCAGATGGATCCCGACCTCAGGGCGCGTATCGAGACAGTGATTGCCGAGGCGATGCCGCCCGGCGATGTACGGATCACCTGGCGGAACGGGTCGGCAGCGCGCGACGTCGATGCGCTCTGGCAGCAGGTGGCCGACGTTCTAGCGCCAGCCGGACTGCTGCGGGTGGATGCCAGGGTTAAGGAGATGGTCGATGGCGACTGACATGGAACTCGCAGAGCTTGCAGACGGCATGGCGTCGAATACCGAGGCCAACGCCCCGCGGGGCGTCCGCGAACTTGAGGCGGTCTACGACATCCCCGTCACGGTCAGCGCGGTCCTTGGCAAGTCCACGATGCAAGTGAGCCAGTTGCTGAAGCTGGGTCGTGGAGCGGTTGTGGAACTGGATCGCAAGCTGGGCGAAGCCATCGACATATACGTGAACAACCGCCTCGTTGCACGCGGAGAGGTGGTCATGGTGGACGACAGCCGTCTCGGCGTCACGATGACGGAAATCGTCAAGACGGATCGCGCCGGGTAGCCGCAATGCGCGTCCTTATCATTGGATCTCTGGCCGGCGAATTGGGCCAGGCGGCCCGGATCGCCATCGCACGCGGCGTCAAGCTGGAGCAGGCGGACGATGTGGATGCCGCGCTGGCGTGGTTGCGGACCGATGCCCGTGTCGATCTGGTGTTGTGCGATATCCTCCACGACGTCGGTGCGGTCGTGCGGGCACTGGCCGCCGAGCGCATGGCCGTGCCGGTGGTGGCCTGTGGCACCGGAGACGACCCGGACTCGGCAGCGCGTGCCATCCGCGATGGTGCGCGCGAGTTTCTGCCGCTGCCGCCGGATCCCGACCTGATCGCTGCCATCCTGCAGGCCGCCGCGGGCGAGACCCATGCGATGGTGGTGCGAGATGCGGTCATGCAGGGGACGGTAGGACGCGCTGAGCAGGTAGCGAAGTCGGAAGCATCGGTACTGATCACCGGTGAGTCTGGCACCGGCAAGGAAGTGCTGGCGCGGCATATCCACAACAGGTCGCGCCGTGCCGCAGGTCCATTCGTCGCCCTGAACTGCGCGGCTATTCCGGACAATCTGCTGGAGTCGGAGTTGTTCGGACATGAGAAGGGTGCGTTCTCGGGTGCTGTCGCGCGTCGGATCGGCAAGTTCGAAGCGGCAGATGGCGGCACGCTGCTGCTTGATGAGATCAGCGAGATGGATGCGCGGTTGCAGGCTAAGCTGCTGCGCGCATTGCAGGAGAGGGAGATCGACCGACTGGGCGGCGCGGCACCGGTCAAAGTCAATGTCAGGATACTCGCAACCACCAATCGCGATCTGCCGGCAGAAGTACAACGAGGTACGTTTCGTGAAGATCTGTATTTTAGGCTGAACGTGGTGTCGCTGCGTATTCCGCCGCTGCGTGAACGGCCTGGCGATATCGCGGCGCTGGCCGAGCACTTCGCGCGTCGCTACGCGGAGGTGAACGGAATGCCGTATCGCCCATTGTCGCGTGAGGCCCTACTGCGGCTCAGTTCGCATTCATGGCGCGGCAACGTGCGCGAACTGGAAAATGCCATCCATCGCGCCGTGCTGCTCGCTGACGGGGATCTAATCGGGATCGAGGCCATCGAACTCGGGCCGCCTGCGCCGGCCGTACACTCGGCTGGCGCGGGCGGTGGCATTGCCTCACTGGTCGGTCGGCGCGTGGAGGAGGTGGAGCGTGACCTGATCATCGAGACGCTGGGACACACTCTCGGCAACCGGACGCACGCCGCAACCATCCTCGGCATCTCGATCCGCGCCTTGCGGAACAAGTTGCGTGATTACGCCGCACAGGGCGTCGCCGTGCCCCCGCCGGCCGCGGGGGTGGCGGCCTAGGGCCGAGGCCATGGCTGACGCCGTTGCTACTAAGAGTATGCTCCCTGCGCTGACCGGTCGCATCCGCCAGTTCGCGCCTGGTAGCGATGTCGGCCTTGCCATCGGCGTCGTGGCCCTGCTGTCCGTGCTGATACTGCCGCTGCCTACCATCTTGCTGGACCTTGGGCTGGCGCTTTCGATCACGGCGGGCGTGTTGGTCTTGATGGTCGCGTTGTTCCTGAACCGCCCGCTCGATTTTTCCTCGTTCCCGACGCTGCTGCTGCTCACCACTCTGCTTCGCCTGTCGCTGAACGTGGCGGTCACCCGCCTGATCCTGTCGCACGGCAATGAAGGCCCGCTTGCGGCTGGGCACGTGGTGGCCGCGTTCGGCGGCTTCCTGATGGGCGGGGACGTACTGATCGGACTGATCATCTTCGCGATCCTGCTGGTGGTGAACTTCATGGTCATCACCAAGGGTTCCGGCCGCATCGCCGAGGTCGCCGCGCGGTTCAGCCTGGATGCGATGCCCGGCAAGCAGATGGCGATCGATGCCGATCTCTCCTCCGGCATAATCGACGACAAGGAAGCGCGTTGCCGACGCAAGGAACTGGAAGCCGAGAGTGGCTTCTACGGGGCCATGGACGGTGCGGCGAAGTTTGTGCGCGGAGACGCCATTGCGGCGTTGATCATCACCATGATCAACATCCTGGGCGGTCTGACGATCGGGCTGATGCGGCACGGTATGTCCTTTGCCGATGCGGCTGCCACCTTCACCACCCTGACTGCCGGCGACGGTCTGGTCTCGCAAATACCAGCCCTGCTGGTCTCGACCGCTGCCGGCATCGTTGTCACCAAGGGCGGCATCGAGGGCACCGCGGATGTCGCACTGATCCGGCAATTGGGCAGCAGCCCAAAGCCGCTCGCTATGGCAGCGGGCGCGGCAGGGCTGCTGGCGCTGCTGCCTGGCCTGCCGACGCTGCCCTTCATGGCGCTCGCCGGACTGGCAGGTACAGGCGCGTGGTTGCGCCACAAGGCCCCAGAGGATGCGGCCGTGGATACGCCGGAGCCACCAGTCATCACCGAGCAGCCGATCAGCGAAGCGCTGCGGATCGACATGATCCGGCTCGAACTGGGTTACGGATTGCTGCCGTTGGCCGGTGGCGACACGGCCCGGCTGACAGAACAGATCAAGGGGCTGCGGCGCTCGATCGCCACGGAAATGGGCTTCGTGCTGCCGCCGGTGCGCATCCAGGACAACATGGCTCTCGGCGCCAACAACTACTCGATCCGCATCAAGGAGATCGAAGCGGGGGGCGGCGAGCTGCGTCCCACAATGTTGCTGGTAATGGACCCGAAAGGTGGTGCACCGCCCGTGCAGGGCGAGCAGACCCGCGAACCCGCATTCGGTCTGCCTGCCCTATGGATCGATCCGTCGAATAAGGAAGAAGCATTGTTCCGCGGCTGCACGGTGGTCGACCCGGCCAGCGTGCTTACAACGCACCTGACCGAGGTGGTTCGCGAGAACATGTCCGAGCTTCTGTCCTACGCGGAGACGCAGAAGTTGCTGGACGAGCAACCGCGCGAGCAGCAGAGATTGGTCGCCGATCTGATTCCTTCGCAGATTACCGTGGGGGGCGTGCAGCGCGTGCTGCAGAGCCTGCTCGCTGAGCGAATTTCCATTCGTGACCTGCCGACGATCCTAGAAGGCACCCAGGAAGCGTGTGGCGGCGCGAGCCGTGCCATCGCAACCATCGTCGCTCACGTGCGGGCGCGGCTGGCACGCCAGATAAGCGACAGCTACACCGGTCCAGGTGGCTATATACCTCTTGTTACGCTGTCAGCAGAGTGGGAGGCAGCGTTTGCAGAGGCGCTGTCGGGGCCAGCCGAGGATCGCCAGCTTGCCATGGCGCCCTCGCAACTGCAGGAGTTCATGCAAAAGCTGCGAAGCACGCTGGACGCGGCAGCGACCACGGGCGAGACCCCGGTGCTGCTGACCTCCGGCGGTATTCGCAGCCACGTACGCGCCATCGTCGAGCGGATCAGGCCGAGCACTCCCGTGCTTGCACAGGTTGAAATTCATCCGCGGGCACGCATCCGCACCGTAGGCACGATATGAGCCTCCGGGTGTCGCCATGCGACTAAAGCGCTACCGCGCCTCCGGCATGGCACAGGCCATGGCGCGAGTGCGAGCGGAGCTGGGCGAGGATGCGCTGATCCTGGCGACCCAGCGGCTTGGCAATGGCGTCGAGGTGACGGCCGCCCTGGAACCGGAGGAAGAACCGCCTTCGCCACTCCTGTCCGCAGACCCCGCGCTTGTCGCGGCGTTGGATTTCCACGGGGTTCCAACTCCGCTTCGCAGCCATCTTCAACGGGGCGATCTGGCAATCACCCTTGCTGAGGCTCTAGGTTTCGCGGGTCTGCCGCTGGATGAGCGACCCTTGCTGATCGCGGGGCCGCCCGGCACCGGCAAGACACTGACCGTCGCTCGACTTGCGACCAGGCTGGTGATGTCGGGCATCAAGCCGCTGGTGATCACCGCGGACGGCAAACGGGCCGGCGCGACCGAGCAACTCGCCGCCTTCACCAAGCTCCTCGGCATCAGTCTGATCGTTGCCTGCCATCCCGTCACCGTCGGTCGCGCGCTGACCCGACGCGAGCCGGATACACCCGTGCTGATCGACAGTCCGAGATGCGATGCGTTTGACCCTGGCCGGATCGACGAATTATTGGCACTTGCCGACACTGCCAATGCAGCGACGGTTCTGGTTCTGAGCGGGGGGCTGGACCCGGCGGAAGCGGCGGATGTCGCTCATGTCCATGCGGCGGCCGGGGCACGCCTGCTGGTCGCGACGAAGCTCGACCTCGCCCGACGACTGGGGGGCATCCTGGCGGCAGCCGGCGTCGGGCTGGCACTGACCGAGGCTGGAATCGGCCCCGGTGCGGCAGATGGTTTGCTGCCGATCACCCCTGCCTGGCTTGCGGCGCGGCTGCTCAGCGGAGTTTCGTGATGGCGCATGGCCAAACAATTGCAATCGCTTCAGGCAAGGGCGGTGTCGGCAAGACCTGGTTCGCGATTACGCTGGCGCATGCGCTGGCGCGGCTGGGGCGCCGCACGATGTTGTTCGATGCCGATCTCGGTCTGGCGAATGTCGATATCCAGCTGGGCCTGACGCCACGGTTGGACCTGGCGACTGTCATCAGCGGGAAAGCCACGGTCGCAGATGCGACCCTGCGCTGCGCCGACGGCGGCTTCGACATCGTTGCGGGACGGTCGGGATCCGGCCTGCTGTCCGCGATCGATGCAGCGGCACTGGAGCGAACGCTGGCAGCGTTGCAGCTCGAAGCAGCACGCTATGATGTCGTCCTGCTGGATCTCGGTGCTGGATTGGAGCGGTCGGTACGTCGGATGTCTGCCTGGGCCGACCGGTTACTGGTGCTGGCCACCGAAGAGCCGACAAGCCTAACCGACGCCTATGCAGTGCTGAAGCTTCACGCCACAGACCGGCCGGACGGTAACGCTCGCATCGTCGTGAATCAGGCTGCGACGCGCACGGCTGGCGAGCGCACCTTCGCCACGCTGGAGCGTGCGTGCCAAACCTTCCTCGGCCGCGCGCCCGCTCTCGCCGGGGTAATCCGACGCGACGAACGCGTGCGCGATGCAATCCGCCGGCAGACGCTGTTGCTGTCCCGCCATCCGAACGCGCCGGCTGCCGTCGATGTGGAGGCAATTGCGCGTTCGTTGTAGGCTAGGCGGGCCGCACCACATACGGACGCGGAGGGGGTGGCATGAGCCTCATTCGCAGTAGCCGCGGACGCGATCTGCGTGTGGACTTCTTTCGCGGCCTGGCGCTGTGGTGGATCTACACCGACCATATTCCTGGTGACGTGCTGGGCGATTACAGCCTGCGCAACTTCGCCATGTGCGACGCAACCGAGGTCTTTGTGTTCCTTGCGGGCTTCGGCGCCGGCCTCGCCTATGGTTCTGTGATGGATCGACAGGGCTATCTGTATGCGGCGGCCGATACGCTGCGGCGCACCTGGACACTGTACATCGCCCATATCTTCCTGTTCGTGGTGTACACTGCGCAGGTGGCGTATTCGGCCGCAGCGCTTGATCGCGTGTTCTATCTGGAAGAGACAAGGCTCGACGTGCTGGCTGATGCGCCGTACCGCGCGATGCTCGAGGCTTTGCTTCTGCGCTTTCAGCCCAACCTGCTGAACATCTTGCCGCTGTATGTCGCGTTGCTGCTGATGTTCGTGATTGCGCTGCCGCTGCTGCGTCAGCCGCTGCTGCTGTTCTTTACATCATTCGCCGGGTACGTGTTGGTGCGGGTCACCGGCATCAACATGCCGGCATGGACCGGCGAGGGATGGTACTTCAATCCATTCGCCTGGCAGTTCCTGTTCATGATCGGCGCCATCCTCTCCTACGCACCGCCGAAGATGCCCCGCGTGCGGTGGCCGATCGATGTGGCGTCGGTGCTCATTCTGCTCGCCGGCGTTGTGGTGATATGGGTGATCGATACGCACCCGCGCATCCTGGCCGCCATGCCGTCGCCCGTGATCCGCTTTGTCATCACCGAGGACAAGACAGGGCTGCATCCATTCCGGCTGCTGTCGATCTTGTCGCTCGCCTGGCTGACCGCGCGTTCGGTGCCGCCC